>CAYYIK010000197.1:0-1505 GCA_964471955.1 uncultured Thermoanaerobaculia bacterium | reverse complement strand
ACTTGGTCTTGCTTAAAACTCTGAATTTTTAGAGGTACTTTTTAATGAAAATTTACCAGCTAGGAAAAAAGGAATCAAACGGATGAACATAGTAGAGTTACTCTCCTTCGTGGTCAAGAATAATGCTTCCGACTTGCATCTGTCATCTGGTTTGTCACCGATGATTCGTGTTCATGGCGAGATCCGCCGGATCAATTTGCCCGCCATGGAACATAAGGATGTTCATGAAATGATTTATGACATCATGAACGACAAGCAGCGCAAACAATATGAGGAGCATCTTGAGTGTGACTTTTCGTTCGAGATTCCCAATCTGGCGCGTTTCCGGGTCAATGCCTTCAATACTAATCGCGGCGCTGCCACTGTCATGCGGACTATTCCTTCAAAGGTATTGTCTCTGGAAGAATTAAAGGCGCCCAAAATTTTTGCGGAAATTGCACAACAACCGCGCGGCGTTGTACTGGTGACTGGCCCGACCGGTTCAGGTAAATCCACAACCCTTGCGGCCATGATCAATGATATCAATCAAAACCAGTATGGTCATATACTTACACTCGAAGATCCGATCGAGTTTGTGCATGAAAGTAAAAAATGCCTGATTAACCAGCGTGAAGTCGGACGCGATACGCATAGCTTCAGCAATGCGCTGCGCTCTGCTCTGCGGGAAGATCCGGACATCATTCTGGTGGGCGAAATGCGTGATCTGGAGACGATCCGTCTGGCAATGACGGCTGCAGAAACCGGTCATCTGGTTTTTGGCACGCTGCATACCAGTTCTGCTGCCAAAACCATAGACCGTATCATTGACGTATTCCCCGCCGATGAAAAGGAAATGATGCGCGCCATGCTCTCAGAATCATTGCGTGCGGTTATTTCTCAAGCGCTGTTGAAAACCAGGGATGGTAGCGGGCGCGTTGCCGCGCACGAAATCATGATCGGTACACCGGCTATCCGCAATCTGATCCGAGAAGGCAAAGTGGCGCAGATGTATTCAACCATCCAGACCGGCCAAGGTGCTGGAATGCAAACCCTTGATCAGAACCTGACCGAACTCGTCAGGCGTAACGTGATCTCCATGGCAGATGCGCGGAGCAAAGCCATGAACAAAGATAACTTTCGTGGTTAACTAACAAGAGAATTGATGATGGAAAATGAACAAGCACTGAAATTCATGCACGATCTGCTGCGGATGATGCTTACCAGAAAAGCATCGGATTTGTTTATTACTGCAGATTATCCACCAGCGATGAAAATTGACGGCAAAATGACTCCGGTCACGCAGCAAATTCTTACCAGTGCACATACTGCAGCGCTGGCGCGCGCGATCATGAACGATCGGCAGGCAGCTGAATTTGAAACCAGCAAGGAATGCAATTTTGCGATCAACCCGGAAGGAATCGGCCGTTTTCGTATCAATACTTTCGTGCAGCAGCAACGGGTCGGTATCGTTTTGCGAACAATCACCACACAAATTCCCAATTTCGACGATCTCGGGCTGCCGCCGA
>CAYYIK010000196.1:0-1509 GCA_964471955.1 uncultured Thermoanaerobaculia bacterium | reverse complement strand
ATCCAGCGCTCCGGCGCCGGGCGCTCGAGCGGCACCACCGCCGCCGGATTGCCGGTGAAAGCCTCCGTTGCGAACGCGTCGACCTGCCAGATGCGCGTTGCCATCCTCCCCTCCCCTTTCAGCTCACTGCGCCGCGGCTTCACCCATCCAGCCGCGCCAGCGCCCGCGCGGCGATTTCGTCACCGATGGCGAGCGACGCGGTGGCCGCCGGCGACGGCGCGTTGAGCACGTGCAGCATGCGCTCGGTCTCCAGATAGACGAAATCGTCGACCAGCCGGCCGTCGCGCCCCAGCGCCTGGGCGCGCACCCCGCAGCCGGCCGGGCGCACGTCCGCCTCGCTGAGGGCGGGCACGAGCCGGCGCAGCTCGGCGACGAAGCGGCGGCGGCTCCAGGCGCGGCGGTACTCGCGCCAGCCGATCGCGGCGTAGCGCGGCGCCAGGCGCCAGAAGCCGGGAAAGGAGAGCGTCGAGAGCGCGTCGGCGGGCGAAAAGGCGTGGCGCGAATAGCCCTCGCGCTTCCAGGCGAGCACCGCGTTGGGCCCCGCCTCGATCGCGCCGTCGATGCGGCGCGTGAAGTGGACGCCGAGAAATGGCAGCTCGGGGTCGGGCACCGGGTAGATCAGCGCGCGCACCAGGGGACGCGCCGCCGGCACCAGCTCCCAGTAGTCACCGCGGAAGGGGACGATGCGCAGCTGCGGGTCGAGCCCGGCGGCGCGCGCCACCCGGTCGCTCTCGAGCCCGGCGCAGGCGACCAGGAAGGGGGCGGCGTGGCGCGCCCCGCCGGCGCACTCGACCTCCACCTGGCCGGGGCGGCTGCGGATGCGCCGCACCCGCGCCGCCGTCTCGATCCGGCCGCCGGCGGCGCGGATGTCGGCGGCGAAGGCGGCGGCCACCGCGGCGAAGTCGACGATGCCGGTCTCGGCCACGTGCAGCGCCGCGATGCCGGCGGCGTGCGGCTCGACCTCGCGCAGGCCGGCCGCGTCGAGGCGGGTGAGGCCGGTGAGGCCGTTGGCGAGGCCGCGCCGCTCGAGCTCGTCGAGGCGCCCGAGCTCGGCCTCGTCGAGGGCCACCACCAGCTTGCCGCAGCGCTCGTGCGGCAGGCCGCGCTCGGCCAGGTAGGCGTAGAGGGCCGCGCGGCCGGCGGCGCAGGTGGCGGCCTTGCGGCTGCCGGGGCGGTAGTAGAGGCCGGCGTGGACGACGCCGCTGTTGTGGCCGGTCTGATGGCGGGCGAGCGCCGGCTCGGCCTCGAGCAGGGTCACCCGGCGCCCCGCCGCGAGCGCCAGGGCGCGCGCCGTGGCGAGACCGACGATCCCGCCGCCCACCACCAGGATCTGCGAGGCTTGCATCGCCCCGGAATCCTCGCACGGCCCGCGGCATGATGAAATGCTTCATAGCGCAGCGGCGCCGGGCCGTGGCCTGATCGGGGTTCGGCCGCGGCGCGCCGCGAAACCGCCTGCCCACGAAGGAGGAGCCCGAGCCATGTGGAAGCGAGAGAACGAACCGGCCACCC
>CAYYIK010000195.1:0-1510 GCA_964471955.1 uncultured Thermoanaerobaculia bacterium | reverse complement strand
TTGTGTGTCCCTTTTGTGTGTCCCCGGGGTCCCGTAAGATGGCTGGATGGCACGATCGATCGCGATCCTCGGTGTTCCGATGGACCTCGGGCAGGGGCGCCGCGGCGTCGACATGGGCCCTTCGGCGCTGCGCTACGGCCGGCTCGAAGAGCGACTCGAGGGGCTCGGCCACGACGTCCACGATCTCGGCGATATCGACGTGCCGGCGGCCGAAGAGCTCGGCATCTCGCACGCCGGTCCGGGCGGCGGCATGGCCTACCTGGACGAGATTCGCAAGGCCTGCGAGGCGACGGTCGAGGCCCTGCTGAAGCTCCCCGAGGAGGTCTTCCCGCTGGTTCTCGGCGGCGACCACTCGATCGCCCTCGGCTCGGTGACCGGCTGCTCGCGGCGCCAGCGCACCGGGGTCGTCTGGGTCGACGCGCACGGCGACTTCAACACCCCCGAGACGTCGCCGTCGGGCAACATCCACGGCATGCCGCTCGCCACGCTCTGCGGCATCGGCGACCCGCGCCTGATCGACATCGCCTGGGACGGCGCCAAGGTGCGCCCCGAGGACGTGGTGCTGATCGGCGTGCGCGACCTCGACGGCGGCGAAAAGCAGCTGATGCGCCAGGCCGGGGTGACCGTCTACACGATGAAGGAGGTCGACCACATGGGGCTGCCGCGCATTGCCGAGGAGACGCTGGCGCGCCTCGGCGCCCTGCCCCGGCTGCACGTCTCCTTCGACGCCGACGTGCTCGACCCCGAAATCGCTCCGGGCGTCGGCACGCCGGTGGCGGGCGGTCTCACCTTCCGCGAGGCGCACCTGCTGATGGAGCTCTTCTCCGACTCGGGACGGGTAACCAGCCTCGACCTGGTCGAGGTCAATCCGATCCTCGACCGCGAGAACCGCACCGCGAACCTGCTCGTCGATCTCGCCGCCAGTCTGCTCGGCAAGAAGATCTACTGACGGCTCAGTTCTTCAGCTGCTCGAGATCGGTGTCGACGTCGGCGACGTCGTCCTCGGCGTCGGGATGGACGCGGATACGGATCCAGGCGGTCCGGTAGCCGGGCAGCGAGAGCTTGACCAGGTAGTCGCCCGGCGCGGCGAAGACCCACGGCTTGCCGCCTCCCATGTCGTCCCAGTCGTCGGCCTTGCCGATCACCCGGCCGTCGATCTCGACCAGGGCATCCTCCGGGTCGACGTGAAACTCGGCCGCCTCGCGCGCCTCGAAGGTCGCCTCGATGGGGACCGGCGGCGCCACCGGCGCCGGTTCCGGCTCGGGCTCCGCCGCGGGAACCGGTGGAGCGACGGGCTCCGGAGCATGCCGGACCTCGGGCACCGGCACCGCGGACTCGGCGGGTCGGGTGACCACGGCCGGCGGCTGCGCAGCCGGGGCCGGCGGGGAGGCGGATTCGGGCGCGACCGCGGGCGACTCCGCCGCGGACGGCGCCTCGGGGGGCGCCGCCAGCGGCTCGGGCTGCACCAGCGGCGTGGCGGCCAGCGGCCGTGCCGGCTCGCGGCCGGCCG
>CAYYIK010000194.1:0-1537 GCA_964471955.1 uncultured Thermoanaerobaculia bacterium | reverse complement strand
CAAGGATCTTTCTCGTGCGGCCCGCGTCGCCTTCCTCAACGATCCCTGGATCGATCGGATCGCTCGGGTCGTCGAGCGCCTGGGAGGGGATTTCGACGAGTCGTGGCTCTATCGCTTCCTGCTGAGAACGGGGCCGGGCCTCAGCCTCCGAGAGCTGCAGAAGGCGAGCAGCGGTCGGGTGCTCGGCGAGATCCGCTTCGGCGAGTGGCTGGAGCGTGGCCTCGCTACGCCCAGTGGCCGGATGCAGCTGGCACCCACGGATCTCGTCACTGCGTTGCCGGAGGCGCTCGCCGTCCCCCCGCTCCCGGACGGGGACTGGCCGCTCATCCTGATCTCGGGCGCTAGACGACAGGCCAGCTTCAATTCCTGGACACACCACATCGCCGCGCTAACCGAGCGGCTCAGGGGCAACTGGGTGACTCTCCACCCCGACGATGCCGACCGGTTTGGGGTTCGCGACGGAGAGAAGGTGCGGATCGTATCTCCCGCTGGCGCGATCGAGATCGAGGCGCGGCTGTCCGGAGACATCCGCCCCGGAGCCATCGCCATCCATCAGTTCTGGGGTCACGTGTACCCGGTCGGCACGAGCACCAGTCGGCGGTTTCCGGGCGTCAACGTCAATCATCTCCACGCCGACGACGTCCGCGACAGGTTCTCGGGGATGCCCGTTTTCAATGGCACGCGGTGCCGGTTGGAACGGATTTAGCGGCTTCTAGATAGGCCCCCCGGGGGGATCAACTGCGCGGGTGGACTGTCACCGTTCGGGCCAACTGTGCGTATTCCCGTACGACAGCAACGGCCGCCGCGCCTGGCATTGGGGTGGGGGTCCTTCGAAGGAGAGGTTCCATGCGCTTTGCTCATCGTCTCTTCCCGATGGCGCTGGTCGCCGCCATCGTCTCCGGGCTGCCCCTCGCGGCCTCGGCAGCATGGCGGTTCGAAGAGAACGGCCCCTACCGGGTCAAGAAGGCGGAAGCGGTCGACATCACGCCCAAGGAGACTCGGTCGCTCGCACCGAAGCCGGGCGTCGCGCTCGCGCGGCCGGTTGCGCCGCGCGCTCCCGAGCCGCCGGTCGGGGCTCGATCCATGGCACCCAAGAAGGGAGTGGCGTTTGCGCGACCGATCGCGCCCCGCGGTCCCGGATTGGCTCCCGAAAGGTCCTACGTCTCCGATTGAGCGCGCTAGTCTGCACGGTCCCCTGTTGAAGGGGGCCGTGCGTGGGCATCCGCTCCAGGGCAACGCCTGATCCGATCGCGGAAGGGTCAAGGAAGCAGCTCCAAGATGTCGGATGGGCCTGCGGCCCGCAGCGACGAAGCGCTGATGGCTGCCTACGCCCAAGGTGATGCTGCGGCCTTCGATCACTTGTTCGCGCGTTACGAGCGCCGTGCCTACGCCTTCTTCCTGCAGCGAGTCCAGTCCCCTGACCGCGCTTCCGACCTGTTCCAGGAACTCTTCCTGCGCATTCATCGAAGCCGCGAGACCTTCCGGCCCGAGGGGCGCTTCGGCGCCTGGTTCTATCAGATCGCACATAACGTGCTCG
>CAYYIK010000193.1:0-1554 GCA_964471955.1 uncultured Thermoanaerobaculia bacterium | reverse complement strand
TGTCTCTTCCTGAGCGTCCGACTCCTCGCCGAGGCGGGCCAGGATCTGTTCGGCGGCGTCGAAGATGCGGCGATGGCGGCGGGGGTCGAGGACATCGAGCCGGTCGAGCAGGTCCGACCGGGTGCCGGCGCGCCCCTCGCGCCGCGCTTCGGCGCCGAACGGATCGCGTTCGGCGAGCAGCGCCGCCACCTGCGCGGCCCCCTCCTCGACCCCCAGTCGTTCCCCTTCGAGCACCAGTCGTGCGAGCCGCGGCGGCAGGGGGAGGGCGACCATGCGCCGGCCGAGGGGCGTGACGCCGTGGGCGTCGAGCGCGCCGAGATCGCGCAGCGTCGTCATCGCGCGCGCGAGCCGTGCCGGCTCCGGCGCCTCGAACCAGTCGAAGGTGCCCGGGTCGCGCTCCCCCCAGGCCGCCAGTTCGAGAACCGCGCCGGCAAGGTCGACGCGGCGCACTTCGGGCAGGTCGAACGGGCGCAGGGCCAGATCGTCGGCGGCGTTCCAGAGGCGGAGGCAGAGGCCCGGGCCCTCGCGCCCGGCGCGTCCGGCGCGCTGCTCGGCCGAGGCGCGCGAGACGCGAATTGTCTCGAGGCGATCCAGGCCGGTGGTCGGGTCGTAGCGCAGCTGTCGAACGAGACCGCCGTCGATCACGCCGCGCACCCCCTCGACGGTCACCGAGGTCTCGGCGACGTTGGTGGCGAGCACGACCCGACGCCTCGGGCCGCGGCGCAGCGCCGCATCCTGCGACTCGATCGGCAGGTCCCCGTGCAGCGGCCGGATGTCGAGATCGCGTGCGGCGGCGAGTGGCGCCAGTGTCTCCTCGCACTGCCGGATTTCGGCGAGGCCGGGCAGGAAGGCGAGCAGGTCGCCGTCGGTGCGGCCGAGCGCGCCGGTGATCGCGCTCGTCACCTGAACGGCGAGCGGACGGTTGTCCGGGCGCGCCAGCAGCTCGGTGGTGACGGGGTGGAGCCGGCCGGCGCTGCGGACGAGGGCAGCGCCGTCGAGGAAGGCCGCCAGGGGCTCGAGCTCGAGCGTGGCCGACATCACGACGAGGCGCAGGTCGGGCCGGACTTCGCGGCGCACCCGGCGGGCCAGCGCCAGGGCGAGGTCCGCGGCCAGGGCCCGCTCGTGGAACTCGTCGAAGACCAGCGCTCCGACCCCCGCGAGGAAGGGATCACGCTGCAGCCAGCGCAGCAGCACGCCTTCGGTGGCGAAGACTACGCGGCTGTCCGGCCGGAACCGCCGCTCGAACCGGATCCACCAGCCGACCTCGCGGCCGAGCGTCCAGCCCTGCTCGGCGGCGATCCGACGGGCCGCGGCGCGGGCCGCCACTCGCCGTGGCTCGACCACCACGACCTGCCCGTGCGAGTTCGCCAGCGAAGCGAGCGCCGGCGGCACGCGCGTCGTCTTGCCCGCCCCCGGCGGCGCATGCAGCAACGCCGCCCCCGCCCCCCGCACCGCCGCGAGCAGCTCCTCCAGCACCCCGTCGATCGGCAACCCCCTCGCCACCCCCCGATCATCTCAGGGACACACAAAAGGGACACACAAAAGGGACACACA
>CAYYIK010000192.1:0-1589 GCA_964471955.1 uncultured Thermoanaerobaculia bacterium | reverse complement strand
CGGCGAGCACCATCGGCGTGCCGGTGGCGCCGGTCGGATTCGGGTGGGCCGCCGGCAGGCCGCCGAAGGAGGCGCACGAGCCGAGGGCGATTATGGCGCCCGCCATCTCCGCCGCCTCCTCGAGGATGTCGACCGCGTTGCGCCCGCCGATGCGGCAGTAGATCCCGCCTTCGGCGAGCGGCGTCGCCCCCTCGGTGACGAGGATGAACTTGCCGCGGTTCTCCTCCATCGCCGCCTGTCGCGCTTCTTCGGCGAGGTGGCCGGAGGGCGCCATCAGGGCTTCGTGGTAGTCGAGCGAGATGAGGTCGAGGATCAGCTCGTCGAGCGCCGGGTGACTGGTGCGCAGCAGCGACTCGGTGCAACCGGTGCACTCCTGGAAGGAGAGCCAGATCACCGACGGTCTTCGCCCGGCGGCCACCGCCTCGGCGAAGGCGCGGCCGGCCGAGGCGGGCAGGCCGATCGCGGCGGCGGCCAGGGTGCAGATGCGCAGGAAGTTCCGCCGGTCGAGGCCGGAGGCGGCAGCACGGACTGCCGGGGGGAGGGCGGAGAGCGACGGCGACATGGTCACCTCCAGGTTCCGGGCCGGAACGGGATGGACGCGCGATCGGGTCGATCGGGTTCCGGATCTCGCCCGATTCCGACAGGCGGCGTCAAGCCTCCCAACACCCCGGCGGACGGGCGAAGCCGCGTCCCCGGGTGGGAGCGCGCCGGAGAGGCGATGCGAGACTCGCAGCGATCCCGGAGGGTGCGTGCACGAGTACTCGATCGTCCAGGCCCTGCTCGAGCGAGTCGACGTCGAAGCCCGGCGCCACGAGGCATCGGCGGTGACCTCGATCGCCCTGGCGGTCGGCGGCGGCGCCGGCATCGAGCCGCAGCTGCTGCGCGCCGCCTTCGAGCTGGCGCGCGCCGGGACGCTGGCCGAGCGGGCCGAGCTGACGATGCGCCTCGTCCCCGAGAGCTGGCGCTGCCGCTCCTGCGGCGCGCCTGTGCCCGCCGGCGGACTTCTCGCCTGCCCGGCCTGCGGCGGCGCCGTCGAGCTCGCCGCCGGCGACGAACTGCTGCTCGAACGGATGGAACTCGAGGTGACCTGATGTGCGACGACTGCGGCTGCGGCGATCCCGAGAAGGTCTCGGTCGAAGTCCACGAGCACCTGCTCTCGGGCAACGATCGCACGGCGCGCCACAACCGCGCCCACTTCGACCGGCACGGCGTGCTGGCGCTCAACCTGATGGGCTCGCCGGGCTCGGGCAAGACGGCGCTGCTCGAGGCGACGGCGCGGGCGCGGCCCGAGCTGCGCCTTTCCGCCGTCTCGGGCGACCTGGCGACCGACCACGACGCGCGGCGGCTGCGCGGCGCCGGCGTGCGGGCGCGCTCGATCACCACCGGATCGGCCTGTCACCTCGACGCCGCCATGGTGCACCGCGAGCTGCACGACATGCCGCTCGCCGGCACCGACCTGTTCGTCATCGAGAACGTCGGCAACCTGGTCTGTCCGGCGATCTACGACCTCGGCCAGCACGCCAACGTGGTCGCGCTGGCGCTCACCGAGGGGGAGGACAAGCCGCTCAAGTACCCGGTGATGTTCCGCC
>CAYYIK010000191.1:0-1667 GCA_964471955.1 uncultured Thermoanaerobaculia bacterium | reverse complement strand
CCGGCGCGCTGGCTGCAGGAGGGGCGCATCGTGCCGAGCGAGTTCGGGGCCCCGCACGACCAGGCGACGCTCTACCCGGACGCCGGCGAAGCGCTGCACGCCTTCGTGATGGCGATCGTCCGCGCGGACCTCCTGGTGGCGCCGCTGATGGTCGTCTGCGCGGCGCTGTTCGGCGTCGCCGTGGCGGCGCTCGCCCGCGCTGCCGGGGCGGCGCGGCCGGCGGCGGCCACCGCCGGCGCTCTCGCCGCGACCCTGCCGGCGCTCGCCTCGCGGGCCGCCTCCTCTTACGTCGAGCCGCTGCTCGACTTCGCGCTCGTCGCGGCGCTGCTGTTCGCCCATCGCGCGCTCATCCACCCGGCACGCGCCGTGGCCTTCGCTTCGCTCGCCGGCCTGGCCGCCGGCCTGGCAGCGGGGACGAAGTACGTCGGCCTGCCGCTCGCCGCGGCGCTCGCCGCGGGGCTGCCGCTCGCCCTGGCGTTCGCCCGCCAGCCGGGGCGCCGGATCGCCGCGGCGGCGGGCGGCTTCGCCGGCGCCGCGGCGGTGGCCGGCGGCGCCTGGTACCTGCGCAACGCGCTGCTCGCCGGCAATCCGTTCTTCCCCGTGCCGGTCTTCGGCCTGCCCCATCTGGCGCGCCCGGGGCTCGACTGGCAGGCCGGCTCGCTCTGGAGTCACTGGCAGACTCTGGCGGCGAGCGGCGAGCTGGGCGAACTGCTCTTCGCGCTGCCGCCGGGCGAGAGTCCGGCGATGACCCTCGGTCCGCTGGCGCTCGTCGGCCTGCTGGGTGCCCTGGCCGCCAGCGTGACCATCCTCCTGTCCGCCTGGCGGGCGCACCGGGCGGCGCCCGGACGACTCACGGCGGCACTCGTTCTGCCGCTCGGCCTGCTGGCGATGAGCGCGACCTACCTGCGCCTCCCCTGGTGGGACAACCCCGGCCTGCTGCGCTCGCTGGTCCGCTTCGCGGTGCCGGCGGTCTCACTCGCCTTCGCGCTCGTCGCGGCAGCGGTGCGCCGGGAGGGGGCGGGGCGGTTGCTGGCGGGACTCGGCGCTGCCGGCGTGCTCCTCCAGGGGCACCTCGCCGGCGTGCTGCCGGCCGCGGCGCCGCTGGCGCGCGGCCTGCCGGTGGTCGTTCTCCCCGCCGCCGTGGCGTTCGCCCTGGCGCTGCTGGCGCGCCGCGGGCGCGGCCATCGGGCGCGCCTCGCGGCCGGCTTCGCCGCCGGTGCGGCCGCCTTCGCGCTCTTTCTCGCCTGGGTCTTCCGCGAGGCCGACCGGCCGCGCCGCCACCTCGATCCGGCGCTGCCGGCCGCCCCCTTCGCCGCCGCCGCGCTCGCCGGCGAACGCGCCCACCCGGGTCCAGCGACGCTGGTCTGGGCGAGCTCGGGTCACCACGAGTTCCTCGCCCTGTTCACCGGCCGCCGCCTCGAACGGCGGATCCTCGGCGTGCGCCGCCATCCGGCCGATCTGCCCGGCTGGCGCCGCCCGCCCGGCGACGGCTCGATCGTGCCGGTCGACCCGGACTTCTGGCGCGCCGAGCTCGATCGGGTCGGTGCCGACCTGCTGGTCGTCTCGCGCTGGGGGGCGGCCGGAGAGCTCTGGCCGATCGAGGCGGAGTGGGCGGCGGCGGCCGGCTGGCCGCGGCGGGTCGATCAGCCCGACTTCCGGATCTACGG
>CAYYIK010000190.1:0-1723 GCA_964471955.1 uncultured Thermoanaerobaculia bacterium | reverse complement strand
CTCCGCTCGCACCTGCGCTTCGAGGATCTCTGGTTCCTCGCGACCAGCGCGAGACAAGCCGCCGGCGAAGGGACGGCGAGCGAGCGGACCTGGTTGGGGGGCGCCGTGCTGCTGCCGCTGGTGCTTGCCCTCCTGCTGTTCGCGTTGCTCGCCGCGGCGCGCCGTCGGGCGGCCGCACCGACCGCGCGCCGCGGGCTGGCGCTCGCCGGTAGCGGCCTGATCGCCGTTGCCGCCGTACTCTTTGCTCTCCCCTCGGCGCGCTGGGCCGCGACGATCCTGCTGCCCGACACCAGCGCGGTGTCGCGCGGTCTCGAGCGGCTGCTCACGCCGCGCCCCGCCTGGAGCGCCGATCCGGCGCGCCACCTGCGGCTGCAGGCCGGCGAGCCCGCAGCCCCGCCGCAGCCGGAGTGGAACGTCCTCGTCCTGATGCTCGAGTCGGTGCCGTGGAAGCGGCTCTACGGCCCCGATGCGCGGCCGGAGTCGACCCCTCAGCTGTTCGAGCTGGCCCGCCGGGCGATCGTCTTCGACCGCGCCTGGGCGGTGTCGACCCACTCCGACTACGCCCAGACCTCGATTCTCGCGTCGCTCTTTCCGCGCAAGAGCGACGCGCACGACTACTTCTTCCGTCTCGACTATCCGCGCGCCCTGCCGTGGGACGTCCTGGCGCCGCACGGCTGGCGCACCGCGGTGGCCTCCAGCCAGAACGAGCGCTGGGGCAACATGATCGCCTTCCTCGCGACGCCCCGGCTCGGCCGGCTGCGCCACGCGCCGGACTACCCCGACGCGCCGCGGCGCGGCGAGGGGAGCGAAACGAAAGTCTACGAAGAGGCGGTGGTCGACGACGTCCTGGCCTGGATCGCCGAGCAGCCGGAGACGCCCTTCGTCGCCTACGTCAACTTCCAGGCGACGCACTACCCCTACATGTGGCCCGACACCTTCCCGCCGCCCTACGGGCCGGCACCGATCGACTTTCCCGCCACGCTGCTCGACTATCCGCGCGACAAGATCCCGCTCATGCTCGACCGGTTTCACAACGCCCTCGCCTACGTCGACCTGCAGGTCGGCCGGCTGGTCGGCGGGCTCGCCGCGGCGGGAGTGCTCGAGCGCACCGCCCTGCTGGTGGTCGCCGATCACGGCGAGGCGTTCTACGAGCATGGGCTGCCGACCCACGGTACGGCGATGCACGAGGAGCAGCTGCGCGTGCCGATGCTGGCGCTGCTCCCCGGCGAAGCCGCGCGCCGGGTCCGCGAGCCGGTCTCGACGCTCGACCTCCTGCCGTCGCTCTACCGCCGGCTCGGCCTGCCGCGCCGCCCGGAGCTGCAAGGTCACGATGGAATCTTCGAGCCCGACTACCGGGGCACACGGCGGCCGCTCTACTTCTCGATCCAGGGGATGACGCGCGAGGACGGCGTGCTCTTCGACGGCTGGAAGCTGCTCGCCAACCACGACCGCCGCGAGGCGGCGCTCTACGAACTCGGCACCGATCCCTTCGAGCTCTACAGCCTCACGGCGCGCGAGCCCGAGCGCGTCCGCGCTCTGCATGCGCATCTCGCCGGGTTCTTCGAGCTCCAGCTCGGCTACTACGGAGCGCGGGGATGGGAGGCCGGCTGGGGGCCGCCGGCGCTTCCGGGCGTCACCCTGACCGGTGCGTCCGCCACGGCCGGAACCCCGTAGATCCGGAAGTCGGGCTGATCGACCCGCCGCGGCCAGCCGGCCGCCGCCG
>CAYYIK010000189.1:0-1772 GCA_964471955.1 uncultured Thermoanaerobaculia bacterium | reverse complement strand
ACTGGCGAACCGGGATGAGAACCAGCGCCACAGCCAGTACTTCTCGACCAGCACTTTCGCCCAATGCCAGTACCGGGTAGGGCCGCGCAGCGTCACGGCTGGCGCTTGCGGATCGTAGAAATTGCCTGCGCCGAAGCCCGCCCGACCATCACCCAGTTCGACAAAACAGCCGCCCAGCCCGTCAAAAGCGTGGCGTTCTACTCGACCCAGAATCTTCGCCGCTACGTTGAAGGCAACCACCTCGGCCTGCCGGTGGGCGAACACACCCGCTTTGGGGAGCGTCAGCGCGGCATCCGGCTGGAAGCGCCCCGGTAGCGGGATGACGGTCACATCACCCAGCGCGTAGACACCTTCAGCGCGGGTGGTCAAGGTATGGGCATCGACCGGAATCCAACCGGCCTCATTAGTCAGGCCCGATTCGCGCACGACCTGGGGACTTCGATGCGCAGGCACGCCCACCAGCAGATCAAACGGAACGCGTTCGCCGGAGGTCAGAATCAATTCGCGGCTGCCAGCATCGATGGCCTGGGAAGGGGTCGAAGGACGGTACAGAATGCCGCGCTCGGTGAGCATCCCCTGCACAGCGTTCCCCATGACCGGACCGGCAGTGCCCATCGGCATGGCCTCCGGCGAGATCATCACTAACTCGGTGTGGTTGCGCAGGCCGCGCTTCTTCAGATATGCGTGTAACATCAACGCTGTCTCATAGGGCGCAGCCGGGCAGCGGTAGGGCAGGCCGGTGACAGCGACCACCAGCTTCCCACCCCTGAATTCGGCCAGAGCCTGGCGCAGTTCATCCGCGCCTTCCAGCGTGTACGGCGTGTGCGCTGCTTCGACAAACCCTGGTGTCAGATCAGGAGCAGGCTGCGCACCCAGGGAGATCACCAGGTAATCGCCAGCAAATTCTCCTGCGGAGGTCTGCACGCAGCGGTTGTTCGAATCGATGGCTTGGATGTCGGCCTGCACAAATTCGATGTTGCGGCGCGCCAGTTGGCGCAGGTCGGCCTGGAGATGTGATGTTTCGCGCCAACCCACCATCAGCCACAGCAGGGAGGGATTGTGGATGTGGTTGATTTGCCGGTCGATAACGATAATACGGTGCTGAGAGGGAAGATGGCGGTGCAGTTCATTGGCCGTGACCAGTCCTCCGACGCCCCCTCCGAGAATGAGTATCGTTTTGTTGCTCATGCTTTTCTCCTGAGTACGATGAAGCGGCAGACACACGTCCGCCGCCCTGATCTGCGACGTGGAGAGATGTCAGAAAACCAACACTTTGTTGGCGGCCAGGGTCCATTCCCCCTGGAGGTCCATCGACCCGATCACGACCCCTTCAATTAACGCGTCTGGCTCGAACCCGCGAGCCTCACAGCAGCTGTTTCAAACCGCGACCTGGCCGCGCTGGAGGATCGGCTTGAGCATCCGCTCGACGTTGTAATATCCCTGGGGCGTGGTCTGATTGCGTTTGGCGCACGCTACGCCATCGCCCACCAGAAACACGCGCACGGTGGCCTCGGCTCGTTTCGCCAGATTCATGCCCAGGCGCAGGGCATTATAGACACGCTCGTTGCCATAGGGTCCGTCGTTGATAATAATCAGGATTTCTTGTGCGGTTGGACTGTCCATCGGATGTGTGTTTGCTCCTGTAGTGATTACGCGCGAGAGACTTCATAACCGGCCATCTGCCACTCGGTGACGCCTTCCTCCAGCCGTGCAACCGGCCTGCCTGCCTGGGCGAACAGCGCCAGGACTTCATCAGCCAGCACGCAGTAGGG
>CAYYIK010000188.1:0-1773 GCA_964471955.1 uncultured Thermoanaerobaculia bacterium | reverse complement strand
AGCGGAATCGGGTCGCCCAGAGGATCGGCGAGTGCCGTCGCGGCGGCGAAGGTCAGGGGTGAGGTGGTGCCGAGGGGAAGGCCCGGGCGGGTCGGCAGGTCGATGACCAGCAGGTCCCCCGGCACTTCGGCGTTGAAGCTGCCATCGACCGAGTCGATGTCGATGGTGATGCGGCCGGGCTGCGTCAGGTCGACCGCCAGGTCGACGTCGCCGTGCCGGGGGTCGCTGCGCACGGTCGGGACGCCACCGGGCAGGAGTACGTCCGGGTCATAGTCGAGCACGAGCGTTCCCGAACCGATGGCGAACCGCTCGCCGGTCGAGATCTCGATGCGGGCCCCCGAGCCCGGCTGGACCTCCACGTCGCCGACGCCGAGCTCGACGGGGCTGCCGGCGGCGCGGATCCGCAGCCGGCCGGGGCGCAGTTCGAGCAGTACCGGGTCCTCCTGCGGATCGTAGAGTTCGGACTCGGCTGTCACACCGAGCAGATCGTAGTCGGTGCCCGGTACGACGTCCGGCGCCACGGTCGCGGTGAGGACGGCGACTACTCCGTCGCTGCGGTTGAAAACGAAGTCGGAGTTGTCGAGAAACGAAAGGTCGACCCCCTGGCCGTCGGGCGTCGCGGTGACGGTGGCCACGCGCGTGCCGTCGACGTCGAAGAGGATGCCGCCGGTCCACGCTTCGATCGGGCCGGCGCCGGCGCCCAGACCGGCCGTGCCGGTGGTGACGCGGATCTTGCCGCGCCGCACCGGCAGCGAGGCGTATGTGCGCAGGACGATCGCCGCCTCGCCGCCCGGTTCCACCCAGGCATCGGAGACCCGGATCACCAGGGGCTCGATCGGCCAGGTCTGCGCCGTCAGCGGAGCCGCGGTCAGCAGCGCCGCGGCAACCCACGACGCACGCCGCAAGCCTGTCAGCCCTCGATTCTTCGTCATCAACGACACCTCCGATCGATGGGACAGATCGCCCCGCGATTCGGAACAGGGGGCGCGCCAGGCCGTTCCGCCGCCTCCCGGAGGCTAGGATCTCACGCCATGTCCCGCCGGGCCCCCCCGTTCGTCGCTCGCTGCGTCGCCGGCCTCCTCGGCCTTCTCGGCGTCCAGGCCTTCCCGGAGCTGGCCGCCGCGGCAGAGTCACCCCTCGCGCCGGCGCTCGAGCGGCACCGCGCCGGGGACCTCGAGGGCGCCATGGCCGCCTACCGCGAGCTCATCGCCACCAGCGACTCGCTGCCTTCGGAGCTGCTCGGGGAGGCGCACAACAACGCCTGCGCCGCCCTCAACGACCTCGGCCGCTACGGCGAAGCGATCGCCCACTGCCGCACCGCCGCGCAGCTGCGTCGCGCCGGTGTTGGCACGCTGCTCGCCGACACGCTGGTCAATCTGGCGCTGGCCCTCGAGGCGACCGGCGACCCGGAGGGTGCCGACGCCGCCTATCAGGAGGCGGGGGCGAGCTATCGCGCCGCCGGCAGCGCCGCCGACGAAGCGCTGGTGCTGAGCAACCGCGCGTCGCTCGCGGTCGGCCGCGGAGATTTCGGCGCGGCGCTCGAACGCACCGCGGAAGCCGAGGCGCTGGCCCGCGCCGCCGGCGACGACTCCTGGGCCACCGAAGAGCTGCGGGTCGTCCACTTGAACCGAGCCGTGATCCTCGAACGTCTCGGCGCCTATCGCGAGGCTCTCGCCGAGCTGCAGGCGGCCCGCGCCGCCGGCGGCCGGGATCCCGCGCACGCCGCCCTCGAACGGCTGAACGTGGCAGTGCTCTATCGCAACCTCGGAGACC
>CAYYIK010000187.1:0-1785 GCA_964471955.1 uncultured Thermoanaerobaculia bacterium | reverse complement strand
TACTACTCGAAGAGCGCGCGCGCCTGCACCTGGCCCTGCTCGATCACCCAGATGGACCCCGACGACCAGCTCGACCGGGTCTACGAAGCCTTCGTGCACTGGGCCGACGTGATCCTGGTCGCGACCCCGATCCGCTGGGGCGCGGCCTCGGCGCTCTACTACAAGATGGTCGAGCGGATGAACTGCATCCAGAACCAGATCACCCTCGCGAACCGGATCCTGCTCAAGAACAAGGTCGCGGCGTTCATCATCACCGGCGGCCAGGACAACGTCCAGGCGGTCGCCGGCCAGATGCTCGGCTTCTTCGCCGAGGTCGGCTGCGTCTTCCCGCAGTACCCCTACATCGCCCACTCGCGCGGCTGGGACGCCGAGGACATGGAGAGAAATGTCGCCTCGGTGCGCGACTCCTCCGAGCTCCACGACGCCGCGCGCGAGCTCGCCGCGCGCGCCGTCGACATGGCGAAGGTCCTGCTCGCCTCCTCGATCGAGGACCGGAAGCTCCTGCGCGGCGGCCGCAAGGCCTATGGTCCGGCGCGTATGAAAGAGGACTGAACGACCGGGACGGCGCGCAGCTCAGCGCGCCGCGGCCGCGCGCACCGCCTCGATCGCGGCTTCGAGCACCGCGTCGCGCCCCGCGCGCAGGTCGGCGACGGTCGTCGTCACCTCCCGGTCGGGCAGCACGCCGACGCCGACGAACTCGCGGCCGTCCGGATAGGTGTCGCGCTTCGAGCAGACCCGGGCCTCGCCGCCGCCGGGCAGGGCGAACATCAGCGGCTGGCCGGTGCTGCCGCCGGTCGCCGCGCCGAGCATCGGGCCGCGCTCGGCGACGTCGAAGGCGACCGCGAAGTCCTCGGCGGCCGAGTACGTCCGCGGCCCGATCAGCACCGCCACCGGCCCGGCGAAGCGGTGCTCCGTATCGGACTCGAGGCTCCCGGCGTCCGCGATGTACCACCCCTCGGCGTTGCCCAAGGCGCGGAAGCTCGGCCGGTAGAGCCGGGTGCGCCAGACCGAGGTCGCGCTCGGCCGGTCGATCAGGGTCGAGAGGATCCGGTAGCCGTGGCCGCTGTTGCCGCCGCCGTTGTCGCGCAGATCGAGGATCAGGCCTTTGGCAGTCGCGATCTCGCCCCAGTTCGCCAGCCACTGCTCGGCCACTTCCGGCGTGCCGAAGGAGCGCAGATCGACGCGCAGGATGCCATCGCCCAGCGCCGTCAGCTCGAACGGCCGGAACGGCGGCGCCACCTTCGCGAGCTCCTCCTGGGGGGTGCGGACCACCCGCACGGTGCGCCGCACGCCGGCGGCATCCTCGACGAGCAGCTCGACCTCGGTGGCCGCCGCCCCGGCGAGCAGCGCGTAGTCGTAGGTGCGGACCTCGAGATCCTGCGGCGTCGACGCAGCCTGGAAGGGCCGGACCTTGGCGTCTGCGTAGCTCTCGACCGGCTCGCCGTCGATGGCGACGATCTCCAGTCCCGGCGCCAGGCCGCCTCCGGCGAGCGCCGGGTCGAGCAGCCGGGTGATCACGACACGCCCTTCGATCTTCGCGGTTCTCAGAGCGGGCCGTGTGTAAAAGCTCGGCCGCAGCTCCTTCGGCGGATAGACGTTGGTGTGGCCGTCGTGGAGGCGCGCGTTGAGTCCCTGCAGGACCCGGTAGTAGTCGGCCGTGGTCGCGGCGGCACGCACCTTCGGCAGCGTCTCGAGGAAGGCCGCGTCCCAGTCGAGCTCCGGGACCTGGTCGAAGAAGGCGAAGTTCGAGCGCACCTCGGCCCAGTAGCGGGCGAGCCCGGCGAT
>CAYYIK010000186.1:0-1801 GCA_964471955.1 uncultured Thermoanaerobaculia bacterium | reverse complement strand
GCCGCGCGCCACGAACGCGACGGCGAAGACCAGCCCGACGGCGAGGTAGACCCCCGCCGCCCCCACCACCCAGCCCGCCACGCTCTCGACCGTCATCCCGTTCCCCCTCCTCTCCCGCCACTCCGGCTGGCGGCACCTCCCGCGCTGAATCCGTCGCCGAGGATACGCGCGTCGCCGGCCCGGAGATGCGCCTCCGCGCGCCCGCCGGTCAGAAGTTCCAGATGCGCGGAATCAGCAGGGTGGAGAGGATCCAGAAGACGACGTTGAGCGGGACACCGGCCCGCAGGAAGTCGGCGTAGCGGTAGCCGCCCGGGTTGTAGACCATCGCGTTGGTCTGGTAGCCGACCGGGGTCGAGAAGCTGGTCGACGCCGCGAAGGTCACCGCCATGAGCAGCGGCCGCGGGTCGATCCCCTGCTGCACGGCGGTCGAGATGGCGATCGGCGCGAGCAGGACGGCGGTGGCGTTGTTGCTCATCAGCTCGGTGAGCACGGCGGTGAGCAGGTAAAAGACGGCGACGAGCGCCACCGGACCGAGCTCGCCGGCCCAGCCGAGGGCGCCGTCGGCGATCAGTCGGGCGGCGCCGGAGCGTTCCATCGCGATGCCGAGCGGCAGCACCCCGGCGAGCAGGAAGATCACCTTCCAGTCGATGGCGGCGTAGGCTTCGTCGAGGGTGAGGCAGCGGGTGAGCACCAGCGCCGCCACGCCGGCGATGGCGGTCACCAGGATCGGCAGCAGCCCCAGCGCGGCGACGCCGACCACCGCGGCGAGGATGCCGATCGCCAGCGGTGCCCGGTGCCGGCGCGGCGCGGCGCCTTCGACCTCGTCGAGCACGATGAAGCTCTCGTCGGCGCGCAGACGCTCGATCTCCTGCGGCCGGGCCTGCAGCAGCAGCGCATCGCCGAGCTGCAGACGCACCGCGTTCAGCTTCTGTTCGAGGTGCTGCCCACGCCGCAGGATGGCGAGCACCAGCGCGTGGTAGCGGCTGCGGAAGTCGAGCTCCTTGAGGGTGCGGCCGATCAGGCGGGAGCGCGGCGCCACCAGGGCCTGCACCAGCTTCAGCTCGTCCGACTCGAGGGTCTCGCGGCCGAGCTGGAACTCCGGGTCGAGCTCGAGACCGGCCGTCCCCTTGAGCGCCATCAGCTCGGGGATACGGCCGCGCACCAGCAGAACGTCGCCGGCGGCCAGCGGCTGGTCGAGCGGTGCCCAGATCTTGCGCTCACCGTGCAGCAGGCGCAGCACCGTCACGTCGTGCTCCTCGCCGAGGCGGCTGTCGCGGATCGAACGGCCGACGTACTTCGACCCCTCGCCGACCCGCAGCTCGGTGATGTACTCGCCCAGGTGGTAGACCTCGGGCAGGCTCGCCGCCGCGCGGTCGGGCAGCAGCCAGCGGGAGAAGAGCAGAAAGTAGAGCATGCCGGCGATCGTCAGGGCGATGCCGAGGCGGCCGAACTCGAACATCGAGAAGGCTCCGTGCCCCGCCCGCTCCGAGATCGAGCTGACCAGCAGGTTGGTGGAGGTGCCGATCAGCGTGCAGACGCCGCCGAACTGGGCGGCGTAGGAGAGGGGGATGAGCAGCCGCGAGGCGGGCGTCTTGCGCCGCGCCGCGACGGCGAGCACCAGCGGGATGAAGACCGCGACGGCGGCGGTGTTGTTGACGAAGGCCGAGGCGAGCGCCGCCACCGCCATCACCGCCAGCAGGGCGATCGTCGGGGTGCGCGCCAGGCGGACCAGCAGCCGCCCCACCGCCGCCGTGGCACCGGTCTTCTGCAACCCGGCGGTGAGCACGAACATCGCCGCCAC
>CAYYIK010000185.1:0-1873 GCA_964471955.1 uncultured Thermoanaerobaculia bacterium | reverse complement strand
CGAGCAGGTCGACCTTGATGATCCCGAGGTCGGCGCAGTCGTCCTTGTCCCACTGCACGACGACGCGCCCCGGCATCGCCGCCGGCTCGAGCGGCACGATCTCGTCGAGCCGCCCGGCGGCGATCACCATGCCGCCCGAGTGCTGGCCGAGGTGGCGCGGCAGGTTCTGGATCCGCTGCCAGCACTCGAGGAAGAGGCGGTTGCGCGGCTCGGCCGGGTCGAGCCCGGCGGCGGCGAGGTCGCGGTCGAGCTGCCGCGTGTCGCCGCGCTCGAGGTCGTAGCGGAACGAGCCGAGGTGCCGGGCCAGCCGGTCGACCTGGTCGGGCCCGTAGCCGAAGGCCTTGCCGACCTCGCGCGCCGCCGAGCGGTCGCGGTAGGTGATGACGTTGGCGGTCATCGCCGCGCCGACCGCCGCGCCCGGGTCCGTGCCGTTGCCGCCGCCGTAGCGCCGGTAGACGTACTGGATCACCTTCTCGCGCTGCTCGCCCGAGGGCAGGTCGAGGTCGATGTCGGGCCACTCGCCGCGCTCTTCGGAGAGGAAGCGCTCGAACAGCAGCTCCATCTTCACCGGGTCGACGGCGGTGATGCCGAGCGCGTAGCAGACCGCGCTGTTGGCCGCCGAGCCGCGCCCCTGGCAGAGGATCCGCTCGCGGCGGCAGAAGTCGACCAGGTCGCCGACGATCAGGAAGTAGCCGGCCAGATCGAGCTTTTCGATCAGCGCCAGCTCGCGCTCGAGCTGGGTCTGGGCGCGCGCGGTGAGCGGCCGGAAGCGGGCGCGGGCGCCGTTCCAGGTGAGCTTGCGCAGCCACGAGGCGGGCGTCTCGCCGGGGGGGAGGGGGAAGTCGGGAAAGCGGTAGCCGAGATCGTCGAGGGTGAAGGTGAGCCGCTCGGCCAGCTCGGCGGCGTGCGTGACGGCCGCGGGCAGATCGGCGAAACGGCGCGCCATGGCGGCGGCGCCGAGGAGCGAGCGCTCGCGGTTGGCGCCGAGCCGCGCCCCGGCGGCGTCGAGCGGCAGGTGCTCGCGGATGGCGGTGAGCACGTCGTGCAGCGGCTTGTCGGCGGCGCGGGCGTAGCGCACCCCCTGGGTGGCGACCAGGGGCAGGCGCAGCCGGCGCGCCAGGGCGACCAGCAGCTGGTTGCGCGCCTCCTGGTCGCGCCGGCCGTGGCGCTGCAGCTCGACGTGAACGCGGCCGGGGAAGGCGTGGGCGAGCTGCTCGAGCAGACGTCGCGCGGCGGCGGGCCCGCCGGCCTCCAGGGCGCGCGCCAGCGGCCCCTCATCCCCGCCGGTCAGCACGTGCAGCCCGGCGGCCGCCGCGGCGACCGCCTCCCAGTCGATCGCCGGCTCCCCCTTGGGGCGCCCGAGCGCCGCGGCGGTGAGCAGCCGGCAGAGACCCCGGTACCCGGCCCGCGACTCGACCAGCAGCGTCAGCCTCCCCCCCGCAGAAAAGGGGACAGGCACCGAAACTCCGGTTTTCTCACCTGTCCCCTTTTGGGTGAATTTCGTGCCTGTCCCCTTTTCTCCGAGGGGGAGTTCGGCGCCGACCAGGGGGCGCAGGCCGGCGGCGCGGGCGGCCTTCCAGAAGCGCGGGGCGCCGTAGACGCCGTGGCGGTCGACCAGGGCGACGGCGGGCAGATCGAGCTCGGCGGCGCGGGCGACCAGGTCCTCGGGCAGCGAGGCACCGTCGAGGAACGAAAAGGCCGAGGCGGCGCGCAGCTCGGCGTAGGGGAGCGGGGCCGCGGCGGCGCCGCCGTGGCGGAACGTGCGCCGGCGCAGCTGCTCCTTGCGCGCCCCGGGCGACTGGTACGGGCGCCGACCCGAACCGAGATCGCGCGGCGGAGCCCCCGGAGGCGACGTCGGATCCATGCCCCGACC
>CAYYIK010000184.1:0-1875 GCA_964471955.1 uncultured Thermoanaerobaculia bacterium | reverse complement strand
CGCGCAGCCAGGTCGAGAGGCCGGCGAAGGCGACGCCGTCGCGGATCTCCGGGTCCGGATCCCCGAGACAGTCCGTCAGTTCGATCGCGCGATGCCGTCGTTCGGCGGCATCCTCGACCTCGAAGCCCCGCGCCTCCAGGTCGACGAGCGCCGTCCGGCGCCGAGGTTCGTTCGCGCACCCCGGCGGTACGACTCCGAGCGCGGCCCATTCCGTGGCGAGCTCGGTGGCGGCGAGCGGCTGATAGCCCGAAACGTGGGAGGCGATCGCCTGCCAGCGGCCCTCGCGGCGGATCAGCACGTTCGACGACTGATACTGGTAGCCCCCTGCGGGATCGGACTCGGGCCCGAGCACGACGCCGCGGCCGGCGACGACCGCAGTGCCGTTCTCGAACACCTCGAGGCGGCGAATTTCGAAGCGGAACGAGCGATTGACCCAGCGGCCGTGGGCCAACCCGTCGAGCTCCTGCGCCTTGTCCGACCACGAACCGTCGGGAGCGATGAGCCGGAACTCGGCGGCGAGGATCGAGTCGAGCAGCGCCACATCCCCTTCGCGGTAAGCGCGCGGCCAGAGCTCCTCTTTGAGGCGGCGCAGCTCGCGCTCGTCGGCCGTGGCGGCATGCGAGGCGCCCCGCACCGGCGTGGCCAGCAGCAGCACCGCGAGCATCACCGGCCAGGCACGGACTCGCATGGTCGCCCCTCTCCTTGCGCCGCTCGCCGCCGCGACACGGCCCGATGTGAGTGCGCCGACCGGCCGCGGCCGACGCACGGTCTCCGATCTCGTCGAGAACAGGTACGCACCCGCCGCCGCCGGGTTCTGGCCGCCACGGCGTCCTCGGAGTCGGCCCCGCGGGTCCGGGGGAGTAAACTCGGCGGCATGACGATCGACCCCCTGCTGTTCACCCCGCAGCCGCGCCCGACCCGCGTGCCGGAAGCGCCGGCGCGGCCGGCGCGCGACAAGGTGACGCTCGAGATCGACGGGCACGCCGTCGAGGCCGAGGCGGGGCAGACGCTGCTCGAGGCCTGCCGCGCCGAAGGCATCGACGTGCCGACCCTCTGCTTCCTCGAGACGCTGACGCCGGTCAACGCCTGCCGGGTCTGCGTGGTCGAGGTCGAGGGGGCGCGCGTGCTCGCCCCCGCCTGTTCGCGCAAGGTCGAGGCGGGGATGAAGATCCGCACCGATTCGGCGCGCGTGCGGCTGGCGCGCAAGGTGGTCTACGAGCTGCTCGCCTCGTCGGTCGACCTGTCGACCGCGCCCGGACTGGCCGACCGGCTGGCCGAGTACGGCGCCCGGCCGGAACGCTTCGGCGGCGCGGCGGCGGCCGCCACGGTCGCACAGCCGGTCAAGGTCGACAACGACCTCTACGTGCGCGACTACGGCAAGTGCGTGCTCTGCTACAAGTGCGTCGAGGCGTGCGGCGTCGACGCGCAGAACACCTTCGCCATCGCCATCGCCGGGCGCGGCTTCGACGCCCACGTGTCGACCGAGCGCGACGTGCCGCTGCCGACCTCGGCCTGCGTCTACTGCGGCAACTGCATCGCCGTCTGCCCGACCGGCGCCCTGATGGCCAAACCCGAGTTCGACCTGCGCGAGGCCGGCGACTGGGCCCCCGAACGGCAGACCGCCGTCGACACCATCTGCGGCTACTGCGGCGTCGGCTGCACCCTCACCGTGCACGTCCAGGACGACCGCATCGTCAAGACGACCTCACCGATCGAGAACGAGACCACCCACGGCAACCTCTGCGTCAAGGGGCGCTTCGGCTTCGAGTTCGTCCAGCTCGGCCGGCCGGCCCGCCGCGACGGCTGAAGCGGCGCCTCAGCCGCACGGGAAAGGGCCCGTCCGGAAGGTACTCCGGACGGGCCGTTGCCGGACGC
>CAYYIK010000183.1:0-2051 GCA_964471955.1 uncultured Thermoanaerobaculia bacterium | reverse complement strand
CGATCGCCGCCGAGTGTCCGGCCGCCGGGTTCGCGACCGTGGAGGTCCGCGAGCTCGGCCCCTGCTTCACCTGAAGGCGGCCCCCGGGAGACCGGCCGGCGGGGCCGGTCAGGCCGTCTCGCGCGTCGAGCGCCAGGCGGCGACGAACAGCGCGGCGAGGACGAGGTCGATCAGGCCGAAGGCCAGCACCGCCGCGGGAATCCGTCCGAGGGCGAAGAGGGCGACCGCGGCACCACCGAACGCGAGCTTCTCGAGCACGGCGACCGGCATCGCCGGCCGGAAGCGGACGGGATCCTTCGCGATCACCAGGAACAGGAACTGCCACGCCAGCGCCACGCCGACGAAGCCGTAGAAGTGTTCGGGGTGGGTGATCGGCGGCGGATAGTCGCGGCCGACCCGCTCCTCGAGAAAGTACTGCGGGGCGAGCGCGAGGATGCCGTAGATCGCGGCGATCCGGAAGACGCGGCGGGCGAAGTTCACGGACGGGGCCTCCCGGAGCAAACGATACAACCGGACGGCGGCGGGGCGACCCCGGAACAGGACCGCTCCCGCCACGAACATCCCTTCCGCGACCGCCAGCAGCGCGTACATCCACGCCGGCGTGCGGAAGACGGCGGGCCATTCCCGGCGCCGGCTCACGCCTCAGATCTCCCTGCCGCCGAGCGGCAGGTGGCGCGCGCCGCAGACCGAGCAGCGCGGCGGCGCCGTGCGCTCGAGCGCCCCGCCGCACAGCGGGCAGTCGGGGCGCGACCAGGGGCGCACCGTGGCCAGGCGCTCGGCGAAGGCGGGCTCGGGGCGGTGGCGGAGGATCGAGACGAGGGTCGCGGCGAAGCCGAGCGGCAAGGCGACGCGCAGCAGCCAGACCACCGCGACGTCGTCCGGCCGTTCGATCGGCATCGTCCAGCCGGCGAGGCCCCCGAGCAGCAGCAGGACCGCGCCGGCGACCTTCCAGCCCCGGCGGGTCCGGGGGACGGCGTGCGGCCGCGCGCCGCAGCGCAGGCAGAACCAGCGGCTCCAGAGCCCGACCGGCAGGACCGGGATCCAGAACAGGTGGAGCACGTCGAGGGTGCGCACCTGGACCGAGGTGGTCGTCGCCTCGCAGCGCCGGCAGTAGTCGCCGCGGAACGCCCGCCGCTTCGGGAACCAGCGGTACCAGCCGTGGAGGACGATCACCTCGGCCGCGCCCCCGCCCCGCTCAGCGGTGCTGGTCGAACAGGATCGGGTTGCCGTCGGGGTCGACGACGACGAAGTGCGCCGGCCCGGTGGTCGACTCGTCGGCCTCGGTCCGGATCGTCACCCCCGCGGCCTTCAGCCGCTTCTGCAGCTCGCGCACGTCGGTGAACGGGTCGAGCGGCTGCGCGCTCTGGTCCCAGCCCGGGTTGAAGGTCAGCATGTTCTTCTCGAACATCCCCTGGAACAGGCCGATCACGACGTCGCCGTTCTTCAGGATCAGCCACCCCTGGCCGGCGTCGCCGCCGAGCGTCGCGAAGCCGAGTTTCTCGTAGAACGCCCGCGACGCCGCGAGGTCCTTGACCGCCAGACTGACCGAAAACGCGCCGAGCTGCATGGAGTGCTCCTTTCGGAAAGTGGACTTCACGAACTTCGGCAGGTGTCGAGACGCAGCGATGAAGCCGCTGTCGACCTGCGGCGACCGACCAGGACGAAAAGCTTTCATGGAAGGGGAAAAACCCTCCGATCCGGGCCCGACTTCGCAGGCCTCAAGGGCATCGGGAAGCGGCGTTCGGGGCTCGCCTGCTGCTTCCGACTCTTGGCTCCTTCCCTCTCCGGGTTCTGGTCTTTGCTTTCACGTCTCTGCTTTCAGGCTCTTGCCAAGCGGCCTTCCATTCTCTTGCCGACGCCTGTATCCCGTGCGTTCAACCGGTCGACTTCCGCGAGTCGATGAAGCGCCCCAGAAGTACGCGGCGAACGCTACCGCAGTCCGTAGGCTCGCCCGGCGTGCACCTCGACACGGCGTCCCCGGAATCCCCGAGCTCACCCCTCCGGCAGGACGTCGGGCCACCAGCCGTCGGGCTGGTCGTGGAGCCAGGGGC
>CAYYIK010000182.1:0-2066 GCA_964471955.1 uncultured Thermoanaerobaculia bacterium | reverse complement strand
ACGGGGTTCGGCTACACTCCCGGCCGATGTCGCTCGCACCGGGGTTCGTCGCGGATGTACTGGTTCGCCAGGGGGTGATCACCCCCGAGCAGGCCGAGGAGGTCAAGCGGGAGGCGCGCCAGATGGGGGACCGGGTGCGCACGGCGATGACCTACGAGCAGAAGGCGGTCGCCTACGACCTGGTCGCCTCCTACCGCTTCCCGAGCGCGCGCGAGCCGGGGGTGACCGTCGGCGAGCACGACATCGCCCGGGCCCTCGCCGGCGAGGCGAAGCTCGAGCACGTGCGCATCGACACCCTGCAGCTCGACGCCGACTTCATCGAGGCGCGCGTCTCGCGCCCCTTCGCCAAGCGCCACCGGATGATCCCCCTCGGCATGGCCGGCGGCAAGCTGCGCGTCGCCTGCGCCAACCCGTTCGACATCGAGGGGATCGACTCCTTCCGCCGCATCGCCGGGCGCGACATCGAGCTCGTCGTCGCCTCCGAGCCGGAGATCCTGCGCGCCATCACCGAGTTCTACGGCCTGCGCCATTCCGTCAAGCGGGCCGAGCGCGACCTCAATGCCGGCATCGACCTCGGCAACCTCGAACAGCTCGTCCGCATGAAGAGCGAGACCGAGATCGAGTCGAGCGACCAGCACATCGTCAACGCGGTCGAGTTCATGCTCCAGCACGCCTTCGACTCGCGGGCGAGCGACATCCACGTCGAGCCCAAGCGCGACGCCTCGCTGATCCGCTTCCGCATCGACGGCGTGCTGCACGACATCCAGTCGATGCCCAAGGTGGTGCACAACGCCGTCGTCTCGCGGCTCAAGACGATGTCCCGCCTCGACATCGCCGAGAAGCGGCGGCCGCAGGACGGCAGAGTCAAGACGCTGCGCGGCGGCAAGGAGGTCGAGCTGCGCGTCTCGGTCCTGCCGGTGGCCTTCGGCGAGAAGCTCGTGCTGCGCATCTTCGACCCCGACGTCCTCACCCAGGACCTCGCCTCCCTCGGCTTCTACCCCGAGGAGCTGATCACCTTCCACGACTTCATCAGCCGGCCGCACGGCATCATCCTGGTCACCGGCCCGACCGGTTCGGGCAAGACGACCACCCTCTACTCGGCCCTCAAGTCGATCGCCAGCCGCGAGCGCAACATCACCACCATCGAGGACCCGATCGAGATGGTGCTCGAGGAGTTCAACCAGACCGCCGTGCAGCCGAAGATCGGCATCGACTTCGCCGGGGCGCTGCGCCACATCCTGCGCCAGGACCCCGACGTCATCATGGTGGGCGAGATCCGCGACCCGGAGACGGCGCAATACGCCGTGCAGGCCGCCCTCACCGGTCACCTGGTCTTCTCCACCCTGCACACCAACGACGCGGCGACCTCTATCGGCCGCCTGATCGACCTCGGCGTCGAGCGCTTCCTCATCACGTCGACCCTCATCGGCTCGATGGCCCAGCGCCTGGTGCGCAAGATCTGCCCCCACTGCGCCGCCGAGCGCGCCCTCGACGCCGAGGAGGCGGCCAGCCTGCGCCTCTCGGTGCCGCCCGGCAAGCGGATCCGCGTCAAGGAGGGGCAGGGCTGCCACGAGTGCCGCGGCACCGGCTACCTCGGCCGCTGCGGCATCTTCGAGATCCTGCCGATCGACGACTCGATCAAGCCGCTGGTCATGGAGGGCAAGGACGCCCCCGAGATCAAGCGCGAGGCGGTCAAGAACGGCATGCGCACCCTGCGCCAGAGCGCCCTGCGCCGCCTCGCCGAAGGGACCACCTCCTTCGAAGAGGTCGTCCGCGTCACCGGCCTCGGCTGACCCCCGCCCCCGCACCCGCCCCCACTCCCGCCCCCACCCCGCTGGCCTGCCGGTCCGCCGGCCCACGGCCGGCGGAAGCGGCGGGCCGGCAACACCTCGCCGAGAGACAAGTCAAGTCACGTCAAGACAAGACAAGGACGATAGTTAGAGACAAAGCAAAGACTTCCATTGAAGGGGGGCGGGGGACCGCCGCCACGACCGTGGCCAGCCCGGACCCCTCGCCCATGCCCCTGTCCCCTGCCCTTGCTTCTGCTTCTGCTTCTGCTTCTGCTT
>CAYYIK010000181.1:0-2110 GCA_964471955.1 uncultured Thermoanaerobaculia bacterium | reverse complement strand
CCTCGCAGCGTTTCCGATCGGTTCAGGGGTTGCAGGAACGCTTCGAACTCTTCCCCTTGCGGTCTTTTCCGCCGCCCGGACCTTTCATCGTGCCTGTGTGATCCAGAAGAACTCGCCGAGTTGGACCTCGCCGCAGCGCCAGATTCGACGATTCTCCAGCTCGCAGGATTCCCGGGCGCGAAGACGTGTTGCCGCCCTTGCGACTTCCCTTCCACCGTCCGACTTCGGTGCGCCAGAATCAGACGGAGAGTCCGCGAAAACTGACTTCATCGAACAGGTCCTTCGTGGCTTCTATGGGGTAGACGCCGATTCGGGTTGCACCTGTGAAGTCAGCGGTTGCGCTGAAGGGCAGCGTGCAGGGAGCGGGCGGCGCGGCGGACGGCTTCGGCCGGCTTCCCGCTCTCCGCAGCGAGGCGGACCAGGGCGCTGCCGACGACGACGCCGTCGGCGAGGCGGGCGACGGCGGCGGCCTGCTGCGGGGTGGAGATCCCGAAGCCGACGGCAACGGGGAGTTTGAGCGCCCTGCGCAGCGCGGTGACCTCTTTCGCCAGCTCGCGCGGGAGCTCGGGGCGCTCCCCGGTGACTCCCGTGCGGGAGACGTAGTAGACGAAGCCGGAGGCGACCCGGGCGACGGCGCGGACGCGCTCTTTGGTGCTCGTCGGGGCGAGGAGGAAGATCGGGTCGAGGGCGTGGGCACCCAGGGCGTCGAGGTAGTCGCCCGCGGCCTCTTCCGGCGGCAGGTCGACGCAGAGCACGCCGTCGACGCCCGAGGCAGCTGCATGTTCCACGAATCGGGTGGCACCATAGCGGTGGATGGGGTTGAAGTAGCTGAACAGGACGATCGCCACGTCGGTGCGGGCGCGCAGCGCCGCCACCGTCGCCAGGATCCTCTCGAGCGTCGTGCCCGCGGCGAGCGCCCGCTCCGCCGCGGCCTGATTGACCGGCCCATCGGCGATCGGGTCCGAGAACGGAACCCCGAGCTCCACCACGTCCGCGCCCGCCTCCGCCAGCGCGACCACCAGCTCCGCCGTCGTCGCCAGATCCGGATCGCCGGCCATCAGGAACGGTACGAAGGCCGCCCGCTTCTCCCGCTTCGCACGCTCGAAGGCGCGCGCGATCGCTCCACGCTCCCGCCGCGGCCGCCTCACCGGCCACCTCCCGTACCGCGCACCGCCGCTACCGACGCTCCGTGCGCCGCGTCCCACGCCAGCACCGAGTCGAGGTCCTTGTCGCCCCGACCCGAGAGGTTCACCAGCAACAGGTGCTTCTTCGACAGCCGCGGCGCCTGCTTCACCGCCTCGGCGAGGGCGTGTGCGCTCTCGAGCGCCGGCAGGATCCCCTCCGTCCGGGCCAGCAGGTGGAAGGCGGCGACCGCCTCGCGGTCCGTGGCGCTGGTGTACTCCACCCGCCCGAGCGCCGCCAGCGCCGCGTGCTCCGGGCCGACCGCCGGGTAGTCGAGCCCCGCCGAGACCGAGTGCGTCGGCGCGATCTGTCCGTGCCGGTCCTGCAGCACCCGCGTGCGCGTGCCGTGCAGCACCCCGACCTCGGCGCCGTGGCGGGCGAAGCGCGCTGCGTGCTTTCCCGTACCCGGACCGGTGCCGCCCGCCTCGACCCCGACCAGCCGGACGCTCCGGTCATCGAGAAAGGCCGAGAAGAGGCCGATCGCGTTCGAGCCGCCGCCGACGCAGGCAATTGCGACGTCCGGGAGCTTGCGCCCCGCGACCTCCTTGACCTGCCGCCGCGCCTCCTCGCCGATCACCCGGTGGAAGTCGCGCACCATGCGCGGAAACGGGTCGGGGCCGAGCACCGAACCGAGCAGGTAGTGCGTCGTGCGGACGTTCGTTACCCAGTCGCGCATCGCCTCGTTGATCGCGTCCTTGAGCGTTCGCGAGCCGCTCGCCACCGACACCACTTCGGCGCCGAGCAGGCGCATCCGCTCGACGTTGGGCCGCTGCCGGCGGATGTCCTCCTCGCCCATGTAGACCGTGCACTCCAGGCCGAGCAGCGCCGCCGCCGTCGCGGTGGCGACCCCGTGCTGGCCGGCGCCGGTCTCCGCGACGACGCGCCGCTTCTTCATCGCGACCGTGAGCAGCGCCTGGCCGAGCGCGTT
>CAYYIK010000180.1:0-2130 GCA_964471955.1 uncultured Thermoanaerobaculia bacterium | reverse complement strand
GAGAGGCCGTCCCAGTCGGTCGGCACCGAGAGCAGGGCGCGCACGGCGATCGGCGCGAAGACGAGCGCGGCGGCGAAAACCGGAAGACGGGCGCCCAGCTCCGGCCCCCCGGGAGCACCCGGCGCGGCCGCCGACACCGTGGACCCGAGCGCTCGCGCCGCGAGCCAGGCGACCAGGGTCGCGGCGATCAGCGCCCGGGCCGTCAGCCAACCCGCGAAGCCGAGCAGCTCGACGAGGAGGATCGGGATCCCCAGGGCGACCAGCGCCCGGGCGACCAGGCGCTCGGCCCCCTCGAGCTCGGGCCAGAAGCGGGCGACGAGGCGGCGGCCGGCGTCCACCGCCGCCAGGCCGAGCGCGAGCTGGAGCGCCAGCAGAGCGAGATCGGCGCCGCCGAGGGCGGGGATCACGGAGTACTCTCCGCGCGCCGCGCGGCGAGCGCCGCCTCGCGCGCAGCGAGCCGGCGCAGGTTGGCCGTCGCCGCCTCGTGGCCGGGGTCGAGCGCCAGGGCCCGCTCGAGCGCCGCGCGGGCGCCGGCGAAGTCCCCCGCCGCGAGGCGTCCGGCGCCCAGGTTGGCGGCGGCGTCGGGGGCTGCCGGCTCGAGCGTCGCGGCGCGCTCGAGCAGCGGCAGGGCGGTGGCGAGATCGCCGCGCTTCGCCGCCAACGTGCCGAGGTTCATCGCGGCGAGGAAGTGGTCGGGTGCCGCGGCCAGGGCGGCGGCGTAGTGGCGCTCGGCCGCGGCGCCGTCGCCGCGCTCTTCGGCGAGGCGGCCGAGGTTGAACTCGACCAGGTCGGTGCGCGGCCGGTGGTCGGCCAGGTGAGGCAACGCCCAGATCGCCACGACGAGCAGACTGCCGCCGAGGACGATCCGCCGGCGTCCGGCCCGCGACGCACGTCCGATCTCGACCAGCGGGATCGCCGCGAGCACCAGCAGGCCGGGGATCGCCGGCAGCCGGTAGCGCGAGAAGAGGAAGAAGGCCACCGTCGACAGCAGCCAGCCGAGTTCGAAGGCGAAGACGGGCGACAGCGCGCCGAGCTCCGCGCCGCGCCGACCGGCGACGAGCAGCAGCACCCCCGCGGCGGCGAGCAGGCCCACGGCGGTGAACTCGAGCAGCGGCCCGGCGAGCACCGGAGATCGGGTCTTCGTCCATTCGTAGTCGACCGCGTCCGGCCACTCGTAGCCGCTCAGATAGAGGCCGAGCTTGTGCAGCTGGAGCCGCGCGAAGGCGGCCGGCTCGGAGCGCGCCCAGGCGAGCGAGCGGTCGAGCCAGAAGCGGGAGACCTCGGCTCCGGTGAGCGCCCGACCGGCTTCGACCTCGGCGAGGCGGCGCGGCTCGGCGCGCTCGAAGGCCGGGATCTGACGCCCCGGCGCCAGCGGCCGGTAGGTGCCGTCGGCCTGCGGATTGTTGCCGATCCAGAAGTTCACCCCGCCCTGGAAGGTCGTTGGCAGGAAGCCGCCGCCCAGCGCCGCGTTGCGCGCCGCCACCGGTGCGAGCACCAGCGCCAGGCCAAGCAGGAGCCCGGCGCTGCGCACCGCCGAGCCGCGCCGGTCCCCCCGCCGCCACGCTAACGGCACGAGAAACGGAACCAGCAGCAGCGCGTTCTCGCGCAGCAAGGCGAGCAGCCCCAGCACCCCCCCCGCCCCCACCCACCCCCACGCCGAAAATTCAGTCAAAGGCAATTTCCGGCCCCCCGCCGCAACTTCGGAGCTCGGAGAAATTGCCTTTGACTGAATTTTCGCTCGGGCGAGGAGGAGCAGGAGGAGGCTGGTGAGGGCGACGGCGGGGCCCTCTTTGAGCAGCTGGACGTCGTGGAAGAGGAAGGGGCCGTAGAGGGCGCCGAGGGCGGCGGCGGCGAGGCCGTGCGGCGCGCCGAGCATCCGATCGGCGGCGCGGGCGAGAGCGCAGAGGCCGGCGACGGCCAGGGCGATCTGCAGCAGGTAGACGGCGTCGAGCGAGTGGCCGAAGAGGCGATAGACCCCGGCCAGCAGGTAGGGATAGAGCGGCGCCTGGAAGAACGGCTCGCTCCCCCACCAGTCGCCGGCCGCAATCGCCCGCGCCCAGCGGTCGTACTCCTGGCTGTCCATCGCCAGCCGGGCGAAGAACGGCTCGTCGCGCACCGCCCACCAGTGCG
>CAYYIK010000179.1:0-2187 GCA_964471955.1 uncultured Thermoanaerobaculia bacterium | reverse complement strand
TCACGGCGGCGCGGGCCAGCGGCGCCGCCTCCTCGAGGCGGCCGAGCGACCGGTAGGCGCGGGCGAGGCGAACTTCGCTGCGCGAGCGGCTCAGATGCCCCTCCGGATAGGTCACCCGGTAGGCGGCGAGCGCCTGCTCCAGATCGGCCGCCGCCGCGGCCGGCGCTTCGCGTTCGAGGTGGACCAGCGCCCGGACGTAGCGGGCATTGGCGAGCTGCCTCTCGCCGGCGGAGCCGAGCGACTCGGCGATCGCCACGGCCTCGGCGGCCGGAGCCATCGCCGCCTCCGGCGAGCCGCGCCGCAGCAGCGCCTGCGCCAAGCGCCAGCGATTCACCACGTAGCGCGGGTCCTGCCGTCCGACGGTCTCGCGCAGCACCCGCTCGGCGCGCTCGAAGACGGCGGTGGCCTCGTCGAAGCGCTCGGCCGCCGCAAGCTGCCCCGCCAGCAGGTCGAGCAGAGAGCCGGTGCGCGGATGATGGTCGCCGAACGAAACCTCCAGGATGGGCAGCGCCTCCCGGGCGACGTCGATCGACTCGTCGCGGCGCCCGATATCGGTGAGAAACCGGGCGAAGTTGTGAAGCTGGATGGCGTATCGGGGGTGGTCGGTCCCGCGGGTGCGCCCGATCATCTCGACCCCGTCCCGGAAATACCGCTCGGCGGCTTCGAGCTCGCCACGCTTCGCCAGGGTCAAGCCGAGGCTCGTCAGCGTGACGGCGACCTCCGGGTGCTCCTCTCCATGGAGTTCGCGATGGAGCGCGAGCGCCTCGCGCAGCACGGTCTCCGACTCTGCGAGTTCGCCCGTCTCCCGCAGCACGGTTCCGAGGTTGTTGAGCGTCGCGGCGGTGTCGGTCGCCCGCTCGCCCTGGCTCCTGCGGGCATTGGCGAGCGCCGAACGCATCACGCCCGCCGCCTCCTCGTGGCGGCCCTGGTCGCGGAGGACCATTCCGAGCTCGTTTTCGGCGTAGAGAGCCAGCCGGCGGTCGGTGGCCCCGAGCCGCCGGAACGTCGCCAGAGCGCGCGTGAGATCCGCTTCGCCGGCGCCCGGATCGCCGAGGTACTTGCGCAGCGCCCCGCGAAGTGCGAGGAGGTCCGCGGTATCCACGTGATCGTCGCCGCGGAGCTCGTGAACCCGGCCCAGGGCCTCCTCCAGCAGCGCCGCCGCGCGCTCGTAGGTGCCGAGCTCGATCGCCACTTCGGCGAGGACCTTGAACATCTCGATCTGCACGGCGGGTTGCCCGGCGAGCTCGCCTCCGACGCGCTCGATGCCGCGCTCGACCAGCTGCCGGGCGGTGATCTCCTCGCCGCGTGCCTCGCCGGGGTCGGCGGCGCGAAACAGCCCCACGAGATAGTCCTGCACCGCGGTGAGCTTCGCGGCCTCGATCCGCGCGGCGTCGCGTTCGCGCGCGGCGAGGCGGGCCTGCCAGGTGGTGGCGACCAGGCCGGCGGCGGCGGCGAACGCGACGAGCGCGGCGGCGGCGGCGGCGAGGCGGTGGCGGCGCAGAAAGCGCCCGGCCACGTAAACGACGCCCGCCCGCCGCGCCGCGATGGGGCGCCCTTCGAGGTGCCGCCGCACGTCGTCCGCCAGCGCCTGCGCCGACTCGTAGCGGCGCTCCGGCTCCTCCCGCAGCGCCTGGAGGACGATCGTGTCGAGATCTCCGGCGAGGCGGCGAGCCAGCCGCTCGGGGCTCGCGGCACGGGCGTGCGCGACCGCCGCGGGATCGAAGCCGTCGTTCGCCTCCGGGCTCGCCCCGGCGACCCGGCGCACCGCCGTCGAGGGCCGGGTCGGGGGCGCTGGCGGCGTCCCGGCGGGGCGCGGCCGCCGCCCGACGAGCAGCTCGTGGAGTACCACTCCGAGCGCGTAGACGTCGGTGGCGACGGTGACGGCCTCGCCGCGCAGCTGCTCCGGAGCCGCGTAACCGGGCGTGTACGGCTGCAGACCGTGCCGCGTGAGCACCGTCGCCTCGGCGACGCCTCCGGCGTCGAGCAGCCTCGAGATACCGAAGTCGAGCAGCTTCACCTCGCCCGCCGGCGTCACCAGGATGTTCGCGGGCTTGAGGTCCCGGTGGACGACCAGCCGGCCGTGGGCGTACTGGACGGCCTCGCAGACGCGCAGAAAGAGACGCAGCCGCTCTTCGAGCCCCAGCCGTCGGCGGTCGCACCCGTCGGTCAGCGGCTCGCCCTCGACGT
>CAYYIK010000178.1:0-2188 GCA_964471955.1 uncultured Thermoanaerobaculia bacterium | reverse complement strand
TCCAGATCGAGAAGCCCGAGGCGATGGCCAGGGCGATGGAGATCGCGAACGGGCTTGCCAGCAGCGTTGTCAGCCTGACCGGCGTCGGCCAGAAGGATCTGGCGATCGCCGCCGAGGGCAACACGCTGGTGGTGCGGCTGTCGGAGGCCGAACGCGCCGCGACCGACGACCGGACGATGCAGCAGAGCCTCGAGATCATCCGCCGCCGGGTCGACGAGGTCGGCACGCGGGAGCCGACGATCCAGCGGCAGGGGACCGACCGCATCCTGATCCAGGTGCCGGGGATCGGCTCGGCCGAGGAGCTGAAGGAGCTGATCGGCACCACCGCCCAGCTCACCTTCCAGCCGGTCGTCGGCCGCGGCAGCGACGGCAACGCGATCGCCAGGCCCGGGCAGGAGATCCTGCCCTCGATCGACGAGCCGGGCGTCTTCTACACGCTCGAGGACACGCCGGTGGTGACGGGGGAGGAACTGACCGACGCGCGGCCCGACTTCGACCAGAACGGCCGGCCGGCGGTGTCGTTCCGCTTCAACCCGACCGGCGCGCGCAAGTTCGGCGACTACACCGCCGCGAACGTCGGCCAGCTCTTCGCCATCGTGCTCGACGAAGAGGTGATCTCGGCGCCGCGGATCAACCAGCACATCCCCGGCGGGTCGGGCATCATCACCGGCAACTTCACCGTCGAAAGCTCCACCAACCTCGCCGTGCTCCTGCGTGCGGGCGCCCTGCCGGCGAAGATGAACTTCCTCGAGGAACGCACGATCGGCCCCGAACTCGGGCAGGATTCGATCGACGCCGGCCGGCTGTCGTCGGTCATCGCCAGCGTCGCGGTGGTGGCCTACATGATCGCCAGCTACGGGCTCTTCGGCGTCTTCGCCTCGGTCGCGGTGATGGTCAACGTGATCCTGATCCTCGCGGTGATGTCGATGATGGGGGCGACGCTGACGCTGCCGGGCATCGCCGGCATCGTGCTGACCGTCGGCACCGCGGTCGATGCCAACGTCATCATCTACGAGCGCATCCGCGAGGAGCTGCGCCGCGGCAAGCGCGTCATCAAGGCGATCGACGACGGCTTCACCGAGGCGATGAGCGCGATCATCGACGCCAACGTCACCACCTTCATCGCCGCCCTGGTGATGTTCTTCCTCGGCTCCGGCCCGGTGAAGGGCTTCGCCGTGACGCTGACCATCGGCCTTGTCACCTCGGTCTTCACCGCGATCTTCCTGACCCGGCTGCTGATCGTGTTCTGGGTGGAATGGCGCAAACCCAGAGAGCTGGTTCTTTAAGGGAGCAGGGCAATGGCATTCCGTCTGAAACTGGTCCCCGACGAGACCAACATCGACTTCTTCCGCTGGCAGTGGCTGACCTTCGGCATCTCGGCCCTGGCGATGGTCGCCTCGGTGGTCGTGGTGCTGGTCCTCGGCCTGAACTTCGGCATCGACTTCAAGGGCGGCACCTCGATCCGCACCGAGAGCCCCAACGCCTTCGAGGTCGGCGACTACCGCGAGGCTCTGGCCGCGCTCGACCTCGGCGACGTCTCGATCACCGAGGTCTTCGACCCCAGCTTCGGCACCGAGCGCCATGTCGCGATGATCCGCATCGGCACCACCGACGCCACCGGCTCGGTCACGCCGGAGGAGCTGACGCGGATCGAGGCGGCGCTGAAGACGGCGGACCCCGAGGTGAGCTTCGCCGCCGTCGAATCGGTCGGCCCCAAGGTCTCGGGCGAGCTGATCAAGACCGCGGTCTATGCGGTGGCGGCGGCGACCTTCGGCATCATGGTCTACATCTGGCTGCGCTTCGAATGGCAGTTCGCGCTCGGCGCGGTGATCTCGCTGCTGCACGACGTGCTCCTGACGGTCGGCATCTTCTCGCTCTTCCAGCTCAAGTTCGACCTGACCACGATCGCCGCGCTGCTGACCACGCTCGGCTATTCGGTCAACGACACCGTCGTGGTGTTCGACCGGCTGCGCGAGAACCTGATCAAGTTCAAGACCATGCCGCTGATCGAGGTGATGAACCGCACCGTGAACGAGACCCTGTCGCGCACGGTGATGACGGCGCTGACCACGGCGCTGGCGCTCGGTGCCATGCTGATCTTCGGCGGCGACGTGATCCGGGGCTTCGTCTTCGCCATGCTCTGGGGCGTCTTCGTCGGCGCCTATTCGACCGTCTATGTCGCCAAGAA
>CAYYIK010000177.1:0-2189 GCA_964471955.1 uncultured Thermoanaerobaculia bacterium | reverse complement strand
GGTCGGGTCGGGTGGGGGCGGGGGTGAGGTGAGGGTGTCGACGGAAAGGAGTGGCGGGTCGCCATGGATCTCTCGAAGCTGACGCAGAAGTCGCAGGAGGCGCTTTCGGCGGCGCAGGCGGATGCCGTGCGGCGCGGGCATCCGGAGGTCGACTCGGAGCACCTGCTGGTTGCGCTGCTGGCGCAGGAGGGGGGCGTGGTGCCACGGCTGCTCTCGCGGGCCGGGGTGGAGCTGCCGGGCCTGGTTTCTTCGCTCGAGAGCGATCTGGCGCGGCGTCCTTCGGTCAGCGGCGGCGGCGCGCCGGGGGGCGAGGCGGGCAGCATCCGCATCACCGCGCGGCTGCAGCGGCTGCTGGTGGCGGCGCTCGACGAGGCGAAGCGGCTCAAGGACGAGTACGTCTCGGTCGAGCACCTGCTGCTCGCCGCGCTCGACGAGCGGCCGGCCGGCGCCGGGGCGCAGGCGCTGGCCCGGCACGGGGTCGACCGCAACCGCTTCCTGCAGGCGCTCACCGCCGTGCGCGGGCACCAGCGGGTGACTTCTGCCGATCCGGAGGCGACCTACGAGGCGCTCGAGAAGTACGGCGTCGACCTGGTCGCGCAGGCGCGCGCCGGCAAGCTCGACCCGGTGATCGGCCGCGACGCCGAGATCCGCCGCGTGGTGCGCATCCTGTCGCGCAAGACCAAGAACAACCCGGTGCTGATCGGCGAGCCGGGGGTCGGCAAGACGGCGATCGTCGAGGGGCTCGCCCAGCGCGTCGTCAAGGGGGACGTCCCCGAGTGGCTCAAGGACCGCTCGCTCTTCTCGCTCGACATGGGCTCGCTGCTGGCGGGCGCCAAGTTCCGCGGCGAGTTCGAGGAGCGGCTCAAGGCCGTACTCAACGAGGTCAAGCGCAGCGAGGGGCGGGTGCTGCTCTTCATCGACGAGCTGCACACCATCGTCGGCGCCGGCAAGACCGAGGGATCGCCCGACGCCGGCAACCTGCTCAAGCCGATGCTGGCGCGCGGCGAGCTGCACTGCATCGGCGCCACGACGCTCGACGAGTACCGCAAGAACATCGAGAAGGACGCCGCGCTCGAGCGGCGCTTCCAGCCGGTCGTGGTCGACGCGCCGTCGGTCGAGGATTCGATCTCGATCCTGCGCGGCCTCAAGGAGCGCTTCGAAGTGCACCACGGCGTGCGCATCCTCGACAACGCGCTGGTCGCCGCGGCGGTGCTGTCGAACCGCTACGTCTCCGACCGCTTCCTGCCCGACAAGGCGATCGACCTGGTCGACGAGGCGTGCGCCCTGATCCGCACCGAGATCGACTCGATGCCGCAGGAGCTCGACGAGGTCACCCGCAAGGTGCTGCAGCTCGAGATCGAGGAGGCCGCCCTGGCGAAGGAGAAGGACCGCGCCTCGAAAGACCGCCTGGAGGCCCTGCGCCGCGAGCTGGCCGACCTCAAGCATCGCCAGCTGGCGCTCAAGGGGCAGTGGGAAGCCGAGCGGGCGGCGATCGGCGAGGTGCGCAAGCTGCGCGAGGATCTCGAGAAGGCCCGGCTCGAAGTTGAATCCGCCGAGCGGGCCTACGACCTCAACAAGGCGGCTGAACTGCGCCACGGACGGATCCCCGACCTCGAGGCGAAGGTGCGCGAGGCCGAGGCGCGGATCTCCTCCGGCGACGGCGCCACGCCGCGGCTGCTGCGCGAAGAGGTCACCGAGCAGGAGATCGCCGAGATCGTCTCGAAGTGGACCGGCATTCCGGTCACCCGGCTGGTCGAGGGGGAGCGCGAGAAGCTCCTCCGGCTCGAGGAGATCCTCCACCGGCGCGTCATCGGCCAGGACGAGGCGGTTTCGCTGGTCGCCGACGCGGTGCTGCGCGCCCGCGCCGGCATCAAGGACCCGCGCCGGCCGATCGGCTCGTTCCTCTTCCTCGGCCCCACCGGCGTCGGCAAGACCGAGCTCGCCAGGACGCTCGCCGAGTCGCTGTTCGACAGCGAGGAGAACCTGGTGCGCATCGACATGTCCGAGTACATGGAGAAGCACGCGGTGTCGCGGCTGATCGGCGCCCCGCCCGGCTATGTCGGCTACGAGGAGGGCGGCCAGCTCACCGAGGCGGTGCGGCGCAAGCCCTACTGCGTGATCCTCTTCGACGAGGTCGAGAAGGCGCACCCGGACGTCTTCAACGTCCTGCTCCAGCTGCTCGACGACGG
>CAYYIK010000176.1:0-2190 GCA_964471955.1 uncultured Thermoanaerobaculia bacterium | reverse complement strand
CCCGCCCGCGCCGGCTCCCAGGCGAGGGCGAGGCGCAGCAGGCGGCTGACCAGGGCCGGGTAGTCGAGCCCGGCCTGGTGGGCGGACTCGGCGAACTCCTCGCCGTGGGCGATCTGCGGATTGGGGTTCGCCTCGATGATGCAGGGCTGGCCGTCGGCCATCAGGCGCATGTCGATGCGCGCGTAGCCGTTCAGGTAGAGGACCCGGAAGACCCGCTTGGCGAGGCGCTGCAGCCGCGCCTCCATCCCCTCCGGCAGGTCCTCGGCCGGGCCGATCATGATGCCGTGGCGCTCCTGGTAGTCGGCGTTCCACTTCGTCCGCTCGGTGGCGATCTTGTGCGAGCCCTCCGGCATCTGCTCGAAGAAGAGCTCCCAGACCGGCAGCGCGGTGAGCCGGTCGTTGCCGATCACCCCGACGTAGAGCTCGCGCCCTTCGATGTAGCTCTCGACCAGGGCGTCGGTGCCGCAGCTCTCGTGCACGAAGCGGATGCGCTCGTACAGCTTCTCCTCGCTGTCGACCACCGACGCCTGCGAGATGCCGATCGAAGAATCGAGCGCCAGCGACTTGACGAACAGCGGGAAGCGCAGCTGGCGCGGCCGGCGGAAGCGGCGGCCGCGCGGCGCCACGGCGAAGTCGGCGACCCGGATGCGGTGGTAGGAGAGCAGCTTCTTGGCCACCGCCTTGTCGCGCGCCAGCATCAGGCCGCGCGCGTTGCAGCCGGTGTAGCGGATCTTCTGCAGCTCGAGGTAGGCGACCACGTTCTGATCGAAGTGGGCGACGTCGTCGAAGCACTCGATCAGGTTGAAGGCGACGTCGGGCGGCGAGTCGCGCACCGCGCGGCGGATCGGCTCGAGGTCGTCCGCCACGCCGACGATCTCCACCCGGTGGCCGAGCGACTCGAGGCAGCGGGCGACGTCGTACTCGGTGCGCCAGGGCGCCTCGAGAGCCGCCTCGGCGGTCGCTCCGGCCGGCGGGATGAGGTGCTCGTGCACCAGCATCAGGACGCGCAACCGCCTCACAGCGCCACCCGGTGCCGGCCGCCGTGCAGGTAGTTCATCGTCTGCACGGTGACCAGCAGCGCCAGCTCGCCGCGCGTCTCGTCGGGCGGCGCGGCGAGGCGCAGGCCGAGCTCGCGGCTGCGCTCGATCATGTCCTCGAGCACCCGGTCGATCGTGTACTGGTACTCGTTCGTCCACTTGCCGACCAGGCGGCGGATCTCGCGCCGATGCCGCGAGATGAAGCCGGCCGCCGCCGGGTTGCCGGCGTCCTCGGGGCGATCGGAGAAGAGCCGGCGCAGATCGCGGTCGTGGAACGACGGGCGGTCCACCCCGTAGTGGGCGCGCTTCTTCTCGTAGTGGCGGCGCAGCGTGCGGCGGATCGAGCGCAGCGGATCGACCTCCTCGCCGCCCGCCACCTTCGGCTCGCACCCGGCCAGCTCGCGCATCAGCTCCTCCATGTACTCGAGCTTGCGCAGCGCCGGCCAGCCGGCGTAGCGCTCGCGCCAGCGCGACTTCGGGTCGAGCCAGACCGCGAACGTCTCGGCGAAGTCCTCGTCCGGATGCGCCTGCGCGTACCAGGCGTCGAGGTGGACGACGTAGCTGCGGCTGTACGGGCGCGGCGAGTAGAAGTCCGGGTAGGGCTCGCGCGTGCTGCCGAACAGCTCCACCCGCCGGCGCCGCCGGCGCAGCCCGAAAGCGTTCTCGATCGCGTGCCCCGCCTCGTGACGGAGGATCTTCAGGCACCAGGCCCGCGTCCCCCCTTCGACCTCGAGCATCTGGTGCTTCTCGAGCCGCGCCAGCCGCGGGTGTGCCAGGTAGAAGGGGATGGCGATCCCCGGCACCCCGTCCGGCGTGAACCACTCGTCCGACAGCCAGAAGTGCGGCCGGAAGAGGAGCCCCCGCGCCTCGAGCTCGGCGCCGAGCTCGGCGATCCGCGCCGCCAGAGGCCCCTCGATCCGCAGCTCCAGATCGCGCAGCCGCAGCGCGAGCAGCTGCTCGTCGCTCCACCCGGCCCACGCCTCCGGCGGCAACCGCGGCTGCCGCCGCCTGCGGACCGGCAGTGCCTCCTCCACCATGCGAGGGATTCTGCCACCACCGCCAACGGCAGGCCCTCGGGGTGCGTGGATGCCGGCAGACCAGCCCTTCGTCGAAGCAGGAAAGACAAGGCTCTTTTGTTCAAGACAAAGCAGAG
>CAYYIK010000175.1:0-2257 GCA_964471955.1 uncultured Thermoanaerobaculia bacterium | reverse complement strand
CCACCACCCAGCCGGGGAAGGGCGCCGTCTCGCCGTGCGCCTCGCGCCAGCTCTCGCCGCCGTCGTCCGAGCGATAGACGTGTCCGCTCGACGTCCCCGCGAAAGCGCGCTCCGGCTCGGCCGGGTCGAAGACCAGACTGCGCACGTCGGCGCCATAGAGCGGCGCCGGCGCGAGCCAGGCCCCGTCGTCGTCCCCGCGCGCGGCTGCCGGGAAGCTCGCACCCGCGACCACCAGCATCGCCAGGGCGATCCGATCTGCACCGAGCCTCCACCGCGAGCGTTTCACTCCCTGATTCTAGCCGGCGCGAGGCCGTCGTCCGGATGCAGCCGAACAGCTCCGACGGCCAACAGGAGAATGGTTGCGGGAAGCAGGTGCGAGGCGAGGCGAGCCAGTGAGGAGGCGACCAGGAAGGCCGGATCGATCGGCTCGAGAAGATAGACCACCACATAGGCCCCCAGCTGCGCCAGCACGACACTGGTCGCCAGGCGAAGGCGCCGCTGGCGCCAGCACCAGGGCAGCAGGAGCAGCACCGCGATCTGGACCCCTCCGTCCGGGCGCAGGGCAACCCGCCCGGCAGCCGCGAGCAGCTCGCCGATTCGCCCCGCATCCGGCAGGTCAGCGCGCGTCGGCAGATAGAGCGCCCCTTCGCGCAGCCGCCAGAGCCCTATCACCGCGGCGGCCGGCAGCGCCAGGCTCGGCAGGCGGCGCCGCACGGCGAGCCACCCCTCGCGCGCACCCGCCGCCGCCAGATGGGCGACGATCAGCAGACCCGCCAGGACCAGACCCTCCGTCTTGGCGGCCGCGGCCAGGGCCGCCGCCAGGCCCGCCGCCGTCGCCGCCCCCGGAGCCTCCCGGCGCAGCAGCGCCGCCGTCCCCGCCAGCAGCGCCAGAGCGATCAGCTCGTCGGCACCGCCGGCGCCACCGTGGATGAAGCCGAACCCTCCGATGGTGAGTCCGGCAGCCGCGGTCGCCGCCTCCAGCACGAATCCGGAGGCCCCGGCCGCGCGCGCGGCATGGCGCAGCAGCAGGACGATCGCGGCCGCCGCGGCCGGCGCCACGAGCAGCGCTGCCCGGTCGTTCCACTCCCCCCCGAGCAGCCCCGGCAGCGCCATCGTCTCCGGGAGCAGCTGCGGGTATCCGGGATTGAGCCGCCAGCCCGACGGGCGGGTGAGGAAGTCGAAGTCGACACCGCCGGCGAGCAGCCAGCGCCGCGCCTTCGTCCCCCAGTGGAAGACGAAATCGGGCGAGTGGGCCAGCCGCACGGCGGCGAGCGCCGCATAGATCCCGATCGGCAGTGCGCCGACCACCAGCCCCCAGCCCGGACGGCGCAGCGGCACCGGAGGCGATGGCGCCGCCACCCTGCGCCAGATCAGGGCGCCCGCCGCCGCGACGGCGAGGGCCAGCCCGCGCGACCAGGCGAGCCCGTAGCCGGCCAGGGTCCACCCGAGATGGAGGACCACCAGGCCGGCGACCGAGGCACCTCCGACGTGGCCGAGGACGTCGACGCCGGGTACCCGCCGGGGGAACCCACCCCCCACCAGCACCAGGACGAGGGCCGCCGCGGCGAGCAGGAGACCGGTCAAGGAGCCGGGCTCCGCCGCTCCAGCCGGAACGGTCCTCGCGCGCCCACCGGCTCCCAGGCCGGATCGCCGCCGGGCACCCGCCAGGCGAGTCGCCAGTCCGTGCGTTCGTGCGCGGCAAGGTCGGTGGCATGTACGAATTCGAGACTCGGCGCCAGGTATTGACACCAGTGCCAGACCTCCTCGGCATTCCGCTCGCTCTCCGCCGGGACCTCGACCAGGACGCGGGTGCCTGCCGGGACGCTTCCGCCGGCGCCCTCGAGCAGCGCACGGAGCTCGGCCGTCTCGGGAGTCCAGAAACGCCAGAAGAGCGGTTCGTCGGAAGCGTGGGCGGCGGTGTGCGCGCGCGCCAGGATCGTCGCGCACCCCCAGACGACCCAGGCCGCCTCACCGGCGAGCAGCAGCGCGAGGAGGAAGCGGCCGGCCGGGCGACGGGACGCGCTCCGAGTCACGGCAATCCGGGGTCTGCCAGCGCGGTCGCGTTCGTCGTACGACGTCAGTCGCCCGACTTCGGGGCAGGTGAGGTGGGCTTGGCTTCGGACTTCGGCGCCGCGGCCGGAGCGCCGCCCGTACCGCCGCTGACGCCCGCGTCCGGCTTCTTCGCCCCTTCGCCGGCCGGGCCGCCGCTCTTGCGGGCGTAGTCGGTGACGTACCAGCCCTGGCCCTTGAACTGGAA
>CAYYIK010000174.1:0-2268 GCA_964471955.1 uncultured Thermoanaerobaculia bacterium | reverse complement strand
AGGTCTTTATTCGCGGGGGAAATCCAATATCCGTTTATTATACGGCATGATTTTTTAAGTCCAAGTCTCCCTACTCGACCACCGAATTTCTACTCGCCTTTTCCACCAGATACACGATCGACACATAATCCTTCCCGGTCGCTTCGGACATGCCAATCTCGCAAGTGATGTTGGAGGAGTAATAGCCGTCGTAGTCTCTTGCAAGGATTTCGGCGGTCTCTTTTTCGGTGGCGGACGCGGTCAATTCGGGGTGGGTCAAGCCTCGGTCACCGGCGAAGGCGCAGCAGCCGAGCGCGAACGGAACGGTTGCGGATCTGGCGCATTGTTTGGCGATGGCGTGCATTTTCATGTCCAAGCCGAGTTTGCGGGCGGAGCAGTTCGGATGCAGGATGACGTCTTCGTCCACCGGGTGGATGGTGAGTTTGGGCAGGACATGGTCATGTAGAAATTCCACACCGTCGAGGAGGGTGAGTTGATCCCAGAGTTCTTTGTCCTCGGGCGTAAGGTCATCGCCGCAGGTTTTGAGCGTGTGCGTGCAGGAGGTGGTGTCAATGACGATGGGATGCTTGCCATGCTCTGACCACTCCCACATTTGCAGGATGGTTTTGTGCAGTGCGGCTTGATATGCTTGTGTGTAGCCTTTTGACGAGAACGGCATTCCGCAACAATGACCTGTGACATCTTGGGGAATTTGGAGGTGGATGTTTGCCCGTCGTGAGATGGTTGTAAAAGTTTCGGCAAGGCTCAAGTGACTGTCACTTTTTGGTTGACCCAACTGGCGCGAAATGCAGGAGGGGAAGTAGACGAATGCGCCCTCACCCCGCTCGCCTCCCCTCTCCCTCAGGGAGAGGGGTTGGGGGTGAGGGATGGATTTATTCCACTTCGGAAATCTTTTGCCTGTGATCTTTTCCGCCGCCCCCGATATGGATCTGACGCCATTCACTCCAATCGCTTTTTCAGCAACATGACCCAGCGTCACACCAAGCCCAACCGCTTTTTCTACCGCACCGAAATTCTCTGCGATTCTCTTTACCCACTTTCCACTTCCCACTTTCTCTGCCCTCAACTTCCTTATATATTTCCCCGTATCGATTCCCACCGGGCACGCCGTTCCGCACAGACCGTCTAGGGCGCAGGTGTCGATGCCGGCGTAGGAAAAATCATCAAGAACAGAATCAATTTCAAGGGAGTCAGAAGCGGTGAGACGCATGGATGCGAGTTCTCGTTGAACGACAATACGTTGTCTGGGGGAAAACGTCAGCATCCGGCTGGGACACTTCGACTCGCAAAATCCACATTCGATGCATTTATCAATTTCCGGTGCGACGAGTGCGAGGCTTTTCAAGTGGGTGACGTGCGCTTGCGGGTCGTCGTTGATGAGCACGCCGGGGTTGAGCATGCCATCGGGGTCGAGCAGGGATTTGAGGTCGCGCATGATGGCGTAGGCTTCGCTGCCCCATTCGGTTTCGACGAACGGCGCCATGTTGCGCCCGGTGCCGTGTTCGGCTTTGAGCGAGCCATCGTATTTGCCGCTGACGATCTTGACCATCGCTTGCATGAAATGATCGAAGTGGCGGATTTGTTCGGGTGTGTCGAATGCTTGATTGACGAGAAAATGCAGGTTGCCGTCTTTGGCATGACCGAAGATGACGCCCTCGCTGTAACCGAAATCGTCGAAGAGATGGCGCAGGTCGGTCACGGCGTCGGCGAGGTGCTCGACGGGGAAGGCGACATCTTCATTGACCGAGGTCGTGCCGCGCGGACGCATCGCGCCGACGGATGCGATGATGCCCTTGCGCGGTTTCCACAACGCAGCTTGTTGAACGGGGTCGTCGGTGAATGCGACGTCGTGGATCAATTTGAGTTCGCGGATGACGCGCGCCGCCTCTTTCTTAAACTGGAGCATGGATTCTGCATCCGCGGCTTGATACTCGGCGAGGATGGCGGTTGCCCCATCGGGCAGTTCCTTGAGAATGGATGGCACTCCCGGCAAATGCTCCACCGAGCGCAGCGACTCGCGATCCATTACTTCCACAGCGCGCGCGCCAGACATCTTGATCGGGTACACCGCCGCCGCTGCATCGCGGATATTCTTGAAATACATCTGCCCGGTGTATTTGTAGGTGTAATCGGGCAGGGTGTTCAGCACGCCTTCGGCGATAAAGCCAAGCGTACCCTCGGAGCCGATCAGTAAATGAATGAGAATATCGAGCGGATGGTCGAAATCGAGGAAAGCGTTGAGCAGGTAGCCGTTGTTATTCTTGATCT
>CAYYIK010000173.1:0-2272 GCA_964471955.1 uncultured Thermoanaerobaculia bacterium | reverse complement strand
AGAAGCCGTCCGCCCAGATGATGTCCTGGTCGTAGTTGGTCGGCGTGAAGCCGCCCACCGTCACGGTGGAGAGGAACGCCGGGCTCCACGTGCTGTTGCGGCCGCCCGAGCCGATCGCGATCACCTGCGCCGCCAGCGGGTTGCCGCCGTAGGCGAACAGGAGGCTGTACTTCCAGCCGTCGAGCGACGGCACGTTCTGCATGTAGAAGAACGTGTTGGTCGGGTGCAAGGTGGCGTTCATCCAGCCGTACGACCGCGTGGTCATGCTGGCGCCCGACCACTGGGTGGCACCCTGGCCGGCCGCGGCGGCGGAAGCCTGGTCGGTGACCCACGACATGAACGCGGTGCCGGTGTTGCGGATGTCGGCAACGGTCCGCTTCTGCTTCGCCTTCTGCAGGGCGTCGATCAGGTTCGGGATCAGCATGGCGGCGATGATGCCGATGATCGCCACGACGATCAGGAGCTCGATCAGCGTGAAGCCCTTCTGGCGGTTGCGGAGTCTCGAAATCATTCGAGTTCCCTCCCCTTCCTGGGGTTCTCCTTCCACGGCCAATTCCGCTGGAAGTTTCAGCCGTCAACCTAGCACAGGCAATGCCAGTCGTTCGCCCTTGCAGAAACAAGGAGTTACGAGGAGAGTTGCGGGCGGGCGTCAAAAATTTGTCAGTGAGCGCGTCCGCGACGTGTCAGTCGCCGCTGGGCGACGGCGCGGCGACCAGCGTCTCGACCACTTCCCGATAGAGCGCTGTCCCGGCGAGGAAGGCCGGCAGCTGCATCTTCTCGTCCGGCTTGCCGATGCCGGTCGTCTCGGCCGGCATGAGGACGAACGGCGAGAACCCGTAGGCGATCCGGCCGGCGGCGCGGAAGTGGCGCGCGTCGGTTGCGGTGACCGGCAGAAAGTAGGGGCCGACCGCCGCCTCGGGGTGCCGGCGCGCCACGACCCCGGTGAGGGCGCGGAAGTCGGAGTGGTCGACCGGCGAGCCGTGGTCGGCGCCGGCGAGCAGGGCCGCGCCCACCGTCACGCCGTGGGTGAGCCAGGGGGGGAGGCGGTCGGCCAGCAGCGCCTCGAGCGACGAGCCGGGCAGCAGGTGGGCGACGGTTTTCATCGTCCACCCTCCCCCCTCGGCCGGCTGCGGCTCGAAAGCGTAGACCGCCTCGTTGAACAGGGATTGCAGGAAAGGCGTGAGCTGGCGGAAGCGGTCGTCCTCGCGTACCAGGCGCTCCGGATCGCGCAGCAGCACCCGGTAGTCCTCGCGGCCGCGTGACGGCCCGTAGGCGGCGAGGAAGGTGGCGACCTCCGGGGGGACGCGCGGCCGCGGGTCGGAGGCTCCGCGGGCGAGCAGGTCGGCGCGCAGGCCGGCGAGGCTCTCCCGGTCGGCGGCGCAGAGTTCGAAGAAGGCGAAGCGCTTCTGCGCGAACTCGACCCCGAAGTACTTGACCTCGCGCGGACTGAGCGCCTCGATCACCCCCCCCTCGGTGAGCACCGTTCCCAGGCGCGCCACCAGCTCGGGGTGTTCGGCGAGGATCCAGCGCGTGCCGGTCTCGCTGCCGCTCTCCTCGCTCGAAGTAAAGAGCAGCATCAGCGAGCGCGCCGGAGGCCGGCCGGCCTGCGCCTCGGCGGCGACCGCTTCGAAGGCGAGCAACTGTGCCGTCAGCAGACTCTTCATGTCGTACATGCCGCGGCCGTAGATCCAGGGTCCGTCGATGGCGCCGGAGAACGGGGGAAATTTCCACTCCCCCTCCTCGAGCGGCGGCTCGACGTCGAGGTGGCCGTGCAGCACGACAGCGCGCGGGTCGGCCCCGTCGACGAAGGCCCAGAGGTTCGCCCGGCCGTCGGCGAAGCGCTCGACGGTGGCCGGAACGCCGGCGCGCGCCAGTCGCGCCGCAATGCGGTCGGCCAGCTCGGCCTCGCGCGACGACCCGCCGGCGGGCGGGGCGCTGGTGTCGACCGAGACCAATTCGCGCAGCAGCTGCACTTCGGGTCGGGTCGCGAAGTCGACCGCCAGCCAGAGCTCCTGATCCCGGCTCGCCTCCCGCCAGGATGCGTCGGGGATCGGCGTGGCGAAGCGGTTAAGCAGCAGCGCCGCGAGCGCGGTGGCCACGAGGCTCGTCCAGAGCGCGACGCGGGCGCTGTGGCGCGCGGCCCGTTCGAGCGGCGGTCGGTCGGGAGTCGTCATGCGGGAGCGGCAATCTAGCATCGCGCCGGCACCCCGGGGGTGTCGCTGCGCTAGGCTCCGCGCCGGATGCCGACCCGATGACTGCGCCTCCCGACCCG
>CAYYIK010000172.1:0-2290 GCA_964471955.1 uncultured Thermoanaerobaculia bacterium | reverse complement strand
GTCCGAACCCTACCCGCAGCCTGCCGCCCCGGCAGTGGAGAAGTCCTCCCGGAACCCTCACGGACGCGTTACGGCGCCTTTCCCGAGTCCCTCGACCGCTACTTCGTGAATCTGGGACAGGAAGCGACAGGCAAGCTGCCTTCCGGCACGCCGCAGGTTGCCGCGGACTGCTCGTGACGGGATAGCCTTGCGGCCTGCGAACCCTCCAGCCCAGGAGAAAAGGACCCATGAGGATGGCGGTTTTCCCCATACTCCCCGCTTTGCTGCTCGCTCTTCTCTCTTCGGGCTGTGGCAGCAGCGCCGCGTCGATCGACGCCTCTCGCCAGGCGGAGGCCGAGCCGCCTGCTGGTGTTTGCGAGTCGCCACTCGCGACGCTTCCGGAGGATCAGATTCTGAAACCGGTGCACGTCAGTTCGCCGGTACCTCCGCGGGACGGGCGACGCGTCGGCTACGCGTGCGCCCTGGTGACCATCGACGAGCAGGGCGCCGTGACGGAGGTTGCGCTTCTGTCGACGAACAACGGGGCGTTTGCCGAGTCCTTTCTGCGGCATCTCCACGCATGGCGGTACGAGCCTTACCTTGTCGCGGGTGAGGCGGTGGTCGTGCGCAAGGTGGAGAAAGCGATCTTCTGGCAACACTGACTGGAAGGAACCCCGCGGGCTTCGTCTTCTCCGGGGCATCTGGCCGTCCGGAGCGCGTCCCGGGTCAGGGTCGAACAGTGGGGGAGGCGGGCGGCGGCGGGGGGGTGAGGTCGATCCGCGCCACGTCGGGCCAGGGGAGGTAGGCGGGGGGCTCGCCGCCGTCGGGGAAGATCAGCAGGCCGGCGTTGCGCGGGCCGAGGTCGCCGGCGGGCTCGAGCGACAGCTCTTCGCCGCGGTGGAGGGTGACGCGGACGGGGCGCGGCTCTGCGGCGCCCGCCGCGGCGGGCACGATGGCGGCGACGAGGGCGAAGGGGATCGTGAAGTCGACGCCGCCGGAGGGTGCGTCGAGGGTCTCGGTGGTCTCGCTCTCGTCGAGGTCGAAGACCAGTCGTCCGGTGAGCCGGCGGCCGTCGCGCGCCGTGACGCTGCCGGCGAGCGGCCGCCCCGGCGGGAAGTCGGCGTAGCCGGGGCCGCTGCCGTGCTCCCCCGCGGCGCTGAACTCGACGCGTTCGAAGGCGTCCCAGGAGACCAGCACGCGGCCGTAGCGCGGATCGTCGACGTAGACGCCGCGGTTGTCCTGGCCGACGTCGCGGCCGCCGGTGAGGAGGATCTCGCTGCCGTCGGCAAGGGTGACGCGGCTGGCGTCGCGCCCGTGGCGCGCCAGGGCGCGCAGGGAGTCGAAGCGCAGGCGCACTTCGCCCGCTTCGCCGCGGCCGGCGAGTTCGTCGGTGCCGACGCACGCTTCACGGTTCCACTGCAGGAAGCCGGTGAAGGCGCCGCGCGCGGTGTGCACGGTGCCGTGGAGGCGGCCCGGGACGGCGGTGAGCGGCGCGGTGGGGAGGAACTCGATGCTGCGGATGCGGGTGGAGTCGAGGTCGACGGTGCCGCGCTCGGCGTCCCAGACGCGCACGCCGTCGTCGAAGTCGCTCGCTTCGAGGCGGTCGAGGACGGCCACGGTGCCGCTCTTGAGGGTCACCCGCACGTCGGTGCCTTCCGCCTCGAGGCGCGCGATGTCGCCGAAGCGCGCCATGAACAGCCGGCTGAGGTCGCGCTTGCGCTCCCGGTTGGCGATTTCGATGCCGAAGATCACGGTGCGCGAGCTCTCGCGCGGCAGCCGGTCGTCCGGCACGTGGGCGACCCAGGGGTTCTCCTTCTTCTCGCCGTTGAAGTAGTCGCCCCAGAACGCCTCTTCGCCGCCCCCCCAGCGCAACCGCCCCGCGAACCGACCACCGGTCCGCGTGGTGACCCGCCCGTAGAGAAAGCCCGGGTGATCCCCCGCCACCCCCGCCGCCGTATCGACAGCGCCCAGCCCCGCCGACGGACTCCCCGCGGGCCAGCCCTCTTCGCTCTGCACCCGCCCCCGCCAGCTCACCAGGAGGACGAGCAGCACCACCAGGCCAGCCAGCACGCCGCCGGCGAGGAGTCGACGAGAGCGGGATGGGGAGCGAGCGCTCACGGCGCGGCGAGGGCCCGGCGGGTCCGGCGATAGTCGTAGAGGCCGCTGGCCGCGTAGAAGAGGGCCGCAAGGGCGGATATCCAGGCGACCTCCCCGGTCGCCTGGAGTCGCGCGACGAAGGCGAGGCCGTTGATGAGTGCGAGCGGCAGGGCGAGGAGCCAGAGATGCAGCCGGTGTCCGATGGGAGCCACCC
>CAYYIK010000171.1:0-2319 GCA_964471955.1 uncultured Thermoanaerobaculia bacterium | reverse complement strand
TTCGCTTTCGAGGTGCTGGAAGTGCAGGGGCACCGCATCCGCACCCTGCGCCTCACCCGAATGCCTCTGCCGGCCGACGCCGCGACCGACTGACGTCGCGCCGGGTGGCGGCTCCGCTCCGCCGTCCGGTGTGCCGCTCCGGTCGCACGGAGTCAGCGTAGCTGACAAAACCGCGCTCCCTGCGGCAATCACCTGCCCGCTGCGTTGGCGAGCGAGAGCGACGACCCCCTGGCCCCCACTTTGCAGGCCGCCAGACCATGCCCATGACCACCGTGTGGATTCGGTTCGCGGTGCTCGCACTTCCCCTGGTCGTCCTGCCGGCCGCCATTGCCGACGAGCCCGCGGCGGCCCGTTTCGGCGGGCAGGTCGAGGTGGAAGTGGTCAACGTCGACGTCGTAGCCGTGGATCGGGAGGGCAGACCCGTCCTCGACCTCGGCCGCGAGGACTTCGAACTGCGGGTCGACGGCCGCCCGGTCGCCATCGAGTACTTCACTGGCCCGGCCGCCACCGCACCGGACGCCTTGGTGCCGGCCCTGCCGCAACGCGCGGCGGCGCAGACGAACTCCGCACCGCTCGCCGAGGCGCCGCTCCGCCCGGCCGCCGCCTCGCTCGAGCCGGCCGCAGTCGTCGTCTTCGTCGACCAGAGTGCCCTCGAATGGCACACCTCGCGACAGATCGTCGGCGAGATCCGGGAGTACCTGCTGCCGCGCGTCGACGCCGGCGAACGGGTCTTCGTCGCCACATTCACCGACGACCTGCGCATCCTCGCCGACGGCACCTCGGGCCGCGACGGCGTGCTCGCGGCGATCGACGAGATCGACCGCATGCGCGGACGGGGCACCCGCATCGCCTCGGCACGCAACTACCTCGAACGCGACATCCGGACCTTCGACCGCTACATGGACCTCGAGGGTGCCGGCCGCTCCGGCCAGGGCGGCGTGAGCATCCGGGGAGTCCGCGGCGAGCGAGTCAACTCCCAGAGAGTCGGCGCCAGCGACTATCTGACCCAGCAGATCCAGCGCCTCAAGTACGAGATCGAATTGTACGGTCGCGAAGAGATGGATCGGCAGCGCCATTCACTCGACGCGCTGCAGCACTTCGTCGACGCGCTCTCCCCGCTCGAGGGGCGCAAGGCGGTGCTGCTCGCCACCGCCGGCTACACGACTTCGCCGACCGCGTACCTCAGTGCTCTGCTGGAGATCAAACGCGGACGGCGGGGTCCCCGACACGACTTCAGCGGCGTCGACCCGATGCAGGCGACCACCGCCGACCTGAACGACCGCTTCGAATCGATGCTGCGGGTGGCGCAGAACGCCCGCATCGCCTTCTACACTATCGCGGCGCGCACGCCGCCGCCGGTTCAGAACTCGGCCGAGTTCCCGAGCATGGGTCGACACAACGAGCAGACTCCGCCGCGGGACATCGGCCTGGTCGAGGCGTCGACCAGCGTCGTTCAGCTCGCCGACGCGACGGGGGGAAGGGCGCTCTACGTCGACGACGGACTCTCCGACCGACTGGCCACAGTCGACCAGGATCGCTCGGCGGCCTACTCGCTCGGTTTCCCGATCGGACCGGAGGCGGGAGACGGCGACCACCAGATCGCGGTGCGGGTGCTCCGCCCTGGCGTCGAAGTCCGGCACCGCACGCGCTTCCGCCGCCAGTCGCTCGGTGAGCTGACCGCCCAGGCGGTTACTTCGGCGGCGGCCCTGGGGGCGGCCGAGAACGTCTTCGGCATCACGCTCGAGCTGGGCGAACCGAAGCCCGACTCGGCACTCGGCCGGATCTGGCGGTTGCCTTTCGCCGTGGGCATTCCGCTCGGCGACCTCGCCCTCGTGCCCGACGAGACCGGCCGTTCGGGGCGCCTGCGACTGCAGATCGCGCTGCGTGACGCCAACGGAGACCTGCGGGTGAGCGACGCCGCACCGATCGACATCCGGGTTCCGGCGGCGGACCTCGAGACCGCGCTGGCCAGCCGGTGGGTCCACCGCGCCGAGCTGCGGCTGCCGGCCGGTTCCCACCGCATCGCGGTCGTGATCACCGACGAAGGCTCCGGGCTCCACTCCACCGCGCTGGCGAAGATCGACATCGTCGAATAGGTGGCACGAGGGCAGCGGTACCGGCTTGCCGGAAGACAGCGCAGCGGGCAGGTACTTCCCGCAGGCAGCGGGGTTTTGTCAGCTGCGCTGACTCCGTGCGACCGGAGGAACTTGCCCGACCGCGGAGCGACAGACTGGCACGATCTCGAGGTCGTCGCGACGGTGGCAGATCCGCTCCGCCGGCCGGTGTGCCGCTCCGGTCGCACGGAGTCGATGGAATCGA
>CAYYIK010000170.1:0-2342 GCA_964471955.1 uncultured Thermoanaerobaculia bacterium | reverse complement strand
ACCCGATCGGCCAGACCGGGAAGGTGGCGGGCGACTTCGCGCGCCAGTTGCTCCCGCGTGTGCCGGCGGGAGAGATGGGTCAACACGATCGCCTCGCAGTCGCTCAGCAGGGCGGCGTGCGCGGCGAGATCCTCGAGATGGAGGTGGCCGTAGAGCGTCCCCCGCCCGCGGGTGGCCTCGCCGAGAAACGTGCACTCGAGCAGCAGGACGCGGCTGTCCCGCAGCCGCGGCGCCAGCTCGAAGACTCCCGGCCCGGTGTCGCCACAGTAAGAGAGAGCGATCTCGTCGAAGGTCTCCTCGACCTCGTGACCGTCGCGCCGCAGACGCGCGATCTCCTCGCCCGGCAGCGCGCGCAGTTCGGCGCGCAGGCGCTTGCGGCGCCGCAGGAGGTGGTAGCCCAGCGCCGGCACGATGTGATCGACCGCGAACGCTTCGACCGCGAATCCGCGCTCGAGCTCGATCCGCTCCCCCGGCGCGAGGCCACGCACCTCGGCGCCGTAGTCCACCTCCTCGAGACGGCCGGCGGCGGCGAGGAACTCCGCCAGCGCTCCGGTGACCGGCGCCGGGCAGAGGACCCGCGCCGGACCGAGCCCCTGCAGGCGGCGCTGCGAGAGCACCCAGGGGACCCCGAGCGCATGGTCGAGGTGGCCGTGGGTGAGAAAGAGATCGCGCGCCCCGACCAGGGCGGCGGCCCCGCGGCCGGCATCGAAGCCGAGCCCCGGCGGGCGGACCCGGTACCAGGACTCCTCGCCGGCGCGCGAGTAGCCCTCGAGGGAGAGCCCGCCCAGGACCAGCGCGCCGCCCGCCACCGGAGCGCCGTCAGATCTCGGTGTAGATCCAGCGCCGCAGCGGCTCGAGCCGCCGCGACAGGCCCTCCGTGTCGGGCTCGATCAGCCACAGCGCGGCGGCGATCGAGGACAGCAGCGAGTTGCCGTCCTGGGGGGTGAAGCAGAAGCCGAACAGTTCGCGGCTCTTGCGCACCGCCAGCGTCGGCAGCACGACCACCGTCTGCGACAGGATGCGCCCGTAGTAGCCGTGATCCCGGCCGAAGCTGAAGACCTCGTTCGAGTTGCGCTTGTCGGTCACCGCCACGCGCAGGTTGGCGCGCAGGCGGGCGACCATCTCCTCGCGCGTGATGTCGCGGTCGAAGACGAGATTGAACCAGATCGAGTGCATGTACTGCGTGTTGAGCTTGACCGCGCTCGAGAAGAGGTCGAGCTTCTGCCCCAGCGTCTCGAAGACGTGGTACGCGTCGTGGGCGTGGTGGGTGCCGAACTCCGGATCGTCGTGCTTGCCCACCTGAGGCGACGGCGCGAAGTCCTTGGTCTGCGAGATGTCGTTCGCCCGCCGCATGCAGACGAAGTTGCCGCGCGACAGGGAGTACTTGTCGCCCCCCTCGTGGCAGAGGGTCTTGATCAGCGTCGTGATGTTGTGGGTGTTGCACGAGACCACCTGGATGAAGCGGTCCTCGCCCGGCCGCAGCACTTCGTCGTTGATGCCGCGGGCGTACGGGACGCCGAAGCCGAACTCGCTGCCCTGGGCGATGAACCCCTTCGGGCCCTGGATGTGGTCGTAGTACTTGGCCTTCATGTCGTTGCCGGCGGGGGTGCAGTCGATGACCACGGTGGCGCGGGCGATCGCCTCCTCGGCTTCGAAGTCGACCCGGTGGCCGAGCTTCTCGAAGGCGTCCTTCTGGTCGGAGTCGGTGGCGAGCTTGGCGCCGCGCGACAGCAGATGCTGAATCTTCGACCGGTCCGACGTGAGCGGCGTGCGCTTGTGGAAGGTCACCTCGTCGAGGCCGAGCTTGTCGCGGAAATCGGTGAACAGGCCGATGAGCGGCTCGCCGATCGTGCCGGTGCCCACGATGTGGACGACTTTCTTCTGCATGGAACTCCTCCGGGGGATGCGACGGGATCGGTCGCGAGGCGCCCGCCGCCGGTCGTCAAAAAGACCGTGGAAAGCGTAACATAGGGGTGCCATCCCGACCGGGCACGCCGATTGCTCAGCCGTGCCCCCCACCGCGCCATCCGGGGTCCCGCCGGGCGAACTCGTCGAGCTCGACCGGCACCTCGATCAGGGTGCGCGTCACGGCGGGATCGCAGACGTCGTTTTCGCACTCGTAGGTGTAGACGTTCCACTCCTCCCGCCGCGCGTAGCCGGAGAGGGTCTGATAGGTGTCGCAGTTGCCGCACTTGACCGAAATCTGACGGATGTTGATCATGTTCCGCAACGCTAGCAGAGCTCTCGCCGCCCTCCTCGCGACGGCCCTTCCGGCGGCCCCCTTGTCCGGCCAGCAGCCCGCCGCCGAAGAGCCGCCGGCGGTGGCCAGCTTCGCCGAGGAG
>CAYYIK010000169.1:0-2372 GCA_964471955.1 uncultured Thermoanaerobaculia bacterium | reverse complement strand
GGGGGTCTACCTCGCCGTCGGGCTGGTCTTCGCCGTCGCGTTCGTGGCGCGCGGCATCGAGCAGTTGGATCCGCGAGCGCGCGAGGCGACGCGGGGATTCCGGCTGATCGTGCTGCCGGGAGCGGCGGCACTCTGGCCGCTGCTGCTGGCGCGCTGGCTCGGCGGGGCGGCGGGGCCGCCGGTCGAGTCGACGGCGCATCGGCGCGCCGCGGCGGCGGGCGAGCGGCCGGGGGCGCGATGATCCGCGCCCACCGCGAGCGCCACCGCCGGATCTTCCTGCTGCTGGCGATCCTGTTGCCGGCGCTGCTGGTCGCGGCGCTGCTCGTCCGACCGGACCGCCCGACCCTCGCGGCGCCGCTCGCCGGCGTCGAGGGCTTCCGCGAGTCCTCCGGAGCGGGTCGATGAGCGCCGGCTATCGCGCCGTCCAGTGGTCGCCGGGCAAGCGACGCTACGACACGGTCGTCGTCGGTGTCCTGGCGCTCGGCCTGGCCGGTTTTCTCGCCTCCAGCTTCCTGGTGCGTCCGGAGATCACCGTCGAGACGGCCTTGATCCGCGGCTTCGGCGCCGCGGCGCTGCTGCTGCTGCACGTCGTTCTCGCCATCGGGCCGCTGGCGCGCCTCGACCGCCGCTTCCTCCCGCTGCTGTGGAATCGCCGCCACCTCGGAGTCACCGTCTTCCTGTGCGCCCTCGCCCATGGGGTTTTCGCCATTGTCCAGTTTCACGCCCTCGGCGACCGCAATCCGTTCGTCTCGCTGCTGGTCAGCAACACCCGCTTCGACTCGCTGGCGCACTTCCCGTTTCAGCAGCTCGGACTGGCGGCGCTCATCCTGCTCTTTCTGCTGGCCGCGACTTCGCACGACTTCTGGCTCGCCCAGCTCTCCGCGCCGGTCTGGAAGGGGCTCCACCTCGCCGCCTACGCGGCCTGGGCCCTGGTCGTCGCCCACGTGACGCTCGGCACGCTGCAGGACGAGCGGTCGCCGGTGTTCGCATCCCTGCTCGGACTCGGCGTCGCGGCGATCGTGGGCCTCCACCTCGCCGCCGCGGCGCGCGAACGGCGGGTCGATCGCGCCGTCGCCGCGGCCGGCATCGACGGATTCGTCGCCGTCGGCCGAGTCGAGGAGATCGCCGAGGGGCGGGCGAAGGTGGTTTCGCTCGCTGGCGAGAGGATCGCACTCTTCCGCAACGGCGGTGGAATCTCGGCGATCTCGAACGTCTGCCAGCATCAGAACGGTCCGCTCGGCGAGGGGCGGATCCTCGACGGCTGCGTCACCTGCCCCTGGCACGGCTACCAGTACCGGCCGGAGGACGGCGCCTCGCCGGCGCCGTTCAGCGAGAAGGTGCCGACTTTCCGCGTTCGCGTCGAGTCCGGCACGATCCTGGTCGACCCGCGGTCGCTGCCGCCGGGGACGCGTGTCGAGCCGGCCACCTTCGACCCCGCGACGCCGGCGCCAAAAGATCGGGACGCCTTTTTCGTCGGCTACCTGCCGGCAGACACGAAGACGAAAAGCTTTCTGAGAAGGGTGGTCGTGGGGGTCGGGACGGCGGTGGTGACGATCGGCAGCCTGCTCGGCGCGGCGCAAAGCCCGCTGGGGCGCGGCAGCTTCGAGTACGGCACCACCTCGGAACTCGAGGGGCTGCTGCGCACGGCGCCAGTCCCTCTTCTCTGGACGTCTTTGCCTTCGTCTCTCGACAGTGCTCCCGACGAGGCCCAAGCGGGGCTGCGCGTCGTGCCGCTGGTCGGTCGGGGCAAGCACGGCATCCCGCCCGAGGTGGCCGCGCTCGCCGGCCGGAGCGTCCGCCTCGCCGGCAGCTGGATCCGCCGCAGCGGGATCGAGATGCTCGAGGTGGCGCGCGCCGAGCCGATCGATGCGGTTCCGGTGGCCGAGGCGCCGGGCCTGCCGCTCGGCCGCCAACGGGTATTCGGCGAAGTGGTCGACGCCAAGTGTTTCCTCGGGGTGATGAAGCCGGGCGAGGGGAAGGCGCACCGCGACTGCGCCGTGCGCTGCATTTCGGGGGGCTCGCCGGCGGCGCTGGTGGCGCGCACTCCGGCGGGGGAGACCTTCGTGCTCCTGCTGGTGACCACCGACGGTCGTCTGCTCGGCCCCGAACTGCTCGATCGGGTGGCCGAGCCGGTCGCCGTCGACGGAGAGGTGGTCCGGCTCGGCAACCTCGCGCTGCTGGTCACCGAAGCGTCGGCCGTCGTGCGCTGGAGCGCTCACTCCGCCCGCTGAGCAGCGGGTAACCGCCGCGGCAACGGCGACGGAGAGGGCGAGAGACGATTGCGAGAAACGAAGAGGAGAGACGATGGCCGGAGACGATGTCCGAAGACGAAGTCCGAAGACGAGGTCTGGAGACCGGGAGTCGAGACCAGA
>CAYYIK010000168.1:0-2415 GCA_964471955.1 uncultured Thermoanaerobaculia bacterium | reverse complement strand
AGGATGAGGTAGGCGACGGGGGTCGAGCCGATGTTTTCGACTTCGTGCCAGGCGAGGCCGGGGCTGGTGAAGGAGCTGCCGGTCGCCAGTTCCACGTCGCGGGTGCCGCGGGCGTCGGTGATCCGCATCCGCCCGCCCGCGAGGGCGTAGCCGAAGTGCGGCGCGTGGAAGTGTCGCTCGTGCCCCTCTCCCGGCGCGAAGGTGCAGCGCAGGGCGCGCAGGGTCGCGTCCTCGCTCAGCAGCTCGCAGACCGGGCGACCCTTCCACCCGGCCGCCAGCGGGTCGGGGAGCGCAGCCGGCGCGATCGCACGTCTCTCCGGCGACGGGTGCGGCGCGCAGGACGCCAGGCAGCCGAGGAGCAGGAGCGCCGCGAGGGGGGCGGTGCGGCGGCTCGTCACTCGTCCCGGGGTGCCCGGCCCTTCGACAGTTCGAGCCGGAGCAGCTCCTTCTCGAGGGTGGCGAAGAAGGCCTGCGTGCGGGCGGTCCACTGCTCGGGCGTGAAGCTCCCCGGCGGGGCGATGAGGTCGACCCGGGTGGTATCGCCCTCGGCGCGCGACAGCTTGATCCGGAAGTCGGTCCAGAAGAGGACCCACTCCTCGGTCACCTCGACGCTGCCGAGCAGGGGGAGGTTGCCGAGCTGGACCGCGTTGAGCGTCGCGGTGACGATCGGCGAGTCGGGGCCGGCGAGGCGCGTGCGCAGGGTCTTGTCGGCGAGCAGCGAGCCGGGGGCGGGGGTGAAGTGGTCGGTGGTCAGCAGCTGCTGGAAGGCGCGGTGGCTCGCCAGCTCGGCGAAGTTCGCGTCGACCCGGGCGCGCGCGCGCTGGCGTTCGTCGAGCGCGATCGCCCGGGCCAGGTGCTCGACGGCGAGCGCCGCGTAGCCGGAGAAGGCGAAGTTCGTCGCCACGAGGTACCAGGCGTTCGGGTCGCCGGCCTTGCGCTCGAGGTAGCGCTCGAACTGGGTCACCGCCGGTTCGAGCTCCCCCTTCATCAGGCGCACGGCGCCCTGATTGAGGCCGTTGTCATCCGCCGCCGGGTCGAGCCGTTCGGCCGTCTCGAGCGCCGCGAGGGCGTCGTCCCAGCGCTTGTCGGCGATCGCCAGCGCCGAACGGTTGAGCCACCCCTGGCGCAGCTTCGGGTCGGCGGCGAGAGCGGCGTCGAGATCCTTGCGGCACGCCTCGAGGTCCCCCTCGAGGCAGCGCGCCGTCGAGCGGATCAGCAGCGCCCGGGCGTTCTTCCGGTCGCGCTTGAGGACCGGCTCGACCAGCTTCAGCGCCTCCTCGAACCGGCCGGCGTCGACCGCCGCCTGGGCGCGGGCAAGCGGGTCGGAGGGCGCTGCCTGCGGCCGCGCGACGGCGGGGGCGAGCAGGGCGAAGGAGGCGACCGCCGCAGCGGCGCGGAAGAGGCGCGGGTTCATGCACCGAATCTATCGAACCGGGCGCCACGCCGCGATGTACCGTGCATCGCGCGCGGAGGTGTTGGGCCGGGGCCGCAAGGGCGCCGGCTCCGCCGGAGAGAACGGGGGTCCCGGGGGGCGACTTCCATAGAATGGAAGGACTTTGAGCGTCCAGCGGTGTCTCGGGGTTCTGGCGATGGCGGTCGCCATGGCGATGGCGACGGCGAGGGGACTGGCAGCGGACGCTGCGGATGCCGAGTCTCGCGCGCCGCGGCGGGCCACGCGGGTGCCGGTCGAAATCGCCGTCCGATCGACGGACCTCGGCGCGCCGCTGGCGGCGGAGTTGCGGCTGGTTGCCGTCGGCTCCGGAGGCGTCGAGACGTTCCACTTTGCGGATGCGGAGAGGACGGCCCTGCTTCGCCTCCCGGGCGGCGAGTGGGAGGTCGAGGTGCAGGCGCCCGGGCACCGGCCGCTCTCCGCGCGGCTGGTCGTCGGTCCGACGCTGCCGCGGATCTGGTCGTTCGAACTCGAGCCCCTGGTCGCGGGCGCTCGAGGTCCCCGGCCGGAGGCCTTGCCGGGGGAGGCGCTTCTCGCCGGCCTGGTGCGGGCCTCCGAAACCGGCGAGCCGCTCGCCGGGGTGCGGATCGCCGTCGTCGGCGGAGCGTCGACCGAATCCGACGAGGCGGGTCGCTATCAGCTGGCGATTCCGGCGCGGGAGGCGGGCAGCTCGCGGCCGGCGGAGCTGCCCACGATCTCCCTCACGGCTTCATTCGCGGGACGCACGACTCGTCGCCTGGAAGGGGTCCTGGTGGTCGAAGGGACGCAGTTCCATCCTTGGACGCTGACGCCCGGCTCGGGAGTCGAGAGCGCGATCGATGCCCACCGCCTGCACGCCGAGCGTGGCGGTGTCGGAGAGGGTGCGGATCCGGCAGCCGGCGAGGTGCCCGGCGCGCCTGCCGGGCTCGTTCTGCCGCCACCGCCGAGCGTGCGGGTCGGCTTCGCCGATGCCGGCTGCTCGGTTC
>CAYYIK010000167.1:0-2427 GCA_964471955.1 uncultured Thermoanaerobaculia bacterium | reverse complement strand
CGCGAAACTGGTGGGCGCTCGCGGACTCGAACCGCGGACCTCTTCCGTGTGAAGGAAGCGCTCTAACCAACTGAGCTAAGCGCCCGGGCACGGCGACTCTCCGGCCGGAGGCCGGAACGGATGCGCTGGTAGGCCCGAGTGGACTCGAACCACCGACCTCTTCCATGTCAAGGAAGCGCTCTAACCAACTGAGCTACGGGCCTTTGAGCGTGCTGCCCCCAGGCGCACCGGGACGCGGAACGGTAACAGGGGGGCGGCGCGGGTGTCAACCGCCGCGACTTCGGCGGCGGCCGTCGGGTCCTCTTCACTCGCGCGCCCCCGGCACCCGCACCAGCCACCCCTTCAGATACTCCCCTTCGGGGTGGTAGAGCGAGACGGGGTGGTCGGCGCCGGCGGCGAGCGGCACCAGCAGCTGTGCGCGCACCCCCGCCTCGTCGGCGGCGGCAAAGAGGATCTGGCGGAAGAGCTTGCCGTCGACCGCGCCGCTGCAGCTGAAGGTGAGCAGCAGCCCGCCGGGGGCCACCCGCGCCAGGGCGAGCCGGTTGACGTCCTTGTAGGCACGCGCCGCGGCGTCGAGATGCGAGCGCCGGCGCGCCAGCGGCGGCGGGTCGCAGACCACCAGGTCGTAGCGCTCGGTGCGCTGGCGCAGGTCGGCGAAAACGTCGGCTGCCACCGCTTCGAAGCGGCTCGCGTCGAGTCCGTTGGCCGCCAGGGTGGCGCGCGCCGTCTCGAGCAGCCGGGGCGCCGATTCGACCGCCGTGGCCCGGCTCGCGCCACCGCGCAGCGCGTAGGCCGAAAAGGCGCCGGCGTGGGCGAACAGGTCGAGCAGGGTGCGCCCGCCGGCGAGCCCCTCGAGGCGCCGCCGGTTGTCGCGCTGGTCGCAGTAGAAGCCGGTCTTCTGGCCGCCGATCTCGGCGGTGAAGCGCAGGCCGTGCTCGCGAAAGGTCACCGGGGCCGGCAGCTCGCCGGCGACCACCCGGTCCTCGCCGGAGAGCCCCTCGGCACGCCGCGCCGGGCTCGCGCCGAGATGCACGAGCGTCGCCGCCGGAAACGCCGCGGCGAGCACCTCGTAGGCGAGATTGCGCAGTCGCTCGAGCCCGGCGACCGTGATCTGGGAGACCAGGACGTCGCCGAAGCGGTCGACCGTCCAGCCGGGCAGCTCGTCCCCCTCGGCATTGAGCAACCGGTAGCCGTCCGTGTCGGCCGGCAGCAGCCGGCGGCGCAGTTCGGCCGCCTCTTCCAGCCGGCGCGCCAGCAGGGCGCGATCGACCGGCCGTTCGCCGCGCGCCACCAGACGCACGCGCACCTGCGAGCGCGGGCTGTAGAAGCCGGTGCCGACCAGTCGGCCGTCGGCCCGCTCCACCCGCGCCAGCGCCGCTCCTTCGGGCGCCTCCTCGCGCTCGATGGCGCCCGAGAAGAGCCAGGGGTGGCCGGCGAGGAGTGCCTTCTCTCTGCCCGGACGCAGGCGGATGCGCGCCGCCTCGGTCGGGACGGGCGAGGTACTGCCAGCGGGTTCCGGAGACGCTTTCACCGCGCCATTCTCTCCGGGATTCGGCCGGGGAGAAAAGAAAAAGGCGGGAGCGCTTTCGCGCCCCCGCCCTCTCAGGCTCGCAAGCGAGCCGGTGAGGCTCAGAACATGAACTTCAGACCGACGCGGATGACCCGCGGGTCCTGGAACGGGTTGCCGAACGAGACGCCGGTGTTCGGCTTCAGGTAGAACGGGTTCTCCGTGCCGGCGACGACCGACGGGTCGAGGCCACCACCGAAGAAGTAGTCGTAGCTACCGTCGCAGGCGTCCGTGTCGCACAGGTCGCCCAGGAACTGGTTGTTGTCGATCAGCATCGCGGTGTCCTCGTCGAACAGGTTGAGGACGTTGAGGCTCGCCTCGAGCGTGAAGTCACCGATGCGGAACGGGTGGCTGATCGCCAGGTCCGTCTGCGTCAGGTCGTCCGTCTCGCCGGCGTTGTTGCGGCCGAACGGGAAGAACGGCACGCCGATGTAGTTCCACTGGGTGGAGATCGGGGTGCCGGCACCGTAGTACTGGTTGATGCCGACCGAGGTGCCCCAGCCGAAGCGATAGATGAACTGCGCGTCGATCTGGTGCGGACGGTCGGTGTTGAGCGGACCGTCGGTCAGATTGCCGTTGAGGTCGAACGCGTTGTGCAGCGCGTCGAACGCGCGGCTGACGTTCGGGTCGGTGCGGCCGAACTCGTCCGAGCTCGCGAGACCCGAGTAGGTGCCCTCGAGCTCCGAGTAGGTGTAGCCGACGCGGGCCGACCAGTTGTTGCTGAAGCGACGGTTCCAGGACAGCTCGAGCGCCTGGTAGTCGCGGATGGCTTCCGGCTGGGCCGGAATCGGACCCGCGCCGTCCGGATCGCCGGCGACCACGCCCTTGCCGGGGTTGCCGGTGATGTAGGTCTCCTGACG
>CAYYIK010000166.1:0-2463 GCA_964471955.1 uncultured Thermoanaerobaculia bacterium | reverse complement strand
GGGTGGCCGGTTCGTTCTCTCGCTTCCACATGGCTCGGGCTCCTCCTTCGTGGGCTGGCGGTTGCGCGGCTCGCCGCGGCCGAACCCCGATCAGGCCACGGCCCGGCGCCCGCGCGCTATGGAGCATTTCATCATGCCGCGGGCCGTGGGAGGATGCCGCCGCGATGCAAGCCTCGCAAGTCCTGGTGGTCGGCGGCGGGATCGTCGGGCTCGCCACGGCGCGCGCCCTGGCGCTCGCGGGGGGGCGCCGGGTGACCCTGCTCGAGGCCGAGCCGGGGCTCGCCCGCCACCAGACCGGCCACAACAGCGGCGTCGTCCACGCCGGCCTCTACTACCGCCCCGGCAGCCGCAAGGCCGCCACCTGCGCCGCCGGCCGCGCGGCCCTCTACGCTTACCTCGCCGAGCGCGGCCTGCCGCACGAGCGCTGCGGCAAGCTGGTCGTGGCGCTCGGCGAGGCCGAGCTGGCGCGGCTCGACGAGCTCGAGCGGCGCGGCCGCGCCAACGGCCTCACCGGCCTTTCCCGCCTCGACGCGACCGGTCTGCGCGAGGTCGAGCCGCACGCCGCCGGCGTCGCGGCGCTCCACGTCGCCGAGACCGGCATCGTCGACTTCGGCGCCGTGGCCGCCGCCTTCGCCGCCGACCTGCGCGCCGCCGGCGGCCGCATCGAGACGGCGGCGCGCGTCGTGCGCATCCGCGACCGCCCCGGCCAGGTGGAGGTCGAGTGCGCCGGCGGGGCGCGCCACGCCGCCCCCTTCCTGGTCGCCTGCGCCGGGCTCGAGAGCGACCGGGTGGCGCGCGCCGCCGGGCTCGACCCGCAGCTGCGCATCGTCCCCTTCCGCGGTGACTACTGGGAGCTGGTGCCGGCGGCGCGTCCCCTGGTGCGCGCGCTGATCTACCCGGTGCCCGACCCCGAGCTGCCATTTCTCGGCGTCCACTTCACGCGCCGCATCGACGGCGCGATCGAGGCGGGGCCCAACGCGGTGCTCGCCTGGAAGCGCGAGGGCTATTCGCGCCACGCCTTTTCGCCCGCCGACGCGCTCTCGACGCTCTCCTTTCCCGGCTTCTGGCGCCTGGCGCCGCGCTACGCCGCGATCGGCTGGCGCGAGTACCGCCGCGCCTGGAGCCGCCGCCGCTTCGTCGCCGAGCTGCGCCGGCTCGTGCCCGCCCTCAGCGAGGCGGACGTGCGCCCGGCCGGCTGCGGGGTGCGCGCCCAGGCGCTGGGGCGCGACGGCCGGCTGGTCGACGATTTCGTCTATCTGGAGACCGAGCGCATGCTGCACGTGCTCAACGCGCCGTCGCCGGCGGCCACCGCCTCGCTCGCCATCGGCGACGAGATCGCGGCGCGGGCGCTGGCGCGGCTGAATGCGTGAAGCTGCGGCGCGGCAGCTGAAAGGGGAGAGGAAGATGGCGACGCGCATCTGGCAGGTCGACGCTTTCACCGGCGAGACGTTCTCCGGCAATCCGGCCGGTGTGGTGCCGCTCGAGCGGCCGGCTCCCGAGACATGGATGCGCGCCTTCGCCGCCGAGATGAATCTGTCGGAGACCGCGTTTCTCTTCCCTCAGGCCGGCTCCTGGCGCCTGCGCTGGTTCACCCCCGCGGCGGAGGTGCGCCTGTGCGGCCACGCCACGCTCGCCGCGGCGCACGTGCTCTGGGAGAGCGGCCTCGCCCCGGCGGGCGAGCCGGCGCGCTTCGCCACGCTGTCGGGCGAGCTCACCGCGCACCGGCGTGGCAGCGGCGCCATCGAGCTCGATTTTCCGGCCCGCCCCTCGGCCCCGGCCGCGCCGCCGCCCGAGCTCGCCGCGGCGCTCGGCGCCTCGCCCGAGGCCTGGCGGTCGGTCGACGAGGACGGCCTCGCGCTCTTCGCCGACGAGTGGGCGGTGCGCGCCCTCTCGCCCGACTTCGCCGCCCTCGCCGGGCTGCCGGTGCGCGGCGTGATGGCCACCGCCCCGGCCGACGCCGGCCGCGACTTCGATTTCGTCTCGCGCTTCTTCGCCCCCTCGATCGGCGTCCCGGAAGACCCGGTCACCGGCTCGGCCCACTGCGCCCTCGCCGTCTACTGGGCCGAGCGCCTCGGCCGCGAGACTCTCACCGGCTTCCAGGTCTCCCGCCGCGGCGGCCGCGTCGGCGTCCACCTCGCCGGCGACCGCGTCCACCTCACCGGCCACGCCGTCACCGTCTTCACCGCCACCCTCGCCGACCCGGCCGAACCCGCCCCCTGAAGCCCCCGCAGCCGGGGACATGTTCCGATCCCCCGACGGCCTGAACACTCTCCACCCAGCGCCGAAGGGATCGGTACGTGTCCCCCGGCGTACCACCCAAGCAACCGCCCCCGGACAGTTTCTGACGCCCAAGTGCGATAACTTCCCCCGGAACCGCACCGCAACCGCTTCTCGGAGGCCCGCAAGCACGATGGCCAGGGGCAGGAGCAAGGCGAAGTCAGTGCGCAAGCACGGCCACGCGCC
>CAYYIK010000165.1:0-2502 GCA_964471955.1 uncultured Thermoanaerobaculia bacterium | reverse complement strand
GAACAGGAGCGGCCGGCGCGAGTCGAGGATGCCGTAGATCTTCGACGGCAGGACGAGGCCGACGAATTCGTCGCGCAGGGTGACGAGGTGGGCGTCGGGGGTGACCAGGAGGGAGGCGAGCTGGTCGATCGGCAGCGGGCGCGAGCGGTGCACCGGCAGCCGCTCGGCGCGCAGGGCGGCCTCCAGGCGGTCGGCCTTCGCCCCGGTGGCGTTGAGCCAGAGGACGACCCGCCCCGAGCCCTCGCGGTGGTGGCGGCGGTAGCCGGCGAGAAACGTCTCGTCGTCGTGGGCGACGCCGAAGTTGCCCGAGTAGAGCAGCGCCACCCTGCCCGCCAGCTCCGGCGGGCGCGCCAGCGGCCGGGTCCGCGGCGTCACCGCGACCGGCGAGCCGTAGCGGTGGAGGCCGATGCGGGCGGGATCGAAACCGTCCTCGACGAGTCGCCGGCGCTGGTCCTCGCCGAGCACTTCGAGGCGATCCACGCGGCGGCGCAGCGCCACCGTCAGGCGCCGGAAGAGGCCGAGCCCGGCGGGGGTCCGGCCGAGCTCGGCGATCAGGCACTCGGGGTGGAAGTCGGTGATCCGGTAGGTCAGGCGCCGGCGCAGCAGGAGATTGAGCGGCACCAGCAGATGGACGAGGAAGGGCGGCGAGCCGGTGAACAGCACCTCGTCGGCGCGCCAGAGCGCCGGCAGCGCCGCCGCCACCAGGCGCAGGTTGGTCCCCAGCGTCCAGAGCAGGCGGGCGAAGAGGTCCGCCCGGTCGTAGACGGAGGTGGCGAGCCGGATCACCGTCAGGTGCCCGGCGCCGACCCGCTCCTCGCTCACCGAGTCGGCGCGCGTGGCGAGTCCGACCAGCGTCACCCGCTCGCCGCCCGCCGCCCGCGCCCGCGCCTCGGCGAGCGCGTACTGCCCCACCGCCCCGAACTCCGGCGGCAGCCAGTCGCAGAGGTAGACGAGCCGCCGGGCGCTCATCCGGCGAGCGCGGCGCCCGGAATCGCCAGGGTGTTGGCGACCGGCCGGTCGAGGCGCAGGCGGTCGCCCGGATTGAGCTCGGCGTCGAAGAGCTGGTAGTGGTTGGCGCGGAAGATCGCGGCCACGGCGCCGGCGCAGGGCGCGGAGACCTCGATCAGGAAAGTCGGGCGGACCTCGCCGAGCAGGCGCTCGGCGCCGGCGAGGATGCGCCCCTCGGAACCCTCGGTGTCGATCTTGACCAGCGTCGGCGACGGGTGCTTCGCCAGCAGCTGGTCGAGCGTCACGGCTTCGACCTCGACGGTGGACCGGTGCCCCGCCGCCTGCGACGAAGGCTGGCTGCCGGCCAGCCAGTTCGCCGCCCGGCCGCGCGCCGCCAGGTGCAGGGTAGTGCGCCCCGGCCGGTCCGCCACGGCGACCTCGGCGATCTCGAAGCGGGCGTCGCGCGCCCCGAGGCACTCGCGCGAGCGGCGCAGCAGGCCGGCGAGGAAGGGGTCGGGCTCGACGGCCAGCACCCGCCCGTCCTTGCCCGCCAGCACCGCCGCGGCGATGCCGAAGACGCCGCAGTTGCTGCCGACGTCCCAGACGATCTCGCCCGGGCCGACCCGCTCGCGCGCCCATTCGAGGAGGCGCCGATCGGTGCGGCCGACCGAACGAAAGAGGTAGGAGAGGCGCGCGTCGGGCGACACGTAGAGCGTCTGCGAGCGGAACTCGGCGGGCAGCGTACGGCGCAGCACCGCGCCGCGGGTGAGCCGTTCGAGCAGGCGGCGCAGCATCGTCTCGCCCTCAGAAGCCGCGCGGCTTGCCGCCGGCGGCCAGTTGCGCGGTGAACCAGCGGTAGGTCGACTCGATGCCGGCGCGCAGCTCGATCCGGTGGCGCCAGCCGAGCTCGTGCAGCCGGCCCACGTCGAGCAGCTTGCGCGGCATGCCGTCCGGCTTGGCGGGGTCGAACTCGAGCCGCACGCCGGGCGCCACGACGTCGCGCACCGTTTCGGCGAGTTCGCGGATCGACAGGTCCTCGCCGGTGCCGATGTTGACGTGGGGCTCGGCCGAGTAGTGGCGCATCAGGAAGACGCAGGCGTCGGCCAGGTCGTCGACGTGGAGGAACTCCCGCCGTGGCGAACCGGTCCCCCAGATCGTCACCGCCTCGTCGCCGGCGATCCTGGCGGCGTGGAACTTGCGGATCATCGCCGGCAGGACGTGCGAGGAGGCGAGGTCGAAGTTGTCCCCCGGCCCGTAGAGGTTGGTCGGCATGGCCGAAATGAAGTCGCAACCGTACTGCCGCCGGTAGGCCTCGCACAGCTTGATGCCGGCGATCTTGGCGACGGCGTACGGCTCGTTGGTCGGCTCGAGCGGCCCGGTCAGCAGCGCCTCCTCGGCCATCGGCTGGGCCGCCTGGCGCGGGTAGATGCAGGAGCTGCCGAGGTAGAGGAGCTTCTTCACTCCGGTGCGCCACGCCGCGTGGACGACCGTGGCGTGGATCATCAGGTTGTCGTAGATGAACTCGGCCGGCCGCGTCGAGTTGGCGAGGATCCC
>CAYYIK010000164.1:0-2568 GCA_964471955.1 uncultured Thermoanaerobaculia bacterium | reverse complement strand
CAGCGCTGGCGCCGCATCGTCGTCGACATCCACGCCCCGGCGGAGGGCTGACGGCTCGATTGACCTCGTCGGGTTCACGTGCCATCTTCGGACACCCGAAGAGGAGCCCGACGATGAAACTCCACGGCTTCCGCGCGAGCCTCCTCAGTGCTCTTCTCGCCGCTGGCTGCGCCGGAGAGCGCATCACCGACCTCGACTGCACCCATTCGCCGGAGGTCGCCGCCGCGCTGGCCCGCAGTGAGCTGCTGCCCGGTCAGTGCGGCGCCGATATCGAGTGCCGGGAGGCCGCGCTGGCCAAGATCCTCGCGGTGCGGGACCGCAATCCGACGGAGATCGGCGCGCACATCGCGGTGATCCAGGCGCGTCCCTGGGGGCCCGACGCGGGCGGGACCTCACCCTGGGGACCGGTGCGTGAGGAGTATGCGCGCCAACTTCGCGAGCGCCCGGACGACCCCGCGCTCCTCCTGCTCGAATCCATGCTCGCCCCGGCCCCGGGCCGGCGCCGGGCCCTTCTGGAACGCGCCCTTGCCGCGGAGCCCGAATTTCCGTGGGCGCATGCGGGGCTGGCGAGCAGCCTGGCAGCTGGCAAGAAGGCCGGAGAGCAGGAGGAGGCCATCGCGCACTTCGAGGCATTCGCCAGCGCCTGCCCGAACGAGACCACGCGCGTGCTGCGACTCGTTTCGCGTCTCGGCGACTCCGCCCTGTTCGAGCGGTGGGCGCCCCGCCTGCGCGCCGCCGTGCGCCCCGAGCCCGGCGCTTTCGCCCTGCTGGCCGACCTGTGGAACGCCGAGATTCAGGCTGCTTCGACCGATCGTCAGGCCGCCGCGCGCGAGCGCGTCGCCGCCGAAGTCGCACAGCTGGCAGCGCTCGACCTCGCCGACGACCGGCTCTGGCTGAGCACCCTCGAATCCGGCTATGAGTTGCTCGGGGACGACGAGGGGCGCCGTCGTGTCGAGGAGTTGTGGCTGGCGCGGCATCCGTGTGACTGGGACGCGATCGGCATTGCGACCGCGCGACTCTCTGAGAAACTGCCGGCACCGCCGCGGGACGCCGAACCCGCGATCGCCGGCGCCTGGGGAGAGGCGATGCTGGCCGGGCTCGATCCAATCTGGCGCCAGTGCCCCGGCAGCGAGCTCCTCGCGGCGAGACGGTTCCACGCCCTGGCCGCCATCGAGGCTCCCCCGGAGTCCGATTTGATCGCTGCCGGCGAGCGCCTCGTCGCCATTACGTCCGTCCGGCTCTTCCCGTCGAATCCCGGGGCGGTCGCCGAGGTCTGGATCCGCCATCGCGTCGGCCTCGAACGCGTCCCGGCACTGCTCGAGGCGGATCTGCTCGACGCAGGAAAGCTCGAAAAGGAACGGCGCGAGTTCGCGGAGAACGAACAGGAGTTGGCGGAAGTGGCGGCGGATCTCCTCCACCGCCGACTGGAGAACGACCGGCTGCGCGCCCTCCACGCGCTCGCCGGGGGCTCCGCCGAAGACGCCGAGGCACGGCTCGCCGTTCTTGCGGCGGGCCTGGAGGAACTTGCGGCGGACGCCGTCGACTCGCACGGGCGCCAGGTGCTCGCCTGGACGGAGGCCGGCTACTGGCAGCTGCGCGCCGAGCAGGCGCTGCTGCGCGGCGACGGAGAGGCCGCCCTCGCCGCCTACCGCGAGTCGCTGGAGCGCGCCCCGGAGAATGGCGCGGTGCGGCGCGCTGCCCGCGCGAACTGGCTGCTCCTCGGCAGACCGGAGTCGGAGTTCGCGCCCTGGCTCGCCGAAGCCCGGCGCAGCGCCGTCGAGCGCCGCGAGCTCTCACAGCGCGCCGCCCGCCGCCCGCTCGGTGACTTCCGCTGGACCGACCTCGAGGGCCGCGAGTGGACCCGGGCCTCCCTCGCCGGCAGGACGACGCTGCTCAACTTCTGGACCACCTGGTGCGGTCCGTGCGTCCAGGAGATTCCGCACCTCAACGACTTGTACGCCGACTTGCGGACCGAGGACCGTTTCGTCGTCCTCGGAGTGAACCTGGACGAGAACCCGGGCCTCGTCGCTCCCTTCGCCGCCCGGCAGGGGATCCGGTACCCGGTAGTCCTCGCCGGCTCCGGCGCCATGGAAACCTGGGCGCCCGACGGGATTCCGCTGACCCTGATCGTCGACCCCTCCGGGACGGTCGTCTGGGAACAGCTGGGCTTCGGCGGCGACGGCAGCGAATGGCTGGAGCAGCTCGCAGCCGGGCTCGAAGCCGCGTCCGTGGGAACGGCGTCGCCGGCTGCCGCGCCCGGCTCCTGATCGCCAGCGCGACGGGAGAATGGGCGACCCGGCCCGAACCCGTCCGGCCCGCTGTCGAAATCGACCCGGTCCGGACGTCGTTCGGGCAGCGAGCCGGAATGCGGCGTCGAGGAGTGCCGCCGCGCAACCCGCTGCGAGGAGGGACCGAAATGCGCTTCATGATCATCGTCAAGGCCACGGCGGAGAGCGAGAAGGGGGCGATGCCCAGCGAAGAGATGTTCGCCTGCATGGCGACCTACCACGAAGAGCTCGCCGCCGCCGGCGTGCTGCTCGACGCCTCGGGGCTGCAGCCGAGCGCGAA
>CAYYIK010000163.1:0-2569 GCA_964471955.1 uncultured Thermoanaerobaculia bacterium | reverse complement strand
TTGTTGCGCAGCGCGTCCGCCATCTTCCAGAGCTGGGCCTCGTAGCCGAGCTCCGGGCCCGTGGTCTTCTTCGTCCTCGATCCTCGCGCCATTCCTTCCCTCGTTCTCCTCACGACCCCTGCTCCTCGGGCTCCTCGAACAGCCGCAAGTAGGGATCGAAGCGGAACCTGCGGTTGCGGGCGTAGCCGGTGATCTCGCGCAGCACGCCGATCGCGGCCAGGCGATTGACGAGATTGTTGGCGCCGGCGGGGGTCACGCCGAGCCACTGGCGGACGCGCGCCACCGTGACGATCGGGTGATCGAAGAGCCGTTCCAGGATCCGGTGGCCGTTGGCGGCGGCGCGGCCGAGCTGCTCGACGATGCGGGCGCGGTACTCCTCGCGCAGCCGCAGAATCGCGGCGGCCGTCGCGGTGGCCTCGCGGCTCACCTGCGCGACGCCCTCGAGGAAAAAGGCGAGCCAGCCCTCCCAGTCCCCCTCGTCGCGCACGGCCTGCAGCCGTTCGTAGTACTCCCGGCGCCGGCGCTTGAAATGGTGAGAAAGGTAGAGCACGGGCCGATCGAGCAGCCGGCGCTCGGTGAGCAGGAACGTCACCAGCAACCGCCCGACGCGGCCGTTGCCGTCGAGGAAAGGGTGAATGGACTCGAACTGCGCGTGCGCCAGACCGACCTCGATCAGCGCCGGGGGGCGCTCGCCGGCGTGGAGGAAGCGCTCGAGATCGGCCAGCGCCTCGGGCACCAGGTGCGGCGGCGGCGGGACGAAGGTGGCCTCGGCGAGCGTGCAGCCGCCGGGGCCGATCCAGTTCTGTGTCCTGCGCAGCTCGCCGGGGGCGAGCCGGCCGCCCCTCACCCCGCGCAGGAGCTCGGCGTGGATCTCGCGCACGAGGCGAACGGAAACCGGCAGCTCCCGCAGCCGCGCCAGGCCGAGGTTCATCGCCCGCACGTAGTTGACGACCTCGCCGACGTCCGCCGGGGCGGCCGGATCCGCGAGTCGCGCTTCCGCGGCGAGCAGATTCTGGAGCGAACTCTGCGTGCCCTCGATCTGGCTCGAGAGCACCGCTTCCTTGCGCACGTACATGAAGACGAACAGATCCGGGTTCGGCAGCGTGAGCACCGCCCCGTCGAGACGCCCCAGGGCGTAGTCGGCCGCGGAGAGCAGCTCGCGCAGCCGGCCGCCGAGGTCGACCGGGGGATCGGGCGGCAGCGGCGCCGGAACGAAAGCGCGATAGCCCTCCGGCTGCCGCACGTAGCGGCCGGCCCGGTGCCTTGTTGCAGCTTCTTTCATCGGCTCCGGCTCTCGTCTTCCATGATCAACGCAGCGTTCATCTTGGACCGATCCGCCGCCCATGGTCAACGGACGCGAGCCGGCGCGGGAATGCGGTCGATTCCGGCATCAGTCCCGCCCCGGCGTCGAGATCCCGGATCGCGAACTCGAACGAAGCAGCCCTCCGGTCCCCGGGCACGCTCCTCGATGCCCCCCGCCAGTTTCCTGCGGAACTCCGCCTCTGGCCGCGCCGACGTACCGGCTCGTCGCCGGCGCGTGGCCGTGCTTGCGCACTGACTTCGCCTTGCTCCTGCCCCTGGCCATCGGGTCTGCGGGCCTCCGGGAAGCGGTTGAGGTGCGATTCCGGTGGAAGTTATCGCACTTGGGCGTCAGAAACTGTCCGGGGCGGTGACTGAAGCTGCTGGTGGTACGCCGGAGGACACGTACCGATCCCGTTGGCGTCTGGCTGAAAGTGTCTGGTCCGTTGGGGGATCGGAACATGTCCCCGGCTGCGGGGATCGGCCGTTGGGGGCTCGGGGCTTCAGGGGGCGGGTTCTGCCGGGTCGGTGAGGGAGGCGGTGAGGAGGGTGAGGGCGGTGCCGGTGAGGAGGACTCGGTCGGGGGTGAGGTTGACGCCGACGTGGCCGCCGCGGGGGGAGGCTTGGTAGCCGGTGAGGGTCGGGCGGCCGAGGCGGGGGGACCAGAAGACGGCGAGGGCGCAGTGGGCGGAGCCGGTGACGGGGTCTTCGGGGACGCCGATCGAGGGGGCGAAGAAGCGCGAGACGAAATCGAAGTCGCGGCCGGCGTCGGCGGGGGCGGTCACCATGACGCCGCGCACCGGCAGCTGCGCGAGGGCGGCGAAATCGGGCGACAGGGCGCGCACCGCCCACTCGTCGGCGAGCAGCGCGAGGCCGTCCTCGTCGCAGACGTGCCACTCGGCGACCGGCGCGCCGAGCGCTGCGGCGAGGCCGGGCGGCGGCTCGGCCGGCTTCGACGCGCGGGCGGGGAAATCGAGCTCGATCGTGCCGTCCGCGCGGCGCCGCGCGGTGAGCTCCCCCGACGCCGTGACAAAGCGCGCCAGCTCCCCCGCCGGCAGCATGCCGCTCTCCCAGAGCACGTGCGCCGAGGCGAGCGTCGCGTGACCGCACAGGCGCACCTCCGCCTCGGGCGTGAACCAGCGCAGCCGCCAGGCCTCCGCCTCCGGCCAGAGAAACGCGGTCTCCGACAGATTCATCTCGGCGGCGAACGCGCGCATCCAGCGCTCCGGCGCCGGGCGCTCGAGCGGCACCACCGCCGCCGGATTGCCGG
>CAYYIK010000162.1:0-2570 GCA_964471955.1 uncultured Thermoanaerobaculia bacterium | reverse complement strand
TGCTCGACCTCGACAGCGGCGAGGACCAGTCGGCCGAGGTCGACGTCAACGTCGTCGCCACCACCCAGGGGCACTTCATCGAGGTGCAGGGGACCGGTGAGAAGCGCTCCTTCGAACGTGCCGAGCTCGACCGCGTGCTCGACCTGGCGCTGGCCGGCATCACCCGGCTCGGCGAGACGCAGCGCGCCGCGGTGGCCGAGCGGCTCGCCGCGGTCGAGGAGCGCCGCGCCCGCGGCCGGCGTCCGCCGGCCGAGCCGCGCCGCGAGCGCGACCTCTGGGGACCGCCGAAGTCGACCTGAGGCAACCGGCGAAACCCTTCTTCTTCGCTCGACTCCTGTTTCGCCCCACGAGAAAGGCCGGCCTCCGTCAGGAGGCCGGCCTCGTTCGCGTCGGCGAAGCTGCGGTGCGACGCTTCAGGGCTGCGTGGCGTGCCACTCCCGCGTGTCCGCCGCCTCGAAGCCGTCGATGAAGGGCAGGTTGGAGAGCGAGATGTCGTCGTAGAAGGCGGAGCTCGCGCCGTTGGCGAACAGGTCGACGGCCGCGATGTTCACGGCGCCACCGCCCGACACCTGTCCGGACCAGCTCCCCGAGTAAAGGACCGCCCCGTTGTAGGTGAAGGTCTGGGTGTCCGCGTTGAGATCGATTACCACCTTGAGCTCGACCCACTGGTCGTAGATGATCGGCATGGTACCGGTGCTTACGCCGTCGTTGACGACATTGCCCGTCGTGTGGTTGAACTGCACCTGCACCGACCAGTTGTTGGGGCCGGCGTCGGCGTAAGTGTTGAGCATGATGAAGAAGGTGGTTCCGGTCGAGCCGCTCGGCAGATACTGCCAGGCCGTGTAGGTCCAGGTGCCGCTGCCGGCGCCGAAGCCGGTGTATTCGTGCACGAGGTCCGAGGCGCCGGTGATATCGACCGAGTTGGCCGCCGAGCGCACCTGGGTCGCCGAGGTCAGGGCGCCGGCCGCCGGGTCGTTGGCCCAACCCTTCCAGCCCCCCTGGCCGTGCATCTGGCTGCCGGTGACATAGGTGTCGAAATGATCGATCCAGTTGGCTCCCGGCCCGAGCGGGACGTCGGCCAGCGGGCCGAGGCGGACGCCGCCGTCGAGGTTCGGGTCGCGCGGCGCGACACCGGCGAACGCCGAGGTGGCCAGCAGCAGGCCGAGCGCGAGCGTCAGGGTGGGGGTCGAGAGGCTTCTCAGCGTCTTGGTCATCGATTCGTCCTCCTGGGGAACTGCGGGTCTCGAGGTTCGCCGTCCGGCCCGCTTACGGCGGGCCCCGCCGCGGGGCGGAGACTCCGCCGGGCCTGGAGGCCCTGGCGGCGACGAAGTCCGGTGATCCTGCTGGCGATCCCATCACAACTCGCCGGGAGTGGATAGCCCGGCGCCCCGGAGCTCGCCCCAGCCCGTCAGCCGATCCGGCCGCTGACCGGCACTTCGAGCCGTGGCATCTCGGGGCTCGAGGTCTCGATGCGCAGCTCGCCGGAGATCTTCCCCTTGGGGCTCGTCGCCGGCAGGCGGAGGGCGATGCGCCAGCGCTTGCCCGCCTCGACCTCCTTGACCTCGACGCTCGCCCCGTCGACGCTCGTCGTCACCGCGCCGAGGGTGACCGGTGCCTCGCCGAAGTTGAGCAACGTCAGCACGAGCTCGCGCGCCTGCCCGGCGAGCACGAGGTGACCGAAGTCGGCCTTCTCGGGCGTCAGGTGGAGGACCGGCCGCACCATGCCCGAGAGCGGCACCAGGAGCTTCGCCTGCCCGGGGTGGTTGGTTCGCACCTCGAGGAAGTCGCGCAGCGGCCCGACCGGCGCCGCCGCGTCGAGCCCGACGACGATCCGCCACTGCTCGCCGATCCCCTCGGCGATCCGCTCCTCCCCGGTGGCCGGCCGGATCTCGGCGTTCACCCACTTTTCCGGCGTGACCACCTCGAGGATGCGCAGGTCTTCGCGATCGGGCGAGGCGATCGTCAGGCCGGTCGTCGGCGGCGTCAGCGTCCGGGTATGGAGCAGTCGCGCGTAGGCGGGCTGGACCAGCACGTGGGCGCGGACGTCCGCCTTGACGGTGAGCAACAGGCGCGGCGAGACCGGATCGTTGCTGAGTACGGTCATCGACTTGGCGATCGGGCCGGCGAACGTCTCGGTGTCGACGATGGCGCGCACCGTGCCGGACTCGCCGGGAGCGATGCGGGAGTCGAAAGACGCCACCGTGCAGCCGCAGGCCGGCTGGACCGACTTGATGACCAGGTCGGCCTCCCCCTGGTTGTCGATGCGGAAGTCGGCAGTCACCCGCTCGCCGCGCGCCACCGTCCCGGCGTCGAGCACCGGTTGGGGAGCTACCAGGCGCGGCTGCCTGGCCGCGGCCTCGTCGCCCTCGCCGTCCGGCGCACTCTCGCCAGCCGGCGGCTCGTCGGCAGGCAACATGTCGTCCTCGACCTGCGCGCGCACGAGGGCGGGCGACAGGGCGACGAGCGACAGCGCGAGGGCGAATCGGAGCAGTATCGACGGGTTGCGCGGCATGCAGACCTCCTCGGACGAAGCGCCGCCGATGCTACACTCGCCCCCCGCCCGAGGCGAA
>CAYYIK010000161.1:0-2599 GCA_964471955.1 uncultured Thermoanaerobaculia bacterium | reverse complement strand
TCCTCGACACGCTGCAGGTGACGCAGCTCGCCGCCGCGGACCGCATCAACGTGGTCGCCGGCGAGGCCCGGGCGTCGATCGACGTCCGGCTGCTGCCCGACAGCGATCAGGAGGCGTACCTCGCCGCTCTGCGCGAACGGCTCGGCGGCGGCTTCGACATCGCGGTCCGGCTCGCCGCGCCGCCGTCCGCCCCCTCCCCCGACGACGGGCCGGTCTGGGAGGCGATCGCCGCGGCGCTCGGCAAGGGCCGCGTGCCGGTGGTGCCGGTCTTCATCGGCGGCATCACCGACGGGCGCTACTTCCGCCAGCGCGGTATCGCCGCCTACGGCATCTCCCCCTTCGAAATCGAGAACCTGCTCCTGCGCAGCGTGCACGGGCCGGACGAGCGGATGCCGCTCGCCGTCTTCGACGCCGGCGTCGCGCGCAGCATCGACCTGGTGCGGCGCCTGGTGGCGCCCACCGACAACCCGACGGAGTCCCGATGACTCAGCGCGCCACCCGCGGCCACGGCCTGCTCGAACCGCTCCTCGCCCGGCTGCGCGCCCGGCGCGCCGAGGCGCTCGTGCCGCCGGCGCTGCGTCAGGGGCGGGTGCTCGATATCGGCTGCGGTTCGAGCCCCTACTTCCTCTCCCACACCTACTTCGCCGAGAAGCACGCCGTCGACCAGCTGCCGCCCGCGCCGGGAAGCGGGGACATCGCCTGGCACCAGCTCGACCTCAACCGGGCGCCGAAGCTGCCGTTCGACGACGGCTGGTTCCAGGTGATCACCATGCTGGCGGTGGCCGAGCACCTCGACCCGGCGGCGCTCGAGCAGCTGTTCGCCGAGTGCCGGCGCGCCCTCGCGCCGGGGGGGCGGCTGATCGTCACCACCCCGGCGGCGCGCGCCGACCGGGTGCTGCGCCTGTTCGCCCGCATCGGCCTGGTCTCGGCCGAGGAGATCGACGAGCACAAGTACGCCTACACCCCGGCGCTGCTCGGCTGGTACTTCGGCCGCGCCGGCTTCGCCATGGAGCGCGTCGACGTGGGCACCTTCGAGCTCGGCTACAACCTCTGGGCGACGGCGGATCGCTGAGCCGCCCGGGCGCCGCATGACGACCTCCCGCTGGCGCGCCCTGCTCCCCCTGGCCGGGGGTGCCGCCCTGCTGGTCGCGCTCGCCGGGGGCCTGCTGTCGCCTCAACGCCTCCTCGCCACCCGCGACGTTGTGCAGTTCCACCTGCCGCTGCGCACCACCTTCGCGCGCCTGCTCACGCACGGCCTGCCGGAGTGGAACGGCTGGATCTCGGGCGGCCAGCCCGTGCTCTCCGATCCGAGCTACGCCGCCTTCTATCCGCTCACCTGGGCGCTGATGCCCCTCCCGGTCCCCTGGGCGATCTCGCTGTATGCGCTGGCTCACCTGGCGCTCGGTGCCGCCGGCGCCTGGGCCCTGTCGCGCCGGCTCGGCTGTCGAGCGCTCACCGCGGCGCTCGGCGCGGCCGCCTGGACGGCCGGCGGCGTGACCGTCTCCTGCGCCTCCGCCCTGACACTGCTCGGCGGCGCGGCCTGGCTCCCCTGGATCCTCGTCCGCACCGACGCGCTGCGCCGGGCGGCGGCGGGGCGCGAGACGCGGCGGGCCGTCGGCGCCCTCGCGGCGACGCTCGCCCTGGCACTGCTCAACGGGGAGCCGGTGACCGCCTTCTGCGGCGGCCTCGCCGCGGGCGCCTTCGCGCTCGCGGGGCGGCCGGTCGGCGCGGCGAGGCGGATGCCGGGGCGCCTGGCGGCCGCCATGCTGCTCGCCGCCGCGCTCGCCGCGGTCCAGCTGGTGCCCGCCCTGGGAAGACTGGCGGACTCCGGTCGGGCGGACGGCCTGTCGTTCGCGCAGGCGAGCAGCTGGTCGATGCCGCCGTTGCGCGCCGCGGAGCTGCTCTTCCCGCGCCTGCTCGGCGACCCGGCGCGCGCCGACGACGGCCTCTGGTTCGGCTGGGGGCTCCACGATCTGGACTACCCGTTCTTCCCGGCGATCTATCCGGGCCTGGCGGTCCTGCTGCTGGCGCTCGCCGGCCTGGCGGCACGGCCGATCCCCTACCGCGGCGCCTGGCTGCTGATGGCGGCCGGCGGCGCCCTGCTGGCGCTCGGCCGCCACACGCCGCTCTACCCGCTGCTGCACCGCTTCGTGCCGCCTTTCGGCAGTCTGCGCTATCCGGAGAAGTTCTTCCTCCTCGTCGCGGCGGCGCTCGCCTTCGCGGCGGCGCTGACCCTCGAACGCTGGCTCGCCGAGCGGGAGGCCGGACGGCGCGGCGAGGGGGACCTGCCCCTCGCCCTCGCCGGCGTCGCCACGCTGCTCGCCGGCGGCGCCTTCGCGTTCGTCCGTCTCGCTCCGGGGCCCCTGGCGGCCTGGATCGCCGCCCACACCGGGGTGCCGGCCGGGCCGCGCCTCGTCGAACGGGCGCTGGCGCTCTACCGCGCCGAGACGCTCGCCGTGCTGGCCATTGCGGCGACGACGCTCGTCCTCTTCGCCCTCCTGCGCCGGGCGCGACCGGCGGCCGGAGCGCTCGCCGCGGCGCTGCTGCTGCTCGTCGCCGGCGACCTGGTGGCGCGCCATCGCGGCCTGCTGCCGACGCT
>CAYYIK010000160.1:0-2662 GCA_964471955.1 uncultured Thermoanaerobaculia bacterium | reverse complement strand
GTGTCGGCGCGCTCGAGCGCGGCCGAGGGCTCGAAGCGGCGGTCGCGCGCGAAGCGGGCGTCGGAAGAAAAGAGGAAGCCGGGCAGGCTCTTGGGCGACCACTCGTACGGGAACTGCGTCACCCGCCATTCGACCGGGCGCGCCGCGACCCGTCCGCCGGCGTAGTAGGTGGCGGTGAGCGCGACGTCGAACTCGCGGTCGAGCGGCGCGCGGTCGGGGCCGTCGAGCCGCACCTCGAAGCGCGGCAGCCGGTAGGCCTCCTTGCGGAACGACGCCGTGCCCGGGATCGCCTCGCCGGTCCTGGCCAGCTCGAGCCGCGCGCGGTAGGTGCCGGTCGGCAGCTCCGGCTCGTCGAAGCGGTGGTAGATGCCGCCGTGTTCGTTCGGGGTGACCGGATAGCGCCAGACCAGGTCGCCCGGCCCCTCGACCACCAGCAGCAGGTCGTCGGTGACCGGCTCGAGCTCCCCCTGCCAGCGCGTGCGCACCCAGCCCTTGAGATGGACCGGCTCCTCCGGGCGGTGGACCGGCCGCTCGGGGAAGAGGTGCGCCATCGTCTCGGGCTGCGCGCCGCGGGAGTCGAGGTCGTGCTGCGTCCACTGCAGCCAGGTCTCGCCGGTCGGCGACCAGCGACCGTCAGCGAAGGCGTCGGGGGCGTCGTCGGCGTCGAGGACGAGCCGGTCGTCGCCCGAGCGCACCGTCAACCGCTCGACCGAGATCGACCCTTCGACCGGCTCGCCGGGCGCCGGCCACTCGATCCGCCCCTGCCCGTCGGTGACCCCCGAGAAGAGCTCGACCCACTGCGCGTCGCGCCCCGAGAGGCGGCGTACGCCTTCGACCGTGACGGTGGCGCCGGCGACCGGCCGCGCCGAGGCGAGCGAGGTGACGGCGAAGACGGTCGCGTGGCTCTCCTCGAGCGTGGTCAGCGCGAGGTCGGTCGCGGTCAGCCGCAGCCAGGAGCGCTTCGCGCTCTCCCCCGGGCGGCGGATGCCGACGAGATAGGTCCCCGGCGCGCCGGCGCCGGCGAGCCGGTCGAGCGCGCGGCCGAGGTCGAAGCCGAAGGCGGCCGAGCCGCCGTCGCGTCGCAGCGGCAGGTCGACGAGCTGCGAGACCGGCGGCGAGCCGAGCGCCAGGATCCGGCGGCCGATCTCGGCGGCGTCCGGCTCGGCGTCGGCCCGCGTCCACGGCTGCGGGCGCTCGCCCGGGCCGGGCGGCCGCTGGTCCTCGTCGATCTCGACCGGGCGCTCGGGGAACGGCCAGAGGCCGCGGTCGAGCGGGTCGATCGCGTGGATGCGCAGGTCGAGCCGCTCGTCGCCGCGGCCGACCAGCGGCAGCATGCGAGGTCCCGTGCGCTCGACCAGACCGGAAGCGGCGGCGAGGCGCAGGTACGGGGTCGCGCGCGGGAAGGCGAGCACCAGCTCGTTCGGCGCGGAGAGGTCGAGCGCGCGACCGTCGCGGTCGGCGAGCGGCGTCGGCACCAGGGTGACCCGGTAAGCGGTTTCGCGCGCGAAGGCGCCGCGCAGCTCGAGCCGGCGACCGGAGAGGCGGGCGTCGAGGTTCGCGACCGGCGGCGTCGTGCGCACGAGGTTCCTCGCCTCGACGATGCCGAGCTCGCGCGGATCGGAGGAGAACTCGACCACCAGCGCCGGATCCTCGGCCTCGCAGGCGAGCGCCTGGTCCGCGGCGTAGCGCGCGCCGCCGGGGACCACCGGCAGCTGCGCCGTCCGGCAGCCGAAGGAGAGCGCGCGGAACGGCTGCGCGGTCGCGAAGGAGAGCTCCCAGAACGCCATCTCCGGCGGATCGTCGAGGGTCAGCCGCAGGCGGACGAAGACGCGGTGCCCCGTCGGCACCGGCCGGCGCAGGCGCACCACCGAGGTCACCGGCGCCGTCGCGTTCGGCCGGTCGAGGGTCTTGACCTCAAAGTCCTCGCGGCCGAGGAAGCGCGGCGCGGCGTCGCCGAAGCCGGGCAGCGGCCGCACTTCGATCACCAGCGCGCGCGCCAGCGCCTCGGCTGGTAACGGGTCGGCAAAGGTGAGGGCGATCTCGTCGACCGCCTCGAGCCCGGCGGCGCCGGCGGCGGGGCGCGTCGCGGTCGGCGGCGCGAGCAGCGTCGCGAGCCGGAAGCTCCTCCCCGAGACCGCGAGCGTGAAGCGCTCGAGCGGCGGCCAGGGGTCGGCCGGCTGGAACTGCAGCGTGCGCGCGTCGAGCCAGGTCCAGGCGCCGGCGGGCTCGGCGCCGGTCGAGTCGGAGCTGAGGCGCGCGACGCGCGCCGGGGCGTCCTCGGCGCCGCCTGCGGCGGGACCGACATCCGACGGCAGGAAGATCGTGATCGGGTCCCAGCGGCGCAGGAAGGCGTCGGGGACGACGACCACCCGCCCGGCAGGGGCGGCCACCGGGCGCGCGGGGCGCGGCGGCAGGTCGGCCGCGGCCTGCGCGGCGAGCGGGCGCGGCGCCGCGAGCAGGCCGAGGGCGAGGGCGGCGAAGGCGACGGCGGCGCGGGCGAGCTTGCGGTTCACGGGTTCTCCTCCTCCTCCCAGCCGGACTCGTCCTCGTCCCCTTCGTCCTCGCTCCACTCCTCGTCCTCCTCGCGCCACTCCTCCTCGTCCTCGACCGCGCGCGCCCGCGGCTCGCCGGTGCCGGGCGCGAGCCGCGGCGGGTCCTCGAC
>CAYYIK010000159.1:0-2733 GCA_964471955.1 uncultured Thermoanaerobaculia bacterium | reverse complement strand
TCGCCCCAACGCGCGCCGAGGAGCAGGGTGAGCGTCGACACCTCGAAGTGCTCGCCCGGGTTGACCGTCTCCTGGAAGGCCGGCAGGGCCCCGCCCGGCGGCAGGAACTCCGGCGGGAACGGGAACGGACTCGGGTTGCGCGTCGCTTCGCTGTCGCGCCAGTGAGCCTTCGCCTCGAAGCCCCAGTCGAAAACGAGACCGCCGCCGTCGGCCTCCGCCGGCGCCGGCGTCCACCCCGACTCCGGCTCGCCGGCCGGCAACGCCTCCTGCGCGAGCGCGGCGCTCGCGACGAGCGCCAGCCCCCACCAGCTCCCGCGTCGAAGCATGCACCCCTCCCCCGTCCGCGATGGCGGACGCGCACCTGCCGCTTTCCGATTCGGAGCGGAGTCTACCGCCGGTTCAGCGCGACGCGGGGGTCGCGCCGCCGGCGAGGATCTCGGCGAGCGCCTTCTCGGGCTGCGACCAGCCGCCGTTCGGAATCCGCCCGACTTCGCGGCCGTCGACCAGGACGATGGTGGTCGGCACGCCGGTCACCCCCCACTCCTTCGCCTCGGCCTGCTCGGAGACCCGGCCGCCCGGCATCCCGCGGTAGTCGAAGTCGATCTTCGACCCGGCGAGCATCTGCTCGACTTTGAGCAGCAGCGGCACGTGCTCCTTGCAGTGCGGGCACCAGGAGCCGAAGAAGGTGAGCACGCGCACGTCGCGCTTCTCCCCGCGCAGCCGGCCCAGCGCGCCGGAATCGGGAGTGTACTTGCCGGCGAGGTAGCGGTAGTAGGCGCTGTGCCCGAGCAGGTCGCTGCCCGCCTTGGCGCCGATCAGGTAGGGCGTCGAGGCGATCTCGGCCTTGCGCGCCCCCACCGAGAAGGTGGCGCCGGTGCGAGTGACGGCGAGCGCGCCGCTCGGCTCGAGCACGGCGTCGGCGAGCAGGTCGATGACCCCGTCGCTGCGCTCGGAGACCTTCATCAGGTCGACCGTCTGGGCGGTCCGGCCGGCGATGTCGAGCAGCACCGGCGAGGGGAACTCCGCGGTGCGGATGAGGATCGCCTGCGCCCGCTTCGAGAAGTAGAGGCGGGCGGCCGGCACCTCGCGGCCGTCGACCGAGAGCACCCAGTCGCCGGAGGGTTCGAAGCCGGAGAGCAGCGCGTCCGGGGTCTGGGCGCGGAGCGCCGGGGCGCAGATCGTCGCGGCGAGCGCGAGCAGGAAGGCGGAGGCGGAGCGTCGGTTCATGCGGCAGTTCCCCTCGTCGGGATCAGGGGGCCAGCGCCGCGAGCTGCGGCGGCAGGCCGGTCCAGGTTTCGCGGACCCGGCCGTCCTCGACGAGGAACGAGCGCGGGAGGGTGCGGTAGAGCGGGCGCAGCAGCGCCGGCGGCGTATCGTGCAAGTCGAATGCCGGCGCGACGCTCCAGAAGAGCTCGGTGCGGCGCTCCTCGGAGAGCTCGCCGAGCACGGTGAGCGGCGGCTCGGCGCCGGCGCGCGCCCAGGCGTTGAGCCGCGGCGCCAGCGCCTCGAAGCCCGGCGCGGCCAGATCGGCGAGCACCACCAGGTGGCGACCGGAGGCCAGGTGCGGCGCCACGACGTCGAGGCAGATGCGCTCGGCGCCGCTGCCGGCGCAGCGGCCGGAGAGCCGGGTGCCCGGCGCCAGGCGGGTGGCCAGATCGTCGAGCGGCAGCCCCGGTGCGGCGGCGGCGAAGCCGGCGAGCGCCGCCGCGCCGACCCCGGCGGCGATCACCCGGGCGCCGAGCCGGCGGCGCGCCCCCGGCAGGCCGAGCAGAGCGAGGGCGAGCGGCGGCAGGAGCATCCAGAGGTCCTGCACGAAGGCCTCCTGCGGCGTGCGCTCGACGAGGTTGCCGAAACAGCCGCACGACGGGCTCTCCTCGACGATGCCGTGGGCGGCCCGCCAGGCGGAGCGGCCGGTGACGGCGAGGAAGAAGGCGACCAGCAGGGTGGCGGCGACCATCACCGCCGGGCGCCGCACGTCGAACAGCAGGAGCAGGCCGAGCAGCGCCTCGAAACCGATCGCGGCGACCGCGGCGGCGAGCGGCGGGATGCCCGCCGGCAGGCCGAGCGCGACGATCTCCCGGCCGAAACCGGCCGGATCGAGCGCTTTGGCCGCAGCGGCGACGAGCAGGACGAGACCGAGCAGGGCGCCGCCGATCCAGCCGGCGACCCCCCGCCCCCGCAGCCGCAAGTCGTAGCGCCGTGCCTCGACCGCCGTCACCCGGCGAGTCTACTAGCTGCGGCGCCCCCGCCCCAGCCGCTCAGCGCGCGCGCACCACGAAGGTGCCGGCGATCAGGTCGTGCAGCCCCTGCTTCTTCGAGGTGAAGGCCACCAGGAGGTAGCCGATCCCGAACACCAGGCCGCTGACGAAGTGGCCGACCAGGCGCACGAACGCCTTGCCCCAGCCGAGCCCCTGCCCGGGCCGCACGCCGTCGGTGACGATGGCGAGGCCGAGCATCTTCTTGCCCGGCGTCGTCCCGCGGGTGGCCGGCATGAAGAGCACCACCCAGAAGGCGTAGGGGATCGCCAGCAGGTTGACCAGCATCCCCACCGTCGGGTCGACGAAGAAGGTCAGAGCGACCGAGAGCACCGACAGGACCAGCATCGGCGCCACGTCGATGAGATACGCCAGGGCGCGGATCCAGAAGCCGCCGTAGCTGCCCGTCGCGGCGGGGGCCGGCGCGGCGCCGGCCGGTCGCAGCGGCGCCGCGGCGGCGCCGGCGGAGGCGGCGGCC
>CAYYIK010000158.1:0-2792 GCA_964471955.1 uncultured Thermoanaerobaculia bacterium | reverse complement strand
GAGAGGCGCACGCCGGGCTGGTCGAGCGCTTCGCGGTCCCACAGGCGGCAGGTGACCGGCTTGTGCATCTGGTCGAGCGCCTCGCAGTAGTTCGTGTAGTCGCAGCGCCGCACCTCGGCGCCGCGGCCGAGGCGGACCTTCTCCCACCAGTCGGGATCGGCGAGCGACTGGCGCGCCGCGCCGACGATGTCGGCGGCGCCGCTGGCGAGGATCGCCTCGGCCTGCGCGAAGGAGTGGATACCGCCGGTCACCACCACCGGCGTGGCGAGCCCCGCCGCGCGCAGTCCGTCACGGATCGCCCTGGCCGGCTCGACGTTGCGGCCGTACGGGCCGCGGGCGTCGGCGATCGCCGTCGGCATGCACTCCCAGCCCGAGGGACCCGTGTAGGGGTAGGCCGCCTGCCCCACCCGCGGCTGCTGCGCGTCCTCGAACTTGCCGCCGCGCGACAGCGACAGGAAGTCCATCCCGGCGCAGGCGAGCTCGAGGCCGAAGAAGACCGCGTCGTCGAGTGCCGAGCCCCCCTCGATGATCTCGTCCGAAAGGTACCGGCAGCCGACCGTCCACCCCTCTCCCGCGCGTTCGCGCACCGCCGCCAGCACCTCGAGCGGCAGCCGCAGCCGCCCGGCGCGGTCGCCGCCGTAGCCGTCCGCGCGCGTGTTGCGGCGCGACAGGAACGAGGCCATCGTGTAGGCGTGCGCGTAGTGCAGTTCGACGCCGTCGAAGCCGGCGCGCCGCGCCCGCTCCGCCGCCGCGGCGAACAGCCCGGGCAGCACTCTCGGCAGCTCGGCGACGTGCGGCAGATGAACGTCCGTGACCCGCTCGCGATAGCCGTACGCGTACGCTTCGAACTCCCGCGCGGTCAGCACTTCGACCAGCGATTCGTCGGGAAGCGCCGCCAGCGCCGCGCGAACCTCGGTCTCCGTCTTTCCCTTCAATGAGAGCTTTTCGTAGTGGTCTGCGGTCAAGCGCAGGAATCGCGAAAAGTACTTTTCGCGCTCCGGCCGCCGGCGGATGGCGAGGAAGTCGAGGACCTGGAGAAACAGACGGGTGTGACCGCCACTGGCGCGACGCACGGTCTCGACCAATCGGGAGAGCCCGGGCACGAACCGGTCGTCGCCGATCCGCAACAGCGGCCCCGAGGGGACGTCGCGAATGCCGGTCGCCTCGACCACCAGCACCCCCGGCCGGCCGCGGGCGAAGCGCTCGTACCAGGCGAGCAGGTCGTCGGTGACGAAGCCGTCGTCGGTGGCGCGCCAGGGGACCATCGCCGGCACCCAGGTGCGCTGCTCGAGACGCGTCGTTCCGACCTCGAGCGGAGCGAAGAGGCGCGCGCCCGCCGCCTCCTCCGCAGTCGGCCACCCGGGTTCGAGCCGCTCGTGGCGGAGCCGCGCCTCGGGCTTCCACATCGTTCGAGTCTACCCCCCGGACGGGACGCGATCCGCGCGGCGATGCATTCCGGGACGCCCGGTACAATCGCCGGCATGCCCGTCGTCCGCGGCGATGTCGAAACCGTTGTCGCCACCTACCGCAAACGGCACGAGCGTCGGCGCCGCCTCTTCCCGCGCGCCGTCCTCACGGGCGCGCTCGCGGGGCTCGTCGCCGTCTTCTTCCGGCACCTGCTCGAGCGGGCCGAGGAGCAGCGCATCCACGCCTTCGCGGCGGCGCGCGACCGAGGCTTGCCGGGCATGCTCCTCGCCGTGAGCGCCGCGGCCGTGGCGATCGGCCTCGCCACCTGGCTGGTCCGCCGCTGGAGTCCCGAAGCCGCCGGCAGCGGCATCCCGCAGCTCAAGCTCGTGCTGCAGCGGCTGCGCCCGCTGCGCGCCGGCAGGCTGCTGCCGGTCAAGTTCGCTAGCGGCCTGCTCGCCATCGGGGGGGGCCTTGCCCTCGGCCGCGAGGGCCCGACGCTGCAGATGGGCGGCGCGGTCGGCCGCCTCGTGTCACGCTGGCTCCCCTCGACGCCGCGCGAGCGCCAGGTGCTGATCGCCGCCGGCGCCGGGGCCGGTCTCGCGGCCGCCTTCAATGCCCCGCTGGCCGGCCTCGTCTTCGTGCTCGAGGAGGTGCAGCGCAACTTCTCGCCCGGCATCTTCAGCGCCTCGTTCCTCGCATCGGTGACCGCCGACGTGGTGGCCCGCCTCGCGCTCGGCCAGACCGCCGTCTTCCACACGCCCAACCCGGGGACACCGCCGATCTCCGGCCTGCCGTTCTACCTCGTCCTCGGCGTCGTCGCGGGGATCGTCGGGGTCCTCTTCAACCGCGCCCTGCTCGGCGGCCTCGCGGTTACCGGCAGGGTGCCCGAGCGCGGCCGGATCGCGCTGGCGGCCGGCGTCGGCGGCGCGGTCGCGGCGATCGGACTCGCCGTACCCGGCCTCATCGGCGGCGGAACACCGCTCGTCGAGCGGGCGCTCTCGGGCGAGGGGGCGCTCGTCGCGCTGCTCGGCCTGCTGGCGGCACGCTTCGCGCTGACCGTCGGCAGCTACTCGCTCGGCACCGCCGGCGGGATCTTCGGGCCCCTGCTGGTGCTCGGTTCGCAGCTCGGCCTGGCGCTCGGCCTCGTCTTCCATCGCATCGCGCCGCAGGCGGTGCCGGAGGCCCGGGCTTTCGCGATCGTCGGCATGGGCGCCCTCTTCGCCGCCACCGTGCGCGCGCCGCTGACCGGCATCGTGCTGATGCTCGAGATGACCGAGGGATACTCGCTGATGCTGCCGCTGCTCGCCGCGACCTTCGTCGGCCAGTGGACCGCCGACCTCGCCGGCGACCGGCCGATCTACGAGGCGCTGCTCGGTCGCGAGCTG
>CAYYIK010000157.1:0-2846 GCA_964471955.1 uncultured Thermoanaerobaculia bacterium | reverse complement strand
CGGCCCGGGGTTCGCGGCGGCCGCTCGCAGGCGGGCTCGTGCCGCGGGGCGGGGGCGCTCCCGCGTCCGCGGGTGGTGGCCCGGCCGGCGGGAGGCGCGACCCTCTGGAGGGATGCCGGCGCTCGCGGGGCGTACTGCTGCGGCGCGCCGAGGCACGCCGTCAGGAGGTTTCGCATGCGCTTCCGTCTCGCCCTCTGGCCCCTGCTCGCCTTCGTCCTCGTCGCCGCGTCGGTGCCCCGCCAGGAGCCGATCCGGCCGATCGAACCGGTGGTGGTCGCCGACCCGGCGCTCGTCGAGCTCGGCAAGCAGCTCTTCTTCGATCCGCGCCTGTCGAAGTCCGGCTTCATCTCCTGCAACTCCTGCCACAACCTGAGCCTCGGCGGCTCGGACAACCTGGTGACGTCGATCGGCCACAACTGGCAGCAGGGGCCGATCAACTCGCCGACCGTGCTCAACTCGAGCTTCAACATCGCGCAGTTCTGGGACGGGCGTGCCGCCGATCTCGCCGAACAGGCCGCAAGACCGATCGCCAACCCGGCCGAGATGGCCTTCACCCACGAGCTCGCGGTCGGCGTGGTGGCGACCATCCCGGGGTACGTCGCCGCCTTCGAGCGGGCCTTCGGCCCCGGGCCGATCGACATCGCGCGGGTGACCCGGGCGATCGCCGCCTTCGAGGAGACGCTGGTCACCCCCAACGCGCGCTTCGATCGCTGGCTGCTCGGCGACGACGCGGCGCTCTCCGGCGAGGAGCTCTCCGGCTACCAGGTCTTCCGCACCAGCGGCTGCACCACCTGCCACAACGGACCGGCGGCGGGGGCGAGCTCGTTCCAGAAGATGGGTCTGGTCGAGCCCTACCGCACCGAGAACCCGTCGCAGGGGCGGATCGCGGTGACCGGCGAAGAGGTCGACCGCTTCCGCTTCAAGACGCCGACGCTGCGCAACGTCGAGCTGACCTACCCCTACTTCCACGACGGCGCGGCCTGGACGCTGACCGAGGCGGTCGACGTCATGGGGCGGCTGCAACTCGGGCGGCGCTTCTCGAAGAAGGAGTCGGCGCAGGTCGTCGCCTTCCTGCGCACGCTGACCGGCGATCCGCCGAGCTTCGTGCTGCCGCAGCTGCCGCCCTCCTCCGACGCGACGCCGCGGCCGCGGCCGTTCGAGTGAGGCGGGCGTCGCGGCCCTCAGCGGAAGTCGTGGCTGGGGGTCGCGACCAGGTCGGGCAGCGGCTCGAAGCGCTCGGCGCGCAGTGAGACCGAGCCGTCGCGGGCGACGACGATCCCCTCGACCATCAGCCCGGGCGGCCCGGTGAGGGTGGCGCGGTGCTCGGCCAGCAGGGCGCGCGAGACGATCGCCTGCGCCATGCCGGTCTCGTCCTCGAGGGTGAGGAAGAGCGTGCCGTTGGCGGTGCCGGGGCGCTGGCGGACGATCACCACGCCGCCGACGCGGGCGCGCGCGCCCGGCGGCAGGCGCGGCAGCTCGGCGGCGGTCACCGCGCCGCACCCCGCCAGGTGGTCGCGCCAGTAGGCGACCGGATGCGCGCCGGTGGTCATCCCCGACCCGGCGAAGTCCGCCACCGTCTCCTCCACCCCCGTCATCTCCCGCAACGGCATTTCGGGGACAGGCACCAAATCCCCAGTTTCGGGGACAGGCACGAAATCCGGAGAAAAGGGGACAGGCACGAAATCGGGAGTTTTGTTGCCTGTCCCCGAAACAGGAGTATTTGCGCCTGTCCCCGAAACTCCGGCGAGGAGGGGGCCGGCGGGGCGGGCGGCGAGGGCGGCCTGCCAGAGGGCGGCGCGGCGGCCGAGGCCGAGCGAGGCGAGGGCGCCGACGGCGGCCAGCCGCTCGAGTTCGTCGGCGCGCAGGCGGGCGCGGCGGGCGAGGTCGTCGGCGTCGTGGAAGGGACCGCCCTGCCGCCGCGCCTCGACGATCGCCTCGCCCGCCTCGCAGCGCAGCCCGTGCACGAAGCGCAGGCCGAGGCGGCAGGCGCCGGCTCTCGGCGCAGGTTCCTCCCAGGTGCAGTTCACCCCGGAATGATTGACGTCGATCGGCAGCACGGTGACGCCGTGGCGCTGCGCGTCCTTGATCAGCGAGGCCGGGTGGTAGAAGCCCATCGGCCAGGCATCGAGCAGGCCGATGAGGAAGGCGGTCGGGTGGTGGCACTTGAGCCAGGCGCTGGCGTAGGCGATCAGCGCGAAGCTCGCCGCGTGCGACTCCGGGAAGCCGTAGAGCGCGAAGGAGGTGATCGACTGGACGATCTTGTCCTGCACCTCGCCGGTGATGCCGCGCGCCCGCATGCCGGCGCGCAGGCGGGTGTCGATCGCCTGCATGCGCTCGACCGACCGCTTGAAGCCCATCGCCCGGCGCAACTCCTCGGCCTCGCCGCCGGAGAAGCCGGCCACCGCCATCGCCATGCGCAGCAGCTGCTCCTGGAAGATCGGCACGCCGAGGGTGCGGGCGAGGATCGGCTCGAGGCAGGGGTGGAAGTAGTCGACCGTCTCGCGCCCGCGCCGGCGCTCGAAGAACGGATGGACCATGCCGCCGGTGATCGGTCCGGGGCGGATGATCGCCACCTGGATGACCAGATCGTAGAAGCGCTCGGGCGCGTTGCGCGGCAGCGAAGCCATCTGGGCGCGGCTCTCGACCTGGAAGACGCCCACCGTGTCGGCCTCGCGCAGCATGGCGTAGACCTGCGGGTCGTCGGGCGGCAGGTGGGCGAGGTCGACGTGGCGCCCCTCGTGCTCGCGGATGAGCGGCAGCGTCCGCTCGAGCGCGTTGAGCATGCCGAGGCCGAGCAGGTCGACCTTGATGATCCCGAGGTCGGCGCAGTCGTCCTTGTCCCACTG
>CAYYIK010000156.1:0-2866 GCA_964471955.1 uncultured Thermoanaerobaculia bacterium | reverse complement strand
TCGCCTGGCACGAAGTCGAAAACATCGGCTCGACCCCCGTCGCCTACCTCATCCTGGAACCCCGCCCCCCCCGCTGACCTCCCCGCTGACCCCCCCGAAACCACCCGGGGACACACAAAGGGGACACACAAAGGGGACACACAAAAGGGACACACAAAAGGGACACACAAAAGCTCGACCCCTCGACCCTCGATTCATCAGGGTTCCCGAGTTCGGGAGGGTTCGACGCTTCGAAGACGACCCGGACCCGCGCCCGGATCGCCGAGATCGACGCCGCCTTCGGCGCCGACTCGACCGGACCGAACTACAGGCTCGGCCTGGCTCGGCGTTTCGGCGCGACCGCAGCGCTCTGAGGATCCCGGGCCCGGCTCAGCTGCGGCCGACCGGCAGGAGCGCGAAGGGATGCTCGCCGGTGGCCAGTCCGAGCAGGTTGGCGACCCGCAGATCGTCGAAGGCGCCGACGATCACCGTGCCCAGTCCGAGGCCGACCGCCTGCAAGTAGACGTTCTGGGCGACGTGCCCCACCTCGATCGCGACGTAGCGCTCGGCGCGGGAGCCGTAGCGCGCCGCGGTGCGCCGCGGCACGGCCGAGACCGCGATCACGGCGGCGGCGCCGGCCAGCCACTCCTGGTCGTGAGCGGCGCTGGCGAGCTCCCGGGCCGGCACTGCGCCGGCGCGGCGCTCGAGCGCGTGGCCGGCCGGCAGGTATCGACAGAGCGCGGGCGCGAGCCCGTCGACGCGCCAGGCCACCAGATCGAGCTCGAGCGGATAGAGGGCGCCGGCCGACGGTGCGGTCCGGCGCCCCCGCAAGGCCGTCACTCCCTGCGCCGCCCAGAGCAGCTGTCCGACCTCGGTGAGGGTGAGCGCCCCACCGCTCCAGGCGCGCACCGAACGCCGGCGGGCGAGGGTAGCAGCGAGCGCCGGGCCCGCCGCGCGCTCCGGCGGCGGCAGGGGGATCGCAGTCGGCCCTTCCGCGCGCGATGCCGTGGCGGTGGCGCCGGCGAGCAGCAGGGCTCCCGCCGCCACCTCACGGCGGGTCCAGCGGAGCGGATCGTCGTTCATGACGGCATCTCCTCGTCGCGGGTCGCGCGACTGGCTCGCTCCGGCTGAGACCGGGCCGGGCGCCAGGTATCGCCGTCAGGACCGCAGCCGCGAGCGACGCGCTCCGTCGATCGGCGCGACGCCGACCGCCTCCGGCCCACTCTCCGTCTGGCCCTCGCGGCAGGTCACGACCGTGCCCAGGTTGAGACGGTCGAAGTCGCCCTCGACGCCGCCACGATGGAACGGCAGCTCGCGGCCGTCCTCGGTGCGCAGCAGGCCGTAGTCCTCGGCGGGGAACAGGTGGGTGACGACCGCGTGCTCGGTCGCCGCTTCGACGGTCGCCGCGAGGTGCGGCGCTTCCGGCGGTTTGGCGCGCATTCGCTCATCTCCTCTCCCGGCGCGGTGCCGGGCTCTCGGGCGGTTTCTTCGGCTTCGGCCGTGCCGCCGGCCGCTCGGATTCGATCCACCGCTGCCGGCGCTCGACCTCCTGGCGCAGCGCTTCACGCTCGGTGCTCTGGCGCCGCTCGAGTCGATCTCCCGTGGCCTCCGGCGGCGGGCTCCTGCGCTCGGTCGCGCGGATCTTCTCGAGCTTGCGCCGCTGGGTCTCGGCCCAGTCACCGAGCGCCCGGCGCTCGCGCTCGACGACGCGCGGCTCGGGGGCGACGGTGGCCGGCGACGCGGGCGGATCGGGCAGCGGCGCGGGCTCGACCCGGGGCCGGTAGAGGCGCACCGCGTCGCGCGCGACCGAGTCGCGTCCGTCGCGGGGCGGCGCCGCGATCTCCTCGACCGGACGGCGCTCCAGTCGGCGGCCGAGCTCGCGTTCGACGATGCCGGGGTCGAGGCCGCGCTCGGCGGCGGCGACGCCGCTCGGCTCGAAGCGGGTGCTCTCGACGGTCCGCTCGAGCAGCGTCGCGTTGCGTGCGCGCGGCAGGATGCGATCGCCGAGGCGGAGGTCCACGAGATCTCGGGCCGGAACGAACGACCAGGCGTGGTGCTCGAGCTCGTGGTGCGGACGGCGCAGGCCCTCGCGCGCGTCCCACTCCGCGCCCGGCGGCAGCGGCGCCCAGCCGACCCACCCCGGTCCGTGCCGCCAGGAGACCCAGGCCGGCGCCCAGACCGTGCCCGGGACCCAGACCCAGCCGTGGCGCGGATCACACCCCCAGCGCCCGTAGTGGAACGGCGCCCACCCCCACGGCCAGAACGAGATCCAGCTCCACCCCTGATCGGTGTAGACCCAGCGACCCTGGCTGTACGGCACCCAGCCGGCGCCGACGTGCCACGGGCGCCAGGACCACCCCCAGTCGTCGACCCAGATCCAGTCGCCGTAGGGCGAGAGCTCGTCGAAGAAGAAGCCGACGTGGACGCGCGCCGGGCCGGCCGGGAAGCGGGCCGAGACGCCGACGCTGGCGCACGCGCCGACGAGGACCAGTGTCGCGAATCCGAGGGCGAGTCGGCGGAGCGCCGGCGCCACGCGGCGACGCTCCGGGTGCCGCTGGGAAGCGTCCCCGCTGGACGTCATGCGGACCTCCCCGGGCTCCCGCGCGGGAGGCCGTCGGGCGGGGGCCCGCTCTCGATGGTGCGCCGCCCTCCACGCGGCGACACCACCCCCGCGGGTGGCCGGCGAAGAACCCGTGTCGACCCGACGCTCCGTCACGATGTCGCCTCGGCCGCGGGAAGGGGGCGCTCGAGACCTGGCAGGGCGACTGTGGCCCGCTGCCGGCAGAGTCCCGCGCTACGCCTCGAACGCCTCGACCGCCGCGAGGATCGCCGTCCGGCGCGTGGCGTCGGCGCGCCAGAGGGCGTAGACGTGGCGGGTCAGGCCCGG
>CAYYIK010000155.1:0-2909 GCA_964471955.1 uncultured Thermoanaerobaculia bacterium | reverse complement strand
CCCGGCAGCGGGAAGCCGCGGTCGCGCATCAGCGCCTCGATCCCCGCATCCCGCCCGCGAAACGCCCGGTACCCCTCGGCGGGATCCACCGTGTTGCCCACCGAGAAGACGTGCTCGACCAGCCGCTGCGCCATCGCGCGGTCCCAGGGCCCGCCGGCCGCCGTGAACGCCTCCCAGGCGTCCGCCGTCAGCGTGTCCGCCCACAGGTAGCTGTAGTAGCCGGCCGAGTAGCTGTCGCTCGAGAAGACGTGCGAGAAGTGCGGCGTGCGGTGGCGCATCACGACCTCGCGCGGCATGCCGAGCGCGGCGAGCGTCTCGCGCTCGAAGGCGTCCGGGTCGATCTCCGCGTAGCCGGCCAGGTGCAGCTTCATGTCCACCAGCGCGCTCGCCAGGTACTCCACCGTGGCGAACCCCTGGTTGAAATTCGCCGCCCGCTCCAGCCGCTCCACCAGCGCCGCCGGGATCGGCTCGCCGGTCTTGACGTGCGTCGCGAACTTTTCGAGCACCTCCGGCGTCGACAGCCAGTGCTCGAGCAGCTGCGACGGAAACTCCACGTAGTCGCGCGCCACCGCCGTGCCCGCCAGCGTCGGGTAGGTCACCCGCGACGACAGCCCGTGCAGCGCGTGGCCGAACTCGTGGAAGAGCGTCTCGGCGTCGTCCCAGCTCACCAGCACCGGCTCGCCCGGGCCGCCCTTCACGAAGTTCGAGTTGTTCGACACGAGGGTCGTCACCTCGCCGTCGAGGCGCTGCTGCCGGCGGTAGGTCGCCATCCAGGCCCCCGAACGCTTGCCGGTGCGCGCGTAGGGGTCGAAGTACCAGAGCCCGACCGGGCGGCCGCTCTCGCGGTCGGCGACCTCCCAGACGCGCACGTCCGGGTGGACCACCGGAATCCCCTCGGCCGGCGTGAAGCGGAAGCCGAACAGCTCGCCGGCGACGTGGAACATCCCCTCGCGCAGCCGCTCGAGCTGCAGGTAGGGCTTGACCTGCTCGGCGTCGAGGTCGTACTTCGCCCGGCGGACCTTCTCGGCGTAGAAGCGGTAGTCCCAGGGCTCGATCGGGATCGGCGCCGTGCCGGCGGCCGCCGCCTCGGCGTCGGCGATCGCCTGCATGTCGGCGACCTCCTCGCGCACCCGGGCGACGGCCGGCGCCCAGACCGCCTCGAGCAGCTCCATCGCCCGCTCGGGAGTCTTCGCCATCGCGCGCTCGAGCCGCCAGTGAGCGTGGGTCGCGTAACCGAGCCGCTTCGCCCGCTCGGCGCGCAGCTTCAGGATCTCGCGGATGAGGCCGTTGTTGTCGTGCGCGTCGCCGTTGTCACCGCGGCCGTAGTAGGCGCGCCAGACCTTCTCGCGCAGGTCGCGGCGGGCGGACGCGGCGAGGAAGGGCTCCATCGACGAGCGGGTGTTGAGGATGGCGAAGCGGCCCGGCTGTCCTCGCTCGGCGGCCGCGGCCGCGGCGGCGGCGCGCTCGGCCTCCGGCAGGCCGGCGAGGTCCGCCGCGTCGAGCCAGAGGACCCAGCCCGTCTCGTCGGCCAGCACGTTCTGCCGGAAGCTCGTGTAGAGCTCGGCCAGGCGCTGGTTGATCCCGGCCATGCGCTGCTTGCCGGCGGCGTCGAGCTTCGCTCCGGCGCGGATGAAGTTCGTCGTGTGGAGCCAGACCAGCCGCTGCTGCTCGGGCGTCAGCCCGGAGCTCTCGCGCGCGGCGAAGACCGCCTCGAAGCGCGCGAAGAGCCGCTCGTTCTGGGTGATCGCGTCGTCGAGCGCCGCCAGCTTCGGCGCCATCTCCCGCTCGACCTCGCGCAGCTCCGGCGTCGATAGGGTGCCGGCGAAGACCGAGTAGATCGCGCTCACCCGCTCGAGCGCCGCGCCGGCGCGCTCGAAAGCGGCGACGGTGTTGTCGAAGGTCGGCGGCTCCTCGGCCGCGGCGATCGCCTCGATCTCGGCGAGCTTCTCCGCCATCGCCGCCTCGAGCGCCGGCCGGAAGTGCTCGACCCGCACGGCATCGAACGGCGGCACGCCGCCGTGCGGCCCGCTCCACGGCGCGAGCAGCGGGTTGTCGGCGGCGGCAGCCGGCGCGGCGGCAAGCAGCGCGGCGGCGCCCAGGCGGGCGAGGAGCGACTCGGACATGTCGGCGGACTCCGGAGCGGCGGGAAGGCGATCGGTCATCGTCGGGGGGAGCGGCCGCCGCAATCCGGCGCCGCGCCAGTGGATTCTACGCCGCCACGCAGCCGGACCGACTCCGGAACCTCTTCAGACCTCCAGCAATCCCGCCCGTCCTCGCGCCGGATCGCCAGCCGTCCACCGTCCGCCAATCCGGGGAATGACCTTCAGCGATCCTCGTGAGTGTGCCAGAGCCGAAGTATGTGGATGGTCTCCTCGACCAGCTCGTAGCGCAGCTCGTAGTGACCGACCAGAATCCTCCGGACCTCGCGCGGCTCGAACTGGAGGAGCTGTTCGCCCAGGCGGGGATGAGTCCGGAGGACGGTCGGCGCCCGGACCAGCGCCTGTACCGTTCGGGCCGCGGCCGGCTGGTTCCGGGGCGCGAGGAACTCGTAAAGACGAGCCAGATCCGAGATCGCCTTCTCCGTCCACTTCAGCTCCATCACGAGCGGGGCGTCGGCAGCGGCTCCCCGGAACCCAGGCTCTCCGCCCAGGCCTGGACGGAGGCCTGATCGACCACCCGGCCGGCGTCGACGTCTCCCAGGGCCTCGAGCGTCCACCGGTCGCGCTCCTCCTGCTGCGCGATCCACGACGTGAGCGCCTGCTTGACGATCCAGCCTCGTGAACGTTCCAGCCGCTCGGCGAGGTCATCGAGCTTGCTGGCCAGCGGCAGGGGAACGTGCGCTGTCAGGACACGGGTGGGAGCGGGAGACTTTGCCATGTTCGAGGTCCTTGCGTCCGGCGCGGGTGAGT
>CAYYIK010000154.1:0-3007 GCA_964471955.1 uncultured Thermoanaerobaculia bacterium | reverse complement strand
CGGCTCCAGCCGGTGACGCAGTGCAGGTCGGCCGGGCGCTCGAGGTGCGGCAGCGCGAGGTAGTCCGACCAGGTGAGCGCGAGCGGGCGTTCGACGAGCCCGTCGACGACCAGCTGCCAGGTGGCGAGATCGAGGGCCGCCGCCAGGGGGGTCCGCTCCCCGACGACCGGAAACTTGCGGGTGAGGGTCTGGCCGGGCGGCAGGCGATCGAGGGGCATCGGCGCGCAGCCTATCGGGGCGCGGCGCTCGCCGCACGCGGGCGCGAACTACCCGTTCCGGCGGGGGAGGGGGGCCCGGCCGGGACTACCATCGCAGCATGGAAACCGCGGATCTCGAACTGCTGCGCCAGCTGCTGCGCGACACCCGGGTCGCCGCGCTCGCCCTCGTCGAGCAGGGGCGACCGGTCGCCGGGCTCTCCCCCTGCCTCGCCGCGCCGGACCTCGCGGCGCTCTACGTCCACGGCTCGCGGCTGGCCCATCACATGCGGGTGCTCGCCCCCGGGGTGCCGTTCTCGGCGGTGCTCCACGCCCCCGACCGGCCGGAGCTCGACCCGCTGCGCCTGCCGCGCCTGCTGCTCGACGGCGAGGTGGCGGCGCTCGGCGACGCCGAACGGGAGGCGCTGGTGCCGCGCTGGATCGAGCGCTTCCCGAGCGCCGCGATGACCGTGCCGCTGGGCGACTTCGCCTTCCACCGCCTGGAGATCCGCGGCGGCCGGCTGGTCGCCGGCTTCGGCCGCGCCTTCGGCCTCGGCGCCCGCGTCCTCGCCGACGCCGCGGCGCTGCCCGGCTGAGGTTCGCCGCCCGGGCTCACTCGACGACCGGCGTCTCGGTGCCGTAGACGTAGCGTTCGAACCAGGGCTGCCACGGCTTGCCGGTCATCTGCTCGAGAATGGCGACGAGGTGGCGGGTTTCGCCGGTCTCGTAGGTGAAGTTCTTGACGTACGAACGGATCCAGGTCATGAACAGCCGGTCGCCTTCCTCGGCGCTGCCGGCCTGACGCCCCAGTTCCTGGCGCAGCGCGTGCAGCACCAGCGGCCCCTTGCCATAGAGCAGGTAGTAGCGCGAGCTGATGGCGCCGTCCTTGTCGGTGCCGTAGTTGGCGAGGTAGATGCTGGTGCCGCCCTCGACCTGCCGCGCGTGCGACTGCCAGTCGCGCAGCTGGCGCTTCCAGAAGTACTTCGCCTTCTTGTCCTCGACACCGGAGATGCAGACGGCTGACGCGTAGTCGGCGAAACTCTCCGAGAGCCAGTCTTCCTCGAAGCGGGCCGTCTTGGCGACGTGCGGGAACCAGCCGTGGGCCACTTCGTGGGCGATCCGCTCGTTGATGCCGCGCGATGCCCAGGGCTCGCCGAACTCGGTCGAGTTTTCGTCGACGCCGCCGCGCGCCAGCGCCGCCTTCACGAAGGCTTCGGCAGTGACGAAGATGAACCCCGGAGGGGCCTGACCCCAGCCCCAGGAGTTGACTTCGAGCACCTGCAGGTCGGGGAACGGATAGGGGACCCCGAGCCAGCGCTCCAGACAGCCCTGGACCGAAGCGACGATGCCAGCGACGCGCCGGGACTCCGTCTCCTTGACGCTGGCATAGCTCGCCACGTGGATCGAGCGGCCTTCGATCTCGTGGTCGCCGACGGCGTACTTTCCGGCGATCAGAAACGCATGCTCCATCGGTCCGGCCAGCCGCGTAACGACCCGGTTGCCGCTCGCCGTCGCCTCGCGGGAGACCAACTTGCCGGGGGCGAACGGGACGAACGGGGGCCGCACCTCGGCGTCGATGTCGAAGGACGACATCTCGCGTCCGATGCCCCGCATCGGCTGCGGATACCAGGATTCATTACCGAGCCGCCAGTAGCTGTCCCCGTCCGGGCGCTGGAGCAGGTCGCCGGCGGAAGTGACCTCGACCAGCACGCTCTGGCCGATGGCCAGCGGCCGCGCGAGCTCGATCAGCAGAGTGTCGTCCTCGAAGTGCCGGAAGGCCGCCGGCTCGCCGTCCACGGTGAGCTTCGAGATCCGGTTGTCGTGAGTGCGCCAGCGGTCGTCGAAAACGTGATGGGCGAGGGAGAAAGTCAGCAGGCGCAGATCGCCGCGGGCCGCGCGCACCCGGATGCCGGCCTCGACCGTCAGCAGAGCGCCCTCTCCCTGGACGGCGCGAATCCTCGTCTCGCTGGTCTCGAACTCGGGCGAGCGACCTTCCCACCAGGCACGTCCGAGCGGCTGCGCCGAGACGACCTCGCTGTACAGACGCCCGCTGAACGGTCCGGTATTGACCGGCACGCTGCGCCAGCGCGCCAGCATCTCGGTGGCGATTCCCGGCCGCGGATCGACGTCCAGCACGTAGTCGTCGCCGCTGCCGCGCAGCAGCGCCCAGCGGTAGCCGTCAGGTCCATTGAAGGCGTCCTGGGCGACGTCGCGGGCAGGGTTGTCATCGAAGCTCTTGTCGAGCACTTCGCGCACCCAGTCCGGGATCGTGCTCGAGGCGACCGGCTCGAGGTCGCCCGCCGGCAACGTGGTCTCCCCCTCGCCCCAGCCCCAGACCGCCGTGCCGCGCAGCGCCGTCTCGAGCAGCAGGACCGTGCCCTCCTCGCGGGCGGTGAGGCCGGGGATCTGCTTGAGGTTGCGGCGGGTGACCGGAATCGAGAAGCGGTCCTCGACCCGGTAGACGAGCCGGGACGGTCCCGCGAGGATCCAGCCGCAGCGCCGGCCGCCGGCTTCGAGGACGAGCAGGTAGCTGCCGGCCCCCGGCCGGATCTCGGCGCGTCCGACGCGCAGCACTTCGGGCGCCGGCAGCCGGCCGGCCACCGTCGGGGCGTCGAGCGCGCGGACGAGCTCCTCGAGCGGCGGCAGCGGCACGGGTTCGGTGGCGAAGGATGGCGCCGTGCCGAGGGCGAGAGAGCAGCAAGCGGCGATCAGCAGGGCGGTTCGGCGGACCATGGTGACTCCCGGGAAGGAATGAGCATCGAGTCCGCGCGTCCACTGCCGGCGCGTCCGGACGGGACAGATTCTGGCACACG
>CAYYIK010000153.1:0-3023 GCA_964471955.1 uncultured Thermoanaerobaculia bacterium | reverse complement strand
GCCGCATGCCGCCACGTCCGAGGTTGTCCCGGCCTCTCGCGGCCCGCGGGAGGCAGCAAAGGCCCCGTTTGCCCCGCCGACGGGCTTTGCACCGGAATTCGGGTAGAATGCGCCCACCCAGCAATCTGGAGCGACGGCGGTCGATGGCCGGCAAGTCCGGCCGCCGCCCGCGGCGAGGCCATGGACCGGCGCCGCCGGGCCGTCTTCGCGTTCGATCCGGCCGGGCGACGTCCCGGCAATGTCCGACGCAGCACCGCATTCGTCCGAAGGGAGCAGAGCATGAGAAGGACGCAGTCGTGGCTCGCAACAGCCACCCTCCTGTTGACCGCCGTCCCGGCCCTCGCGTTCGTGCGGCCGGAGCCGTCCCCGCTGGCCTCCCGGGAGGTCCGGCCGGCCGGGTTCGAGGCCGAACCCGTGCTGCGCCGTCTCGCCGACCTCGACGGCGCCCTCGCCGCGGCGCGCACAGCGGACCTCCAGCGACTCGGGCTCGAGCCCGCGTACGCGCATCTCGACGCGCGCAGCGGCAACTGGGCGACCCTGTTGCTGGCGCGGCCGCTCATCCCGGGGACCGGAGTCGGCAACGACCTGACCTGGGACGAGCTCGGCTTCGCCACTGCGCCGTCCGGCGACGCGGTCGGCCAGGCGGCCTGGAACGAGCTGGCCCGCTTCCTCGGCCAGAACCGCCGCGAGCTCGGCTTCGACCCCGCGGAGCTGGTGCCGAGCATCGGCGTTGCCGACGGCGGCGCCATCGTCCAGATCTACGCCGCCCGGCAGGTCGGCGGCGTCCCCGTGCGCGGCGCCGCGCTCACCGCGACGGTCAACCACGGAAATCTGATCCTGCTCGGCGCCGAGCGCTGGGGCGCGATCGACGCCTCGACTCGGCCGACGCTCTCCGACAGCGACGCCGCAGCGGCGCTCGAATCCCACCTCGCCCCCTTCGAGCTGGCGGACTGGTACGCCAAGCCGACCCTCGAGCTGCTGCCCCTGGGCGTCGACGGCAAGCCCGGCCACGGCTGGGACCATCGCCTCGTCTGGATGCTGCGCCCCGACCTCGGCGGCCTGAACCGCTTCGAGGCGGCGATCGACGCGCACAGCGGTAAGCTGCTCCTGCTCCAGGACACCAACCACTACGCGACGCGCAACGTCAAGGGCGGCGTCTATCCGGCCTCCTACGACGGGCAGGTCCCCGACGGCGTCGAAGTCCCCGGCTACCCGATGCCGTTCGCCACGGTCACCCACGGCGGCGGCTCGGAGGTCACCGACTCGGGCGGCAACCTGTTCGACATCAACGGCAACATCACCACCCAGCTGCAGGGGCCGTTCGTCCGCATCCTCGACAACTGCGGCGCCATCAGCGAGAGCATCACGAGCGGCGATCTCGACCTCGGCGTCAGCCCGAACCCTAACTGCGACACGCCGCCGGGCTCGTCCTCGCCGGGCAACACCCACTCGGCCCGCACCGGCTTCTACGAGCTCAACCGGATCGCCGAGATGGCGCGCGGCCAGTCGCCCAGCGGACCGGCAAACGCCTGGCTCAACGCGCAGCTGACCTCGAACATGAACATCAACCAGACCTGCAACGCCTTCTGGAACGGCTCGACGGTGAACTTCTACCGCGAGGGCGGCGGCTGCGGCAACACCGGCCAGCTCGCCGGCGTGTTCGATCACGAGTGGGGCCACGGCCTCGACGACAACGGCACGGCCGGCACCGTCTCGTCCCCCGGCGAAGGCATCGCGGACCTCTACGCGGCGTTCCGTCTCAACACCTCGTGCGTCGGACGCGGCTTCTTCCTCGACGGCTCCCTGTGCGGCGGCTACGGAGACCCCTGCACGCCGGCCTCCGGCTGCACTGGCATCCGTGACGTCGACTGGGCCAACCGCGCCTCGGGTCAGCCCCACACGGTCACCTGGGTGAACAGCAACCCCAACTGCGGCAGCGTCCACTGCCGCGGCGCGCTCTATTCGGAGTCCGCCTGGGACCTCGCCAAGCGCGACCTGCCGACCCTCTACGGCATGGACGACAACACGGCGGTGGCGCTGGCAACCCGGCTGACCTTCAAGGGCGCCGACAACGTCACGACCTGGTTCGTGCTCAACAACGGCACGCAGGGCGGCTGCGCCGCCACCGGCGGCTACATGCAGTTCCTCGGCGTCGACGACGACAACGGCAACCTCGCCGACGGCACTCCCCACATGCAGGCGATCTTCGCGGCGTTCAATCGCCACGAAATCGCCTGCGCGACGCCGACGGTGCAGGACGGCGGCTGCGCCTCGACGCCGACCCAGGCGCCGGTGGTGACCGCCACGCCGAACGACACCGGGGCCGACCTCTCCTGGGCCGCGGTGCCGAACGCCACCAGCTACCAGATCCACCGCGCCGACGGCGAGTTCCAGTGCGGCTTCGGCAAGGTCCTGGTCGGCGAGACGGCGGGCACCTTCTTCCAGGACTCGGGCCTGCAGAACGGGCGCGAGTACTCCTACATCGTCACGCCGCTCGGCGGCGGTGCCACCTGCATGGGACCGGCGAGCAGCTGCGCCTCGGTCGAGCCGGCGGCCGGCCTGTCGGCCGACTCCGCGAGCATCGGGATCTGTGCCGGCTCCCCGGCGGTCTACACGATCACGGTCACCCCGCCGTTCGCCCCGCCGGTCGACATGAGCATCACCGGCAATCCGGCGCCGAGCTCGGCCAGCTTCTCGCTCGACCCGGTCAACGGGCCGCTGCCGCAGGACACCGTGCTGACCATCGGCAACACGGGCGGCGTGGCGCCCGGTGACCACGTGATGACGGTCAACGGCGACGACGGGGTCACCAGCTTCGACCTCAACCTGCTGCTGAGCGTCGTCAACGCGGCGCCCGGTGCGGCGACGCTCGTCGCGCCGGCCAACGGGGCGACCAACGTGGCGACCGACGTCACGCTGACCTGGTCCGCCGCCAGCGGGGCGTCCGGCTACCTCGTCGAAGTCGACGACGACGCCAACTTCTCGAGCCCCGAGTTCTCGGCCACCGTCGCCGGCACTTCGAC
>CAYYIK010000152.1:945-3323 GCA_964471955.1 uncultured Thermoanaerobaculia bacterium | reverse complement strand
CGGCATCCTGCGTGTACATGCCGTTCACGTAGACCCGCCGGCCGTTGACCGGATGCTCGCTGTGGGCGGGCTCGATACCGGAATCCGGGCCGACGACGTGCTTCATCATCTCGGCGTGCTGCTTGCTGGTGAACGAAGCGCGAACGTTGGCGATGATCGCGGTGTTGGCAATCAGCCTGGCGCGCATGGCGGCAGTCTCGGGCAACGCGTAGGTGCGGCCGCGAAAGACCAGCCGATCACCGACGATCGCCGCCTCGTAGAGGTTGTTGATGCGGTTGTCGGCCGCGACGACGCTGGCGATGCCGCCCGGGTCGACCGGCAGGTTGCGCAGCACGTCCGTCTCGAAGGTCACCCAGGTGGTGGGAGCGCCGTCTAGGTCGTGGGGGCCGTCGAACCGGAAGCGCTGCGCGTTCTGGTGCGCCCACCACGTGAACCCGTCGTCGTGCCACTGCGTCCACTCCTCGTCGATCTTCAGGAAGTCGTGGATGTCTCTGATGATCTGCCAGCCGAGTTCGTTGTCCATGCGTCCAGTCTGATGGCATGGTGCGTTCAACTGAGTTGACTGACCGCGGCGCGCGCTGACATGCTGGCGGCGTGGCCCGCGATCCTCTCGTGCTCTACCGTCGACTCCTCGCCACCCAAGGGTCGGTTTCTGACGAAACGGCTCGAAAGTCGCTGAGGCGCGAGTTGCGCCTCCCGCGTTCCGAGTGGAGCGACGAGCTGGCCGCAGTGCTGAAGGAGGCCGCCGTGAGCCCCGGTTACGTGACGCGGCACCTCCTCTCGATCGGAACCTTCTCGGAGGATGTCCTCGGCGCGCTAAGCGCCGGCCTACCGCTGAGCATCTGCCGTCTCGTCAACGGCTTGGACCGCGAAGAGGACCGTGAGGCTGCGTTGAGCCCACTATGGTCGGCAGTGAGGCCCGTTGGCCGTGCCGATTCGCCGCTGCTCCCGAGAGGCGTCGCGAAGCACATCGAACGGCTGGCGCGCAGGCTTCGAGCTCTGCAGGCGGCGGGGGGCGGTTCGGCGCTTCCGTTGGTGTCCCAGGCAACACTCGCCGACGGCTGGCTCCTGCCATTCGAGCCGATGGCCCCGGCACGGGGACGCGCCGGCGACACGTGGATCTACCCTGCCCCCAGCCGCGCCGCTAGACGCGCCGAGTCGCTGCCCGGCGAGGTGGTCGAATGGTTGATCGCCCGCTACCTCGTCCCAGGCGACAGGCTCGTGGACGTCACTGCCGGAGGCGGCACCATCGGCGACGTCGCGAGTCGGCATGGCATCGCCAGTTGGTCCGGCGATGTCGCTCCCGGCGCACCGTTCGTCCACCGGGTCGACGCTCGCGAGTTGATGCTCGGCGAAGGGCTTGAGGACACTGCCAGCCCGGCCCCTGGTTCCTCGCAGGCGCTGGTTCTCCACCCGCCCACCTATCCAGCCTGGCTCGACTCCCTCGATGACCGCGCGCGCCGGCTCGCCACCATCGACCAATACTCCGAGGAGGTGGCCGCGATGCTAGCGGGAGCCAGCGGCGTCCTCGTCAGCGGCGGGGTCGCGATGGTCATCACCCGCCCCGTCCGCGCCAACGGCCGAGCCTGGTTGGTGACGTCCCACCTGTCGGAGGTCATCGTCGAGTTCGGGATGAGCCTCGTCGGTTACCACGTCGCCGTGGCCGAGGACGGTAGTGAGGACTGGCATGTGCTGGTGGGCGAGGTGGAGCGGGCTGCTTGACGGCTCAGGGCCAGTCACTGGCTTCGCCTGCCTCCTCGAAATCGGGTAGAACTAGACTGTAATCGTAACGTTGTCGCAAGTGGTGGACGGCGTCCGTCGTTCGGGAACCGGCCGAGCGAGACCGCTACTCACTTAGGGCCCAGCGCGCCAGACAGATCGGCCCAGCGAATCAAACACCTTGACCCCACCAACAACAGCTTCAACCCACACTCGATCTCGCTCACGAAGCCCAACAGCCGAGTTGTCTCTGACCGTTACAACATGCGACCCGGCATCGAGCGCGACGCGGTAATACCAATCAGCCCCCGTAGGCAACACAGAAACAACCTCAGCTGCAGCCCTCCCCTCCCCAGCCAACGCCACCAACCGCACATCCTCAGCCCGCAACCCCACAGTCACGCGCTCCCCATCCTTCAACCCAGCAAACGGCACCCGCAACTCCCCGCACACAACCGCCCCACTCTCAACAACCCCGGGCAGCAAGTTGATCCGAGGATTCCCCAAGAAATCAGCCGCAAACAGGTTCGCCGGCCGCGCATACAACTCCAACGGCGGCGCGAACTGCTGCAACTCCCCATCCTTCATCATCGCGATGTGCGTACTCATGGTCAGAGCCTCGAGCTGATCATGAGTCACGTAGATAACGGTGGCTCCGG
>CAYYIK010000152.1:0-935 GCA_964471955.1 uncultured Thermoanaerobaculia bacterium | reverse complement strand
GGTCTCCACGTGCAGCCGCTTCAGCTCGGCCCGCATGTCCATCCGCAGCTTGGCATCCAGGTTCGACAACGGCTCATCCAACAACAACACCTTGGGCCGCATCACCAGCACCCGAGCGATGGCAACACGCTGCTGCTGCCCACCAGACAACTCGGACGTGAACCGCTGCAGGTAGGGCTCGATCTGCAACGCCGTCGCGACCTGCTCGACGTTCTCGGCCACCTCTCGCCGCCCCAGCCGCTTCACCTGCAGCCCGAACGCGATGTTCTCGAACACCGTCAGGTGCGGCCACAACGCGTAGCTTTGGAACACCAGGCCAAGCCCACGCTTCGACGGCGGCACCGACCGACCACGCTCCAAAGAGAACACGACCTCGTCCCCGATGGCGATCTCACCTGAGGTCGGCATCTCCAGCCCCGCGATCATGCGCAGGGTCGTGGTCTTCCCGCACCCGGAGGGCCCGAGGAACGTGGTGAACGACCCGTTCGGCACTACCAGGTCGAGGTTCTTGACGGCGGGAGCGGCGCCGCCGGCGAACTGCTTGACGATGCCTGTGAGGACGATGTCGGGCACCCTTAACCTCCGAGCCCCTTGGCGAGGTCCGTCTTCATGAGCCTCCGCGACAAGGCGGTGCTGGTGACGACGATGACGATCAAGAGCAGCACCATCGCGTTGGTGTACGGGTACCAGCCGCGGTCGGTGTAGCGCAGGGTGATGGTGGTGGCGAGCTGCGTCGCGGGCGTGACCAGCAGGATCAGCAGCGAGAGCTCGCGCGTGACGGAGATGAACGGCAGCAGCATGCCGGAGAAGTAGCTGGCCTTCTGCACCGGGAACAGGATCCGGCGCATGCGCGTCCACCACGACGCTCCCGCCACGATGGCGGCCTCCTCGAGCTCGGGGCCGACCTGCATCATCGCGCCGACACCGGCCTTCAC
>CAYYIK010000151.1:0-3333 GCA_964471955.1 uncultured Thermoanaerobaculia bacterium | reverse complement strand
CAGCACCGGGGCGGGGCGGCGGCCGTCGACCAGCAGGTGCATGGCCGCCAGGTAGGGGTGGCGCAGGAGCATCTTCGGGCCGGCCCAGCGCATGATGGCGCGCGCCAGCTCGCGCGGCTCCGGGCGGTAGCAGTGCACCGTGCAGTGGGCGCAGGTGGGCTTCTCCTCGCCGAAGGGGCAGCGCGCGAGGCGGACGCGCGCGTAGTCGCGGAACTCCGAGCAGGAGGGGCAGAGGGCGCTTCGTCGCCCGCCGTGCTGGCCGCGGCAGTAGAGGACGATCATCGCCTCCAGGGTCCGCCACTCCCGCCGCATCCTTCCCCGCTCGAGATCGTTCATCGCGCCTCTCTCTCCGGCCGGCAGCGTACGGGCCTCCGCAGTCGGCGTGGTTGCGCCGGCGCAAGTCCGGGCGAGATCGCCGGACGGGGCGCGTTCCCGCCCGCCCGGGCGGCGCAAGTGCCGGCCGGCCAATGGGTTCGCCGCCCGGCGTGCTATACTCCCTGCCTCTTTCGAGGAGGATCGCCATGCACCGCTTCGTTCGCGGAGTCGCCTGCGCTTTGGCCGTTGCCGTCTTCGCGGCGCCGCTGTCGGCCGCCGTCTTCACGATCCAGCTCAAGAACGGCAGCACCTTCGAGAGCCGCTACGAGCCCGAAGAGGCCAGCTGGGACGCCGGCAAGGTGGTCTTCGTCGACGAGGTCGGCCTCACCATCGCCCTCGACCGGGCCGACATCGAGGCGATCAGCAGCGACTTCGAGTCGAAGGGGTACGGCTCGATGCTCGACTCCACCACCATGGAGCTCGGCTGGGCCCCCAACGACCTGGCGGCGCCGGCCGAACCGGGCAGCCAGGACCCGATGGCGCAGCTGCAGCAGATGCTGGGGCAGCAGCAGCAGCGCCCGGACGTGACCTACGGCCAGTTCGTCGAGCCCGATCAGACGCAGGGCATTCCGTCGCAGTGGATCGGCGTGCCGGGCAGCACCGGGGCGCAGCCGCAGCCGGTCATCGTGCCGGTGCAGGTCCCGGCGCCGGCCGCGCCGCCCGCTGGCGGCCAGTGAGCCGGCGAATCGGCTAAGCTCGCTTCACCCGGCGGCGCAGCGTGCGCCGGCGGTCTTTGACAACTCGACGGTGCGGTGGCCCGGCGCGCGAGCGTCGGGCCTTCGAGAGGGAAGCCGGTGAGGAGCCGGCGCGGCCCCCGCCACTGTAACCGGGGACGAAACCGGGACATGCCACTGCGCGCTCCATCCTGTCGGTCGGGAGGAGGCGCGGGAAGGTCCGGGAGTAGGACGATCCGGGAGCCAGGAGACCTGCCGCTTGCCGTCCGACGCAACCGTCCCCCGGGGTGTGGGGAGCGAGTCGGCTCCCGCCCTGTCCGCGAACGCCCCGCTCCCTCCTCCGAGGTCGCGGGGCGTCGCGCTTTTCGGACAGGGAGTCGACCATGCGTTACCGCTTCACCGCCGCTCTGGCGGCCGTGCTCCTCGGGGGATGGAGCCCGGCGGCCGGCCAGACGGAACCCGCCACGGACCCCGCCGTTGCCTCGCCGGCCTTTGCCGGCGAAGTCGTCGTCACCGCCACCCTCGAACCGGAGGCGGCCGACCGGGTGAGCGCCACCGTCGATCGCATCGACGCGGCGGAGATCGAACGCCGCCAGGTGACCCGGGTCGTCGACCTGCTGCGCACCCTGCCCGGCGTGGCGGTCACCCAGGCCGGCGCGCCCGGCAAGGTGGCGAGCCTCTTCGTGCGCGGCACCTCGTCGGCGCACACTCTCGTGCTGCTCGACGGCGTCGTCCTCAACGACCCGACCCTGGGCGCTTTCGATGCCTCCACCGCGACGCCGGAGGGGCTCGACCGCCTCGAGATCGTGCGCGGCCCCTTCTCGGTGCTCTACGGCTCGGGCGCCGTCGGCGGCGTGGTTCAGCTGCTCACGCGCGCCCCGGCCGGCCGGACGCTTCGCCTCCGCCTCGCCGGCGGGAGCGACGAGTTCGCCCGCGCCGGCCTCGCCGCGGCCGCCAGCGTCGGTCCCGTCGCCTTCGACCTGGCGGGGCACCTGCGGGAGGGTGAGGGGGCGCTCGCCAACGACGACTTCGACGCGCGCGACGGCCAGCTGCGCCTCGACGCGCGCGCGTCGAGTGCCTGGCGCCTCGGCCTGCTCGCCCGCGCGGCCCGCGCCGAGACGGGCCTGCCGCTCGACTGGGCGGGTGTCGCGACGCCGCGGCGCCGGCAGGAGTGGGAGAGCACCCTCGTCGCCTTGCCGGTCGACTGGCAGGGGACCGACCGCTCGCTCGAGCTGCGCTTCTCGCGCCTCGACGGCGAGTTGGCGGTCGCCGACCCGGACGATCCCTTCGCCGCCTCGCGCGCCGAGACCGGTCGCGAGCAGGCGCGCGGCGTCTTCGCGCACCGCTTCGGCGAGGATTGGAGCCTCGCCGCCGGCGCCGACTGGCAGCGCGAGACGGCGACCACGGCGACGGCCTTCGGACCCGGCCTCGCCGACGCCCGGCAACGGGCTTCGGCCGCCTTCGCGCAGCTCTCCTTCGGGCGCGGGCCGCTGCGGCTCGACGCCGGCGTGCGGCGGGACGACCACTCCTCCTTCGGCGGAGCGACCAGTTTCCGGGGGGGCGCCGTCTTCGCCCTCGGCGAGCACGCCCGGCTGCGCGCCAGCTGGGGAGAGTCGTTCCGCGCCCCGTCGCTCGGGGACCTCTACTACCCCTTCTTCGGCAACCCCGATCTCGAGGCCGAGCGCGGCGAGAGCGGCGAGCTCGGCGTCGAAGGCGAGCTGGGACCGGCCCGCCTGCGCCTCACGGCCTTCCGCAGCGAGCTCGACCAGCTCATCCAGTACGACTTCGCGCGGGGCCTGCCGTGGAACGTCGGGCGGGCCCGCATGCAGGGGGTCGAGGCCACCGCCGACCTGCGCCGCGCCGCCTGGTCGGCGCGTCTCGATGCGACCTGGCTCGACGCCGAGGACCGCGAGACCGGCGGGGCGTTGCTGCGCCGCCCGGAGTGGGCGGGGAGCCTGCTCGCCGGCTGGCGCGGCGAGCGTGGCGAACTCGCGGCGACCCTGCGCTACCAGGGGGAACGCTTCGACGTCGGCGAGGTGCGTCTGCCGGGCTACGCGGTGGTCGATCTGGCCGCCGGTTGGCGGGCGGGCGACCGGGTCGCCCCCTTCGCTCGCCTCGAAAATCTGCTCGATCGCGACTACGAGGAGGCCGCCGGCTTTCCGGCGCTCGGCCGCACCTGGGCCGCCGGCCTGACCGTGCGGGGCGGCCGGTGAAGCGAGGGGCGGCGGCGCTCGCGCTGGCGCTCGCCGCCGCCTGCGCGGCGCCGCCGCGCCAGGGCGCGGCG
>CAYYIK010000150.1:0-3506 GCA_964471955.1 uncultured Thermoanaerobaculia bacterium | reverse complement strand
TCTTGCTCTTGCTCTTGCTCTTGCTCTTGCTATTGCTCTTGGTGGCGGCCGGGGTGGCGGCTGCCTGGCGCTCTCCGGCGGTGTGCCGCAGCCGTCTACCAGGCGCGGGTGCTGCCGCTCTCGAAGCCGTCGGCGAAGAGGTAGGCGTTCTCGAGGCGCGCCACGAACATCCCTTGCGGATCGCCGAAGTTCGCCTCGCCGAAGAGCACCGGCTTGCCGGCGGCCAGGTCGATCCCCCAGGCGGCGTCGGTCCCCCCGGGCGAGGCCTCGAACGAGAAGTAGGTCAGCGGATCGGGCTCGGCGCCGCTGCCGAAGTCCGGGTCGACCGACGGAGTGCCGCTTGCCGGCACCCGCACCCGCAGCGCGAAGACGTCGAAGTCGCCGTCGAAGCCGTTCGACCAGCCGGCCACCACCAGCTTGCGGTCGCCCTGGAGCGCCGCGCAGGTGACCGCCGACAGGTCGCCGGCGGTGGCGAAGTTCGTCCCCTGCAGGAAGGCGTTCAGCCGCGAGACGAAGATCTGCCGCTCGGCGCCCGAGTCGGTGGTGCCGGCGAACAGCACGTCGCCATTGGCCGCCGCCTCCATCGCCCCGAGCTGTTCGGCGGCGCCCGAGCTCAGGCCGACGCGCCACCAGCCGTCGGTGTCGAGTGCCGGATCGAGGGCGCCGTCGGGCAGCAGCCGGCCGATCACCCAGTCGGCATCCGCCGAGAACGCGTCGAGGTTCGCCCCGAAGACGATGCGGCGCTCGCGGTCGACGACGAAGTCGGCCAGCAGCTGCGTCTCGCCTTCGAAGTCGAGGCTCGCCCAGCCGTCGCCATCGAAGCTCGGGTCGAGCGCGCCGGCGCCGGTGAGTCGCAGCACGATCGTGTCCATGAAGTCGCCGCCGCCACCGCCCGTCTCGCGGTTGCCCGCCACGACGAGCCGCTCGACCGGGATCGCCTGGACGTAGACGGCCTGCGTCCGCACCCGCAGCCCGGTCAGGTCCTCGGCGAGGTCGAAGGTGAAGTAGCCGTCGCCGGAGAACGAGGGGTCGAGGGTGCAGTCGGGGTAGAGGAACCGGACGACGAAGATCACGTCGCCCAGGGCCGGGAAGGTCGCGGTGCCGACCAGGACGAGGCGCCCCGCGGCGTCGAACACTCCGTCGCGGTAGCGCGCTTCGCTGGCCAGGGGCGGCGTGAAGTCGCAGAACGTCCCCGTCTGCTGCAGGTCGGGCGGCACCTGCCGCCAGCGCACTTCGGCGCCGTTGAGCCGCATCAGCGCCACCGCCATGCCGTCGGGCGAGACCAGCCCGCCGTCGGAGACGATGCCGCCGCCCACCATCCCGATCCGCCCGTCCGGCGGATAGAACTCGTCGCTGTCGAGCTCGCCGTCGCTCGCCCCGGCCGGAGCGACCACCGCGCACGTCAGCAGAAAGATCCCGCAGAGCCTCCGGAGCATCCGATCCCCCCCCGAGGCCGAGACTCCGCCCCGTCACCTCCAACTCGCCGTTCGCCCGCCAAGGGGGACAGCGCGCCGGGCCCGGAGTCCCCCGAAAAGGGGACAGGCACCAAAACCGGCTAAAAGGGGACAGGCACGTTTTCGCGGGTTTTCGTGCCTGTCCCCTTTTCGAGGGTTTGTGTGCCTGTCCCCCTTTTTACCGAGAACGTGGCGAGCTACAGCTTGGGTGCCCTTGTAGCCAGCTGGCCCCCCGCCCCTCCCGGAAATTCAGTCAGAGGCAATTTCCCCAGATCGGGAGAAATGGGGACAGGCACCGATTCCTGGTCTGGCGGGGGTTCACGACTCGCGGGTGGGGGGATCGGAGCCCGTCCCCGGCATCCTCAGACCTCCTCGTCGAGCGGCCGAATCGGCAGGACCGGTTCCGAGGCTCGAGCGCGTCGCCAATGGTCGCGCAATTCGGGCCGGTGGGCCATGGACCCTTCCTGAACCGGCGCCAGCGCACGGCGCGGCAGGCGGCCGGCGAGCACCTCCATGGACTCGATCGCGATTACCGCGGCGTGTTCCGCGTAGTAGGCAGGAAGGTGCGGCAAGCCGTGGTCGTCCCGGTACATCCGGGTGGTGATCCCGAAGAACCGGCTGATCGTGGGCATCTCTCCTCCCGCGGTCGACGCGGCGGCCTCGCCGTGCGCCTCGAACGAAAGAGGACGAATTCCGCGGGAGCTTGTCTTGCTGGTGGTACGACGGGGCACTCGGGATTTCGTGCCTGTCCCCTTTTTGCCGGATTGGGTGCCTGTCCCCTTTTCTCGCGGGTGGGCCGGGTCGTGGCGTCGCGTCAGTTTCTGACGCGCGGCGCTGCGAGGATGCTTGCGACCGCGGGAGGGAATGGCATGAACTGGCTTGCGATCCGATTCTTCGCCTGTCTCGCCATCGGGGTGGCCGGCTTCCTGAAGGTGATCGCCGGGCCCGAGCCGTCCACGGGCGACTATCTTGCAGGCATCTCCTGGCACGCTGCCGGCTGCCCCGGCCTGGCGCAGCAGTTGGTCGCCTGGCAGGACCAGTTGCTCCTCAACCACTGGGAGTTCGAGGTCGTCTGCGGTCCGGCGGAGTCGAAGGAGAGCCGGCTGGTCGGGCAGGTCCGCAGTGACCCGGCGACGCGAACGGCACGGATCTGGGTCCGCGAGGGGCTCACGATCGCCTTTCAGCAGGTGGTCCTCGTCCACGAGCTCATCCACGCCGGAGTGGCCGGCGATCGCTGGTGGGTCCCGCACGGACGCGACGAAGAGGAGTTCGTGCGGGATCTCGAACAGCGACTCTACCGGCGCCACCGGACCGCCGTCCGGCAGAAACTGCTGCACAATGCCCGCCTTCGCAGCACCCGGCCCGGCTCGCGCCCCCTGCCGCAGGTCCGCTACCTCAACCGGCTGACCTACGTCGCGGAGATGCGCGCGCTCGCCGCTGCGCGCTGAACCGGTCGCCGGCCGGCGCCCCCGCTCCCGGACCCCGCGCGCGACATTCCGTCCCACCCACGGAAATTCAGTCAAAGGCAATTTCCCCCGGTCTTCACCGGCTCAAGTCGGTGTCGAAGTGGGCGTCACCGAACCGGTTTCGCCCGGGGGACGGGCCCAACCGAAGGCGAAAGCCAGGACGAAGACAAAGACGAAGACGAAAAGCTTCCACAGAAGGGAACAACGGCAGACGAGCTGGCCCGGCTGCCCGGCCTCCGACGGCCCGCCTGGCGTCTGGGCCCTCGACCCGGACCCACCCGGCTCCCCCGGCCACCAGCCGCTGCCGTCTTTTCCCTTCTATGTGTTCGTGTCTTTGCCGCTCCCCCCGCGGGGGACTCCCCCGAACCGGCGAAGCGTCTTCTCCCCGACCTGAGAATGAAGTGAGAAAGAGGGACAGGCACGAAAACTCGAGAAAAGGTGCCTGTCCCCTTTTCCCGGAGTTTCGTGCCTGTCCCTTTTTTAGCGGATTTGGTGCCTGTCCCCTTTTCTCTGTGGCTCGCGACGGGGGGGACGGGGTTCGGCTACACTCCCGGCCGATGTCGCTCGCACCGGGGTTCGTCGCGGA
>CAYYIK010000149.1:0-3575 GCA_964471955.1 uncultured Thermoanaerobaculia bacterium | reverse complement strand
CGGCTTCGCTGGGCCGGGCCTGCCCGCCCGGGCAGCCCCCGGTGAGGGCGGCCGCCCGGGCGGCAGTCTTCAGAAGGCTCCGGAGACCGCGGACCAGCGGGTCAGGTCGCCGCTCTCGAAGCCGTCGAGGAAGAGCGCCGACGAGAAGAAGACGTTGACCGCGCCCTGCCACTCGTCGAGGCCGATCGTCTCGCCGGGGGCGCCGATGGCCAGGTCCAGGCCGGAGTGGCCGCTGAAGCGCCCCGCGACGAGCGCCTGGCCGAAGCGGTCCCCGGCCTCCGGGGTGTCCAGCGCCTGGGTCCGCGTCTGGGCACCGGTCGCCGTCAGGCCGGCGCCGGAGATGCCCCGCAGGACGTGCGAGACGCCGGCGTCGGCGGCGCCGGGAAGGTCCTCGAAGTGGACCCCGATCGCCAGGTCGTCGACGCCGTCGGCGTCGAAGTCGCCGGCGGCGAGGACCGCGCCGAAGAAGTCGTCGGTCTCGGCCTGCTCGTCGGGCAGGGCGTTCTGGTCGAAGGCCACCGTCGGCCGGGTGTCGCCGTACCAGGCGTAGACCTTGCCGGCGTCGTCGGCGGCGCCGACCGGCTTGCGGCAGGCGGTGATGGCGAGGTCGCTCGCGCCGGCGCCGTCGAACTGTCCGGCGGCGAGGGCGCAGCCGAACTGGTCGCCCGCCTGGGGCGGGTCGGGCATGCCGAGGTCGGCGAGATCGACCGGCACGGCCGAGGTCGTCCCGGCGAGATGGGCGACGATCCAGACGGTGCCGGCGGCCGGCAGGCCCGCCACCGAGGTGCCGGGTGCACCGACGGCGAGCTCGTCGCCGGCCGCGGCCGGATCGAAGTCGCCCGCCGCCAGGCTCCAGGCGAGGTTCTCGCCGGCCGCCGGCAGGCGGGGAAGGCCGTTGCCGAGGTAGAGGAGGCGATCGCCGACCGGCGAGAGGCCGGCGCCCGAGCCGAACAGGACGTGCAGGGCGCCCGCGCCGACCTCGGTCGCGATCCCCTCGTAAGGGACGCCGATGGCGAGGTCGTCGAAGCCGTCGGCGTCGAAGTCGCCGCCGGCGAGGGTGAAGCCGAAGCGATCGAGCTCCTCCGGCGTGCCGAGGATCTGGCCGCCGTTCCACCCCTGGTGGAAGAACTGGTCGACGGTGGACAGGCCGCTGGCGCTGCCGTAGAGGATCTGCACGGCGCCGGCCGAGGCGACGCCGTCGATCGACTCCCACGGAACGCCGATCGCCAGGTCGTCGTAGCCGTCGTGGTCGAAGTCGCCGACGGCGAGCGACTGGCCGAAGCGGTCGTTCTCCTCGCCGGTGTCGAGCAGCAGGGCGTGATTCTGCGTCCACAGGTCGTGCGCGGTAGCCGTCGGCCCGTCCGCGCCGCCGTAGAGCACCAGGACGAGGCCGACGTCGGCCAGGCCGCCGAGATCGTACTCGGGGATGCCGGCGGCGAGGTCGGTGAAGCCGTCGCCGTCGAAGTCCCCGGCGGCCAGGGCGGCGCCGAGGAAGGCGTCCGGCAGCTCCGGCAGGTCGATGCCGGGGGAGGTCTGCTGCCAGAACTGGACGGGGGAGGGGCCGATCTGGGCCGTCGCCGGACCGGGCAGGGCGGTCAGGGCGGCGACCGCGACGAGGGTGGACAGGGGCGTGCGGATCATGGGGGTCTCCTTCTTCCCCCTGTTCCTCGCATTTCCGGCCCGCGTTGCGACATGCGCCTGGCGCCCGGCAGGTAGGATTCGCCCATGAGCGACGCGAAGCGAGGATTCGAGGGGCTCGGGGTCTTCTACCTCGGGCGCGAGGTCGACCCGGAGAGCGGTGAGTCGGGCGAGGCGCCGCTGCTCTACGACTCGCGGGATCTCACCACCCATGCGGCGATCGTCGGGATGACCGGCAGCGGCAAGACCGGGCTGGGCGTCGCGCTGCTCGAGGAGGCCGCCCTCGACGGGGTGCCGGCGCTGGTGATCGATCCCAAGGGGGATCTCGCCAACCTGCTGCTGACCTTCCCGGAGCTGGCGCCGGGGGACTTCCTCCCCTGGGTGCGCGAGGAGGAGGCAGCCCGCAAGGGGGTCACCCGCGAGGCGCTCGCCGCGAGCGAGGCGACGAAGTGGCGCCAGGGGCTCGCCGCCTGGGGGCAGGACGGCGAGCGGATCCGCCGGCTGCGCGAGGCGGCCGAGGTCGCCCTCTACACCCCGGGCAGTGAGCTGGCCCGGCCGATCTCGATCCTCGCTTCGTTCGCCGCGCCGCCGAGCGCCCTGCTCGACGACGCGGACCTCTTCCGCGACCGGGTCGAGACGGCGGCCACCAGCCTGCTCGGACTCGCCGGCCTGACCGGCGCCGGCGCCGACCCGCTGCGCAGCCGCGAGCACATCCTCGTCGCCACGCTGCTCGCCGAGGCCTGGAAGGCGGGGCGCGGCTACGACCTGCCGGGGTTGATCGCCGACCTGCAGAAGCCGCCGCTCGCCAAGGTCGGGGTGCTCGACCTCGAGACGTTCTACCCGGCCCGCGAGCGCTTCGAGCTGGCGCTGCGCATCAACAATCTGCTCGCCGCTCCCGGGTTCGACGTCTGGATGCGCGGCGAGCCGCTCGAGGTCGGCCGGCTGCTGCGTGGCGCCTCGGGCAAGCCCCGCCTGGCGGTGATCTCGCTCTCTCATCTGTCCGACGGCGAGCGGATGTTCTTCGTCTCGCTGCTGCTCAACGAGACGATCGCCTGGATGCGCAGCCAGTCGGGCACCGCCAGCCTGCGGGCGATCCTCTACATGGACGAGGTCTTCGGCTATCTGCCGCCGGTCGCCGAGCCGCCGTCGAAGAAGCCCATGCTGACGCTGCTCAAGCAGGGTCGGGCCTTCGGGCTCGGCCTGGTGCTGGCGACGCAGAACCCGGTCGACCTCGACTACAAGGCGCTGTCGAACATCGGCACCTGGTTCCTCGGCCGGCTGCAGACGGAGCGCGACAAGGCGCGGGTGCTCGACGGCCTGGAGGGGGCCTCGGCGGCGGCGGGGGAGGGGTTCGACCGCGCCGCGATCGATCGCCTCCTCTCCGGCCTGCGCTCGCGCGTCTTCCTGTTCCACAACGTGCACGAGGCGGGGCCGGCGCTGCTCGAGACGCGCTGGGTGATGTCGTACCTCGCCGGGCCGATCGACCGCGACGGCATCCGCCGGCTGGCCGCCGCCGCCCCGGGGCCGGCCGTCGCGGCGCAAGCTCCGGCGGCCCCGGTCGCCGCGGCGCCGCCCGCGCCGGGCCGGGAGGCCGCGCCGCCGGTGCTGCCGCCGGAGATCCCCCAGCTCTTCCTGCCGCTGCGCCGCGCGGCGCCGGAGGTGGTTTACCGTCCGGTGGCGATCGGCTTCGGCCGGGCGCACATCGAGGATGCGCGGCGCGGGGTGGCGGCGGCGGTCGACGCGGCGCGTCTGGTGCCGCTCGACGCCAGCGGGGTGGTGGACTGGACGAGCGCCGGCGAGCCCGGCCTGACGGCGGGGGAGCTCGAGCCGGCGCCGGCCGCCGGGGCGAGTTTCGCCGCGCTGCCGTCGCGCGCCGCGCGGCCGGCGTCGTGGGCGACCTGGGAGCGCGCCTTCGCCACGGCGCTCTACCGCACGGT
>CAYYIK010000148.1:0-3800 GCA_964471955.1 uncultured Thermoanaerobaculia bacterium | reverse complement strand
GCGCGGTCCCAGGCGCGTGCCAGCTCCTCGACCGGCGCCATCAGCGTCTCGGGGACGAAGCGCCCGCCGAACTCCCCGAACCGCCCGGCCCGGTCGGGCCAGTACTCCGGCTTCTCGATCTCCGCCCGTCGCCTCACGCTCTCCTCCCCGTCCATCCGTCCAGCCCCTCGAACAGTCGCTTCATCTTCTCCGGATCCTTGACTCCCGGCGCCGATTCGACGCCCGAGGCGACGTCGACGCCGCGCGCGCCGCTCGCCGCGAGCGCCTCGCGGACGTTCTCCGGCCGCACGCCACCGGCGACGAAGACCGGCGTCGGAGCCAGCGCCGCGACCAGCTCGCCTGCCGCGCTCCACTCCCAGGCCACGCCGCTGCCGCCGCGCTGCGCGCCGGCGGAAGGTGACTCGAGGAGAAAAGCAAAGACAGAGACGTTCTGTTGAAGAGACGAGACACTGCCCGGGCGTTCGCGAGTGGATCCGGCCTCCGCGGCGGCTCGGGCGTACGTTCCGGCGCCGAGCGCCCGCAGGGCGCGCGGCGCGAAGCGGGCGACGACCTCGTCCGGCTCGTCGCCGTGCAGTTGGACCAGGTCGAGGCCGGCGCGCGCGACCACCTCGTCGATCCACGCCGGCGCCTGGTCGACGAAGACGCCGGCGATCCGGATCACAGGGTTCGCTCGGCGGGCCGCGGCGGCAATCTCCTGCGCCCGACCGAGGTCGGCGACGCAGCGCGGCGATTGCGGCCAGAAGTTGAGGCCGACGAAGCCGGCCCCGAGGCGGGCGGCGAGCGCCGCGTCCCGGGGGCGCGTGACGCCGCAGATCTTGATCCACGGCGACGGCGCGACGCTCATGCGAAGAGCTCCCGGAGTCTCGCGCCGGGGTCGTCGGCCAGCAACAGGCTCTCCCCGACCAGGAAGGCATCGAAGCCGGCGGCGGCGAGGCGGTCGACGTCGGCGCGCGTCGCGATGCCGCTCTCGGCCACCCGCAGTGCGCCGGCCGGGAGGCCCGGCGCCATCGCGATCGAACGGTCCAGATCGACCTCGAACGTGCGCAGGTCGCGGTTGTTGACCCCGACCATCTCCCAGTTCGAGCCGGCGAGCCGGGCCAGGTCGCCGTCATCGTGCGTCTCGACCAGCGGAGCGAGCCCGCGCAGCCGCGCCGCCGCAGCCCGGGCTGCCAGCTCCTCGCGCGAACCGAGCGCCGCGATCAGCAGGATCGCCTCCGCGCCGGCCTCGGCCGCCTCGTCGAGCTGGCGCTCGCAGACCACGAAGTCCTTGGCGATCGCCGGCAGCCCCGAGGCGCGCGCGCAGCGCGCCAGCAGCTCCCACGAGCCGCCGAAGAAGTCGGGCTCGACGACCACCGAAAGGCAGGCGGCGCCGGCGGCCGCGTACGCCGCCGCCTGGCGCTCCGGGTCGAAGCGTCCGGCCAGCGACCCCAGCCGCGGCGAGCCCATCTTGATCTCGGCGATCACTCCCCGCCCCCCCGCCGCCGCGCGCGCGCGCAGCGCCGCGAGGAACCGATTGGCCGCCACCTGCGGCGCGGAAGACGAAGGCAAAGACGAAGGCCTTTCTCTCAAAGGCAAAGACGACAACGAAGACGAAGACAAAGACGAAAGGCTTCCATTGAAGGGGGGCGTGGTGGGCGGGTCGCTGGTGGCGAGGCCGTAGCGTGCGCGGCGCTGCGCCACGATGCGGGCCAGCAGGTCCGGCAGCGCTCTGCTCACCGCCGACCTCCCGCGGCCCGTTCCCGGCCAGCCCGCCGGGCTGGCCCCCACGCCGCTGCGAGGCGCCGTCGCCGCCCGAACGCCAGCAAGCCGCCGAACGGCACGATCGTCGCCCGCCTCGGGCCCGGAACGGGGGGCGAAGGCCGAGGCAGAGACGAAGGCCTTTTGTCAAAGACAAGGACGAAAAGCTTCCGTTGAGGGGGGACGTGGTGGGCGAAGCGGGCGTGGTGAGGCCGTAGCGTTTGCGGCGTGCCGCCTCCCTCTTCAACAGAGTGTCTCGGATCTCCTGCCTTCCACAACGGGTTTCTGGCTCCTGCCTTGGCGAGACTGTCTCTGGCCTTTGCCTTCAACAGAAAGTCCTTCGTCTCTCCGTCAACAGCACGCTTCCGGCCTCCGGCCTTCCACGACAAGCTTCCAGTCTCTGGTTTCGACAGAAAGTCTTTCGTCTTTGCCTTCCACAGAAGGTCTTTCGTCTCTCCGTCGAACGGACCCGTTCCCGCCTGATTCACCGGAACGTCCTCAGCTGTTCGAGCTTGGCCCGCGCGGCGCCGCAGGCGAGGAGGTCGCGGGCGGCCGCGGCGCCTTGGGCGAGGGTCGCGGCGCGGCCGGCGACGTAGAGCGCCGCGCCGGCGTTGGCGGCGACCAGCTCGGCGAGCGGTCCCGGTTCGCCGTCGAGCAGCCGGGCGAGGCGCGTCGCGTTCTCCTCCGGCGTGCCCCCCGCCAGCTCTTCGAGCCGGGCCCGCGGCGCGCCGAGGGTCTCCGCGTCGAGCTCGAACGTACGCACCTCGCCGTCGCGAACCTCGGCGACCAGCGTGGTGGTCGTGGTGGTGATCTCGTCGAGCCCGTCGCGCCCGTGGACGACCAGCGCGTGCTCGGCGCCGAGACCGGCAAGCACCCGCGCCACCGGCTCGACCCGCTCCGCGGCGAAGACGCCGACCAGCTGCCGGCGCGCGCCGGCCGGGTTGGTCAGCGGCCCGAGCAGGTTGAAGATCGTGCGCACGCCGAGCGCCTTGCGGACGGGTGCCACGGCGCGCGTCGCCGGGTGATGGAGCGGCGCGAACAGGAAAGCGATGCCGATCTCGTCGAGCTGGCGACCCGAGATCTCGGGCTCGACCTCGACCGGCACATTGAGCGCGGCGAGCAGGTCGGCGCTGCCCGAGCGCGACGAGATCGCCCGATTGCCGTGCTTGGCCACCGGCGCGCCGCCGGCCGCGGCGACGAACGCCGCCGCGGTCGAGACGTTGAAGGTGCCGCACCCGTCGCCCCCGGTGCCGCAGGTATCGACCGCGTCGGCGCGCCGGTGGGCGACGGCGCGGGCGCGCTGGCGCATCGCCGTGGCGGCGCCGAGGATCTCGCCGGCGGTCTCCCCCTTGGCCGCCAGGGCGGTGAGCAGGGCGGCGATCATCGGCTCGGCGACGGCGCCGTCCATGATGCGGCCGAACAGCCCGGCCACCTCGCCGGAGGCGAGCTCCTCGCGGCGCAGCAGGCGGGCCAGGGCGTCGCGCTCGCTCATCGCACCACCGCCGTCTCGCGGCAGAGGGCGAGGAAGTTCTCCACCAGGCGCGGACCGGCGAGGGTGAGCACCGACTCGGGGTGGAACTGCACCCCCCACCAGGGGAGCTCGCGATGGCGCATCCCCATCACCAGCCCGTCGTCCTCGCTCCAGGCCACCGCCTCGAGCTCGGCCGGAAGCGACGCCTCCTCGACGGTGAGCGAGTGGTAGCGCGTCGCTTCGAAGGGATTCGGCAGGCCGGCGAAGAGCCCGTCGCCGCGGTGGCGGACGCGCGAAGTCTTGCCGTGGCGCGGCGCCGGGGCGCGGGCGACGGTGGCGCCGCAGGCAGACCCGAGCGCCTGGTGGCCGAGGCAGACGCCGAGGATCGGCAGCCGCGGGCGCCTCGCCAGAAGCGGCAGGCAGACGCCGGCCTGCTCCGGCCGCCCCGGACCGGGGGAGATCAGGATGCCGTCCGGCCGGCGGGCGAGCAGTTCGTCGACCGTCGCCGCGTCGTTGCGCACCACCCGGGGGTCGGCGCCCGCCGCGGCGAGCAGCTGCACCAGGTTGAAGGTGAACGAGTCGTAGTTGTCGA
>CAYYIK010000147.1:0-3800 GCA_964471955.1 uncultured Thermoanaerobaculia bacterium | reverse complement strand
CGGTCGGCAAGTTCAGCTTCATGGCGAGCGGCAAGGCGCGCATCCTCGGCAAGGCCCAGGGGTTCGTCAAGATCGTGCGCGACAAGCGCTACGACGAGATCCTCGGCGTCCACATCATCGGCCCGCACGCCACCGATCTGATCGCCGAGGCCTGCGTGGCGATGCGCCTCGAAGGGACCGCCGAGGAGCTCTTCCGCACGATCCACGCCCATCCGACCCTGTCGGAGGCGGTGATGGAGGCGGCGCACGCCAGCCACGGGGCGGCGATCCACTCGTGAGCGGCACCTCGCTCGGACCGCTGCATCCGGAACCCGGCGCCGGCGCCGACCGGCTGGCGCGCACCACGCTGTCGCGGGAGCGACAGCTCGAGGCGTGGCGCTGGCTGCAGCTCAACCGGCGGGTCGAGGACCGGCTGACCAACCTCTACCGGCAGAACAAGGTGGTCGGCGGGCTCTACGCCTCGCGCGGCCAGGAGGCGATTTCGGTCGGGTCGGCGATGGCACTCGAGCCGCAGGACGTGGTGGCGCCGCTGATCCGCAACCTCGGCACCATGCTGGTGCGCGGCGTGGCGCCGCGCGAGGTGTTCACCCAGTACATGGCGCGCGGCACCAGCCCGACCGGCGGCAAGGACTGCAACCTCCACTTCGGCGACCTGTCGCGCGGCCTGGTGGCGCCGATTTCGATGCTGGGCGCGCTGATCCCGGTCATGGCCGGGGTGGCGCTGGCGGCGAAGTACCAGGGCCGGGACTTCGTCGCCGTCACCTACATCGGCGATGGCGGCACGTCGACCGGCGACTTCCACGAGGGGATGAACCTCGCGGCGGTGCTCGAGGTACCGCTGGTGGTGATCGCCGAGCACAACGGCTACGCCTACTCGACGCCGACGGCCTCGCAGATGAAGATCCGGGACCTCGCCCAGCGCGCCGCCGCCTACGGCATCCCGGCGCGCATCGTCGACGGCAACGACGTGCTCGCCGTGTACGAGGCGACGCGCGAGGCGACGGCGGCGGCGCGGCGCGGCGAGGGGGCGCGGATGATCGAGGTCAAGACCTTCCGTATGAAGGGGCACGCCGAGCACGACGACGCCGGCTACGTGCCGCGCGAGCTGCTCGAGGCCTGGCGGGAGAAGGACCCGATCCTGCGCTTCGAGCGCCACCTGCTCGGCGAGGGCCTGGCGACGCGCGAGGAGCTCGACGCCATCGTCGCCGAGGTCGACCGCCAGCTCGACGCCGACGTCGACTTCGCGCTGGCCTCGCCCTTCCCGCCGCCGGAGCGCGCGGCGGAGGGGGTGTGGGCGGAGGACGTACGGTGAGCGAGATCACCCTGCTCGAGGCGATCCAGCGCGGCCTCGCCGACGAGCTGCGCGCCGATCCGTCGGTCTTCCTGATCGGCGAGGACCTCGGCCGGTACGGCGGCGCCTTCCGTGTCACCGCCGGCTTCCTCGACGAGTTCGGCCCGCGGCGCATCATCGACACGCCGATCAGCGAGTCGGGCTTCACCGGCGCGGCGATCGGCGCCGCGATGATGGGCCTCAAGCCGGTGGTCGAGTTCCAGTTCATCGACTTCATGGCCAACGCCTTCGACATGATCGTCAACTTCGCCGGCCCCAACCACTATCGCTGGGAGCAGCGGGTGCCGCTGGTGCTGCGCGGGCCATCGGGCGGGCGGGTGTCGGGCTCGGCCTACCATTCGGCCAATCCCGAGGGGTTCTACCATCGGGCGCCGGGGCTCAAGATCGTCTACCCCGCGACGGTCGACGACGCCTACGGGCTGATCCGCGCGGCGATCGCCGACCCGAATCCGGTCCTCTTCTTCGAGCACAAGTATCTCTATCGCCGCATCAAGGGGCTGGCACCGGACGCCGCGCACCGGGTGCCGATCGGCAGGGCGCGGCTGGCCCGCGAGGGGCGGCACTTGTCGGTGATCACCTACGCGGCGATGCTGCACGTGGCGCTCGAGGCGGCCGAGCGACTGGCGGCGGAAGGGATCGAGCTCGAGGTGCTCGACCTGCGCACGCTCAAGCCGCTCGACGAGGAGGCGATTCTCGCCACGGCGAAGAAGACGGGCCGGGTGATCGTGCTCAACGAGGAGCCGCTGACCGGCTCGCTGGCCGGTGAAGTGGCGGCGCGCATCGCCGAGAAGGCGTTCTGGCATCTCGACGCGCCGGTGGCGCGGCTGTGCTGTCTCGACACGCCGGTGCCCTACAGCCCGCCGCTCGAGGATCACTACCTGCCGAACGCCGACAAGCTGATCGCGAAGGTGCGGGAGCTGCTGGCGCAGTGAAGGGTCGCAGCGCCGCGAGTGGCGCGCGGATCGGGTAACGTAGAAGATCGTCGCGGCGGCGGGTCGGCCGCGGCGCGCAGGGACCGGGGAGCACGGAGAGAGCGATGGCGACGGAAGTCGTGATGCCGCAGATGGGCGAGTCGATCGCCGAGGGGACGATCACGAAGTGGCTGGTGAAGGCGGGCGAGAAGGTGGAGCGCGACCAGCCGCTGTTCGAGATATCGACGGACAAGGTGGACGCCGAGATTCCGTCGCCGGCGGCGGGGACGCTGCTGGAGATTCGCCACCAGGCGGGCGAGACGGTGGCGGTGGGGGCGGTGGTGGCGACGATCGGGGCGGCGGGCGAGCAGCCTGGCGCCGCGCCGGCGCCGGCCGCCAAGCCGCCGCAGGTGGAGATCGACGGGGTGCGCGCCGCGGAGCCGGCACCGGAGGCCAAGCCGCCGCAGGTCGAGATCGACGCGGCGCCCGCCGCGACCCCCGCGGCCGCGCCCGCCGCGGCGGCCGGCTCGCTCGAGGAGCGGGTGCGCACGCTCTCCTCGCCGGTGGTGCGCAACATCGCCCGCGAGCACGGCATCGACGTGTCGCGCGTCCCCGGCACCGGCATCCACGGCCGGGTGACCAAGCAGGACATCCTGTCGTTCATCGAGAAGGGGGGCGCCGCCGCGCCCGCGGCTGCGGCCGCCCCCGCCCCCGCCGCCGCGGCTCCCGCCGCGAGCGCCGCTCCGCCGCCGGCCGCCAGGGCGGCGACCGGGTTCCACGTTCCGGCATACACGCCGAGCGAGAACGTGGTGATCGAGCCGATGTCGAAGATCCGCCAGATCACCGCCGCCCACATGCGCTACTCGAAGGACACCTCGGCGCACGTGACGACGGTGTTCCACATGGACTTCACCAAGGTCGACCGGGCCCGGGCGCGCGCGAAGAACGGCTTCCTGAAGGCGAATGGCACGAAGCTGACTTACATGCCGTTCATCTTCAAGGCGGTCTGCAACGGCCTGAAGGCGAACCCGAAGCTCAACGCGGCGATCGACGGCACGAATGTGGTGTTCAAGAAGGACATCAACCTCGGCATGGCGGTGGCGCTTGACTGGGGGCTGCTCGTGCCGGTGATCAAGAACGCCGACCACCTGAATCTGGTCGGTCTCGCCAAGACGGCCAACGATCTGGCGGATCGCGCGCGGACGAAGAAGCTGAAGCCGGACGAGGCGCAGGGTGGCACGTTCACGATCACCAACCCGGGCGTCTTCGGCAGCCTGTTCGGCACGCCGATCATCAACCAGCCCCAGGTGGCGATCCTCGGGATCGGCGCGATCGAGAAGCGCCCCATGGTGGTCACCGACGAAGATGGCTGCGACACCATCGCCATCCGGGTGATGAGCTACTTCGGCATCACCTACGACCACCGCCTGGTCGACGGCGCCGACGCCGACCACTTCATGAACGACGTCAAGAAGACCCTCGAGTCCGACGCCTGGCCCGAACTCGAGCCCTACTACTGACGCTCCGTTTCACCCCAC
>CAYYIK010000146.1:0-3805 GCA_964471955.1 uncultured Thermoanaerobaculia bacterium | reverse complement strand
TTGGCGACGCAGAGAAAGAGCAGGCCGCGCGTCATCGCGGCGCGGCTCCGGCTCCGGCGAGCAGCTCCTTGAGACGCGGCGTCGACGGGACGTGGCCGAAGACGCGGATCTCGCCGTCGACCACCAGCGCCGGCGTCGCCACGACGCCGAAGTCGAGGATGCGCTCGATATCCGTCACCTTCTCCAGCTCGTAGTCGAGGCCGAGCTCGCGCGCCGCGCGCTCGGTGTGCTCGGTGAGCAGCCGGCACTTCGGGCAGCCGGTGCCGAGGATCTGCAGACGGGTGGGCATGGCCTTCCTTTCAGGCGGCGATGGCGCCGTAGAGCAGTCCGGTGGCGGTCGCCATGACGACGACCAGAGAGACGTAGACGAGCGTCTTGCGCCACCCCATCAGGCTCCGGAGCACCAGCATCGCGGGCAGCGAGAGGGCCGGGCCGGCGAGCAGCAGGGTGAGGGCGGGGCCCTTGCCCATGCCGCTGCCGAGCAGGCCCTGGAGAATCGGCACCTCGGTGAGGGTGGCGAAGTACATGAAAGCGCCGGCCACCGCGGCGAAGAGGTTGGCGGCCAGCGAGTTGCCGCCCAGCGCGCCGGCGACCCAGGCGGAGGGGATCAGCCCCTCGTGCCCGGGGCGGCCGAGCAGCAGGCCGGCGGCCAGGACGCCGGCGAGCAGCAGCGGCAGGATCTGCCGGGCGAACCCCCAGGTGGCGGCGAGCCACTCGCCGAGCTCGCCCTCGTCGCCCGCCAGCACGGCAACGAGCGCCGCGAAGCCGACGGCGAAGGGGACCTCCGGGTGGGCGGGCACCAGCGCGGCGGCGAGGCCGGCCGCCGCTGCGACGGCGAGCGCCCGCCAGGCGGCGAGGCCGAGCCAGCCGACGAGCACCGCGAGGAGCGCCGTCGCGGCGAGGGCGGTCAGAGCCCACTTGGCGGCGAAGATCGCCGCCCAGGCGCCGCTCTCGGCGGGGGCCCAGTTGGCGAAGACGAGGATCGCCACGAGCAGGGCGAAGAAGGTCGCCTGGCGGCCGAGGGAGAGCCGCGGCTCGGGGAGCGACAGGGGGGTCTCGGCGGCGGCACGAACGCGCTCCTCGGCGCGGAAGATTCCGGCCATCGCGAGGCCGATGAGGATGCTGAACAGCACCGCGCCGACGGCGCGGGCGACGCCCAGCTCGAAGCCGAGGATGCGCGCCGTCAGGATGATGGCGAGGGCGTTGATCGCCGGCCCCGAGTAGAGGAAGGCCGACGCCGGGCCGAGCCCGGCGCCGCGCTTGTAGATGCCGCCGAAAAGCGGCAGGACGGTGCACGAGCAGACCGCCAGCACCGTGCCGGAGACCGACGCCACACCGTAGGCGAGGGGACGCGGCGCGCGCGGGCCGAGCCAGCGCATCACCGAGGCCTGACTGACGAAGACGCCGATGGCGCCGGCGATGAAGAAGGCCGGCACCAGGCAGAGCAGCACGTGCTCGCGGGTGTACCACTTGGCCAGCTGGAACGACTCGAGCAGCGCGGCGTCGAAGCGCGGCGTGCCGACCGGCAGGAACCAGAGCGCCGCCAGCACGGCGAGAAGGCCGAGCAGCCACTTGCGGTCGGCGCCGTCGCTCATCGCCCGCCCGCTCCGGCGCCGGCCGCCACGGCCGGCTTGCGCACGCCGATCGCCACCAGGTCGAGCTCGGCGGCGCACAGCGTGGCGATCGGGACGCGGCGCAGGCGCGCGATGACCGCGCGGTCGGCCTTCGCCTGCGGGTCCCCGGCCAGTTGCTCGAGCAGCGTCGCCAGCAGCGTCGCCGTCTCGCCGCCCTCGCGCAGCCGGTAGAAGACGAGCTTGCCCTCCTTGCGCTCGCCCACCAGTCCGCCCCGGGCGAGCACCGCGAGGTGCTGCGAGACCGTCGACGGCGCCAGCTCGAGCACCGCGGTGAGCTGACAGACGCACAGCTCGCCGGTGGCCAGCATGCCGACCAGGCGCAGGCGGGCCGGGTGGGCGAGCCCCTTGGCGGCGGCCACCAGCCGGTCGAGCGGGGTGCCCGGCTCGTTACGTGATTTCGCCATGTGACGAAATGTAAGCAGGCCGGGCGGCGGCGTCAACCCCCGGCGGGGTGGCGGGCGGGCGCTCCCGGCCGGGGGGCCTCAGGCCTTGTCGAGCGCCTGCTCGAGGTCGGCCAGCAGGTCGCGCCAGTATTCGACGCCGATCGAGATGCGCACCAGGCCGTCGGTGATCCCGGCCTCTTCCTGCTCCTCGGCCGACATCTCGGACGAGACGGTCGACTTCGGATGGGTGGCGAGCGTCTCGACGCCGCCCAGCGAGACGGCGAGCTTGGCGATCCGCAGCGCGTCGAGGAAACGGAAGGCGGCCGGCTCACCGCCGGCGATCTCGATCGAAATCATGCCTCCCGGAGCGCTGCACTGGCGATGGAAGATCTCCGCCTGCTCGCCCTCGAACAGGGCCGGGTAGTGGACGCGCTCGATCTTCGGATGGCGGCGCAGGCGCTCGACGATCTTGGCGGCGTTCTTCGACTGCTTGACCATCCGCGTGTAGATCGTCGCCAGGCTGCGCTGCAGCAGCCAGGCCGAGAAAGGCTCGCAGATGGTGCCGAGGAAGGCGCGCGTCCCCTTGATACGGCCGACCAGCCCGGCGTCGCGGCCGACGAGCGCGCCGGCCACCACGTCGGAGTGGCCGCCGATGTACTTGGTCGCCGAGTAGATGACGAGGTCGGCGCCGTGGGCGAGCGGCGACTGGAAGACCGGTCCGAGGAAGGTGTTGTCGACCACCAGCGGGACCTCGCGGCCGTGACGCTGGCGCACCTCGGCGGCCAGCCCGGCCGCGGCGGCGATGTCGGTCATGCGCAGGGTCGGGTTGGCCGGCGTTTCGACGTAGATCATCGCCAGCCGCTCGCCGAGTTCGCGGGCGGTCGCGGCCAGCTGCGCGTGGTCGCCGGCGCGCACACCGCGGCCCTCGATTCCGAACGGGGTGAACAGGTGGTGGAGGGCGTGATCGGTGCCGCCGTAGACCGGCAGGGTGTGCAGCACGACGTCGCCGGGGCGCAGCAGGGTAAGCAGCGTGGTGGTGATGGCGGACATGCCGGAGGCGAACGACGCGGCGGCGGCCGCGCCCCCCTTCTCGAGCGATACCAGCGCCTCCTCGAACATCTCGGCGTTGGGGTTGTTGAGACGGGCGTAGATCAGCTCGGGCGTGCTGCCCGGTTCGAGCTGCTCGGTGCCGAGCGCCACGGCGAAGAAGTGCTTCATCGCCTGGGCGCTGCCGAAGCAGTAGGTCGAGACCGGGTAGATCGGCGGCCGGGCGGCCATCACCGAAAGCGTCGGGTCGAACCCCTCGCCGACCGCCGACGTCTCGGGGTGGTGCGGGTGGGCGACGCGGATGCGGGGGCGGGAAGCGGGAGTGTCACGGCGTTTGCTCATCGGCAGACTCCTCGCGGCCAGCATCCCGGCGGCGCCGGGGCCTGTCAAGACGCCGGCGGGCGGCCCGGCCGCGCACCGGCGCGGTTGACGCGCGCCGCCGATCGCGGGACACTTGCGGCGTCGGAGCCTAGGGGTGGCCTCGCAGGAGAGGCCTGAGATCAGACCCTCATCGACCTGATCCGGTTCATGCCGGCGTAGGGAAGGCCGCCGCGGCGACGCGCGCCGCGGCCCGCAGCACCCGATCTCCCCCGTCACCAGAGCTCCGCTTCTCGACTTCCCGGCCGCGGCCGGGAGCGGAGGCGATCATGAGCGCACGCACTCTCCCGTCGCACCGCCGGCGCCGCTGGCCGGACCTGCTGCTCACCCTGCTGCTCGCCGCCGCGCCGGCGGCGGCCGACG
>CAYYIK010000145.1:1981-3937 GCA_964471955.1 uncultured Thermoanaerobaculia bacterium | reverse complement strand
CCGCCTCGCGCGAGCTCTTCCTCAAGGTCTCCTACGCCTTCAGAGGCTAGACCGCGCTGCCGCGGGCGCTCCCGACGTCGAGCGCAGCAGCGACTCGCAAGCCGACGCGCGGCCCTTCAGCGTTTCCGCCATCCGGAAGAGGATCTGGCCGCGCAGCAGGTAGGGCGTCGAGCGCGGCCACTTCTCCGCGGCCGTGGGGCGGCGCTCGTGGTCGAAGAGGCGCGGCGTTAGAATCCCCGGCGCCATTCCGGTGGAGGGGTTCATTTTGCGGTCCGCCTTTCGCGGCGGGGAGGAGAGGGTATGTTGCTGAGCAATGTCGAGACCGTTCCGGGCAAGGCCATCGTCGAGTTCTACGGGCTGGTGAGCGGGTCGACCGTGCGCGCCAAGCACGTCGGGCGCGACATCGCGGCGGGCTTCAAGAACCTCGTCGGCGGCGAGCTCAAGGGCTACACCGAGCTGCTCGCCGAGTCGCGGCAGGAGGCGGTTGACCGGATGATCCGTGAGGCCGAGGCGATCGGCGCCAACGCCGTCGTCAACGTCCGCTTCTCCACCAGCTCGATCTCGCAGGGCGCCGCCGAGCTGTTCGCTTACGGGACGGCGGTCAAGGTCGAGGGATGAACCCCGATACCTTCGGGCTGATCTTCGGCCTCGGCTTCACTGCGCTGCTGCTCGCGGTCGGCTACGTCGCCGGCTCGATCGCCGAGCGCAATCACTTTCAGTCGATCCGCTCCCGCGAGCAGGCGCTGGTCAAGCTGCCGGCCCTGACCTTCGAGACCCTGCCCGCCGACTGGAACGTCGCGAGAAGCGGCCTCGTCACCGGCAGCGTCGTCGTCTCGCTCGACTACTTCAAGCGCTTCCTCGCCGGCTTGCGCAACCTGGTCGGCGGCCGACTCGGCGCCTACGAGAGCCTGATGGACCGCGCCCGCCGCGAGGCCGTCCTGCGCATGAAGGAGGACGCCAGGCGCCGCGGCTTCACCGTCATCTCCAACGCGCGGCTCGAGACCGCGGCGATCGCTGCAGCGCGGCGCGACGGCAAGGGGATCGCCGGCGTCGAGGTGCTCGCCTACGGCACCGGCCTGGTCGTCCCCGAGCTCGGGGCGCGGAGGAGCGCCGCCGGGTGAGATTCGTCGAGAAGCTCCCCGAGGAGACGTCGAACGTCGCCAGGGGGAGCCCGCTCGTCGAGCTCGTCCAGCTCGTCGTCGGCGGCCTCGCCGTCCTGCTGCTGCTGCTGGTCTGGCTCGGCGGCCTCGCGGCCGACGCCGTCGCCGGGCGGATCTCCCCCGAGCGCGAGCGGGCGCTGTTCGGCGCGGTGGTCGGCGCGATCGAGATCGAACGCGCCGAGGATCGCGAGCGGATCGAGCGGGTGATGGCGTCGCTCGGCCCCGCCGAGCCGCGGCCCGTGCTGGGCGTGATGGCAAGCGACGAGCTCAACGCCCTGGCGCTCCCGGGCGGGGCGATCGTCGTGACGCGCGGCCTGCTCGACCAGGTCGACGACGCCGAGCTGGCGTTCGTGCTCGCCCACGAGCTCGCCCACCTCGAGCATCGCGACAACCTGCGGGCGATCGGCCGCGGGCTGGTGCTCACCGTCGCGCTGTCGATGGTCGGCGTCGAAGCCGGCACGCCGCTCGACGCCGGCCAGCTCGCGGGGCGCGTGGCGCTCCACCGCTTCGGCCGCCGCCGCGAGCGCGCCGCCGACGCCGCCGCCGTCCGCCGCCTGCGCGACCGCGGCCTCGACGCGACGGCGTCGGTCCGCCTGCTCGAACGCCTCGCCGAACGCGAAGGGCGCGGCGAGCGGGCGCTGGCGTGGCTGGCGACCCACCCGCTGGGGACGACGCGGATCGAAGCGGCCAGACAACTGCTCGGCAGCCGCTGAACGACTGCAGGCGCCCCCAGCATGTCGGGGCGTCTTGCTATGCGACTCTTACGCCGCGCGCTCCTCGGCCGGGACCACCACCA
>CAYYIK010000145.1:0-1881 GCA_964471955.1 uncultured Thermoanaerobaculia bacterium | reverse complement strand
CTTACGCCGCGCGCTCCTCGGCCGGGACCACCACCACCTTCGGCGCCGCCACGGCGTGCTCCTGGGCGCGGCGAATCCACCACGCACCGGCGACGCAGACGGCGCCGCCGAGAACCGACAGCAGCGCCACCTGCTCGCCGCGCACGACGACTCCGAGGACGAGCGCCACCGGCGGCATCAGGAAGGTCGTCGCCGAAGCGCGCGTCGCGCCCAGGCGGCCGGCGGCGATCGACATCAGCACGAAGGCGACGCCGGTACCGAGCGCGCCGAGTGCCACGACCGAAAGAATCGGCGCGACCTCGAACCGCATCGCGAGCAGATCCGGCACCCCGAGCGGCGCGGTCAGCACCAGCGCCACGGCCTGCGCCCGCAGCAGCACCGGCAGCGCGCCGTGGGCGATCTGGAGCGGCCGCGCCAGGTTGACCGCGAAGCCGTACGAGACGACCGCGGCGAGCACCATCACCACGCCGGCGAGCGAGCTGCCGCCGGCGCCGAGGCTCGGCCAGGCGACCATCGCGACGCCGGCGAGCCCGACCGCGAGCCCGGCGACGATGCCGCGCGACGGCAGCCGCCTCGCGAGCAGCGCCGCGACGGCCGCGGCGACCAGCGGCACCGCGCCGTTCAGCATGCCGGCGAGCGCCGAGGAGACGCGCTGCTCGGCGTGCGGGAAGAGACTCAGGGGGAACGCCATCCAGATCACGCCGAGCAGCGCCGCCCCCGCCCACCCCGCGCGCGGCAGCGGGCGCCGGGCGGCCGGGAAGAGGGCGAGGGTCAGGAAGCCGATCAGGAGGCGCGCGAAAGTGACGCCGTCCGGGCCGAGGATCTCGAGCCCTTCGGCGATGAACAGGAACGAGGCGCCCCAGATCACGCCGGGGGCGACGAGCAGCAGGGTGTCGCCGAAGCGCGCGGCGCCCGGCGCCGGGCCGGGAGCGGGGGTCGGGACGAGGGTCGGGGGCTTCATGGCGGAGACGATAGGGCTCCGGTCAGTTAAGAACAAGCGAAATGTTTTTGGCAGTTTCCTTTAGAATCGCTACATGATCAGCCTCGAGCGTCTTCGCGCCCTCCACGCCGTCGCCAGCCACGGCTCGCTCCAGGCCGCCGCCGAGGTGCTGCACATCACGCCGTCGGCGGTCTCGCAGCAGATCGCCAAGCTCGAGCGCGAGGTCGGCGAGCCGCTGCTCGAGCGGCGCGGCCGCGGCGTGGCGCTGACCGACGCCGCCGGCGTGCTCACCCGCCACGCCGAGCGCGCCTTCTCGGCGCTGCGCCAGGCCGAGGCCGAGCTCGACGAGAGGAAGAGCGTGGTCGCCGGCCGGCTCTCGGTGGGCGCCTTCTCGACCGCGGTGCGGGGCCTCGCGCCGACCGCGCTCGCGCGCCTCGCCCGCCGCCACCCGAAGCTCGCGCTCGACGTCCACGAGATCGAGCCGAACGCCTCGCTGCCGCGGCTGGTGCGCGGCGATCTCGACCTCGTCATCGCCCAGGACTGGAAGAACGCGCCGCTGCCGATCCCCGACGGGCTCGAGCGCGCGCCGCTCGCCGACGACATCGCCGACGTCGCGCTGCCGGCATCGCACCGGCTGGCGAAGCGCCGGGTGGTGCCGCTCGCCGAGCTCGCCGGCGAGGAGTGGATCTCCTGGCCGGCCGGGGCGATCTGCCACGACTGGCTGCTGTCGACCCTGCGCGGCCTCGGCCGCGAACCGCGCATCCGCCACACCGCGAGCGAGTACCAGACCCAGCTCGCGCTGGTCGCGGCGGGTTTCGGCGTCGCCGTGCTGCCGCGCCTCGGCCGCGGCCCGGTGCCGAAGGGGGTCAAGGTGGTGCGCGTCGAGCCGGGCCTGACCCGCCACGTCTACGCCCTCTGGCGCGCCGACGCCACGCGCCGGA
>CAYYIK010000144.1:0-3970 GCA_964471955.1 uncultured Thermoanaerobaculia bacterium | reverse complement strand
CAACGCCGGCGGCGCCTGGGACAACGCCAAGAAGATGTTCGAGGAGGGGGTCGAGATCCAGGGCCAGAAGTACTTCAAGGGCTCCGACCCGCACAAGGCGGCGGTGGTCGGCGACACCGTGGGGGATCCGTTCAAGGACACTTCGGGCCCGTCGCTCAACATCCTGCTCAAGCTGATGTCGGTCATCGCCCTGGTCATCGCGACGATGCTCTGAGGCCGCCCGCCGCGGCCGCTTTGCGAAGGCCCCGGCTCGCCGGGGCCTTTTTCTTCGGTGCGGGGAGTTCGGAGGTTCGTATGCCGCAGACAAGGCCGGGCTGGGACGAGTACTACCTGGGCATCGCGCGCGCCGTGGCGGCGCGCGCCAGCTGCCTGCGCCGGCAAGTGGGGGCGGTGGTGGTGGTCGACAACGCGATCATCGCCACCGGCTACAACGGCACCCCGGTCGGCGTGCGCAACTGCGCGGACGGCGGCTGCCCGCGCTGCGCCTCGGACGCGCCGGTGGGCGCCGGCTACGACGCCTGCATCTGCGTGCACGCCGAGCAGAACGCCATCGTCTTCGCCGCGCGCCACGGCAACGCCACCCAGGGCGGGGTTCTCTACACGACGCTGCGCCCCTGCTTCGGCTGCGCCAAGGAGGCGATCCAGGCGGGCATCCGGCGCATCGTCTTCGCCGAGCCCTTCGCCTACGCGAGCGAACTCGAGGAGGTCTACCGCCGGCTGATCGCAGAGGCCGGCGTGGACCTGCGGCACGTGCCGGCCTGAAGCCGGCTCACCAGGCGGCGAGCTCGCGCGCCGTCGCGACGACGCGGGCGGCGTCGGGCGCGAGGGCCTGTTCGAGCACCCGCGAGTAGGGGCTCGGCCGATCCGGATAGGCGACGCGACGGATCGGCGCGTCGAGCCAGGCAAAGGCGGCGTCGGCGATGCGCGCCGCCACCTCGCCGCCGAAGCCGCCGGTCTCCTGCGCCTCGTGGACGACGACGACGCGCCCGGTCCGGCGGACCGAATCGAGCACCGTCTCGGCGTCGAAGGGCACCAGCGTGCGCAGGTCGATGACCTCGGCCGAGATCCCCTCGCCGGCGAGTGTCTCGGCCGCCTCGAGCGCCGTCCAGACCTGCGTCCCCCAGCCGACCAGCGTCAGGTCGCTGCCGGCGCGCGCCACCCGCGCCCGGCCGAGCGGGGTCAGCACCTCCCCCTTCGGCAGACGCTCCTTGATGCGCCGGTAGAGGTACTTGTTCTCGCAGAAGATGACCGGGTTGGGGTCGCGGATCGCCGCCTTGAGCAGCCCCTTGGCGTCGGCGGCGGTGGCCGGACAGACGACCTTGAGCCCGGCGACGTGGGCGAACCAGGCCTCCGGGTTCTGGGAGTGGAACGGACCGGCGCCCACCCCCCCACCGGCCGGCAGGCGGATGACTACCGGGCAGGGGCGCTCGAAGCGATAGAAGAGTTTCGCGAGGACATTGACGATCTGATTGAAGCCGCAGGCGACGAAGTCGGCGAACTGCATCTCGACCACCGGACGGAAGCCGAGCAGGGCCGCGCCGGCCGCCAGCCCGAGCGTCCCCGACTCGGAGATCGGCGTGTCGAGGACCCGCGCCGGCCAGCGGGCGTGGAGCCCGCGGGTGACGCGGAAGGCGCCTTCGAAGGCGCCGATGTCCTGGCCGAGCAGCACGACCGACGGGTCGCGCTCCATCTCCTCGAGCAGCGCCTCGCGCAGCCCCTCGAGATAGGTGATCTCCCCTTCGCCCACCGGCTCGCCGGGCGCGCCGGTGAAGGCGGCCATCGCCGCGGGTTCGTCGGCCGCTGCCGCGGTGCGAACGGTCGAGACGGCGGTGTCCTCGAGATCGGCCCCGGCCGGCGGGGCGGCCAGCAGCGGCGGGCCGTCCTGCTCGGCGAACACCGGCCGGAAGGCGACGGCCGGATCGGGATGGGCGGCCTCGAGCGCCGAGTCGATCGCGCGCTCGACCAGGGCCCGGGCGCGGGCGTCGAGGCGCGCGCGGCGCTCGGCGTCGAGTACCCCTTCGGACTCGAGCCGACGGGCATAGGCGGGGACCGGGTCGAGCGCCTGGTAGATCGCCAGCTCGTCGGGCGGCACGACCTTCATCGAGCCGTCCCCTTCGGCGTGTCCGCGCAGGCGCCCGACCATCGCCTCGAGCAGCGTCGGCCCCTTGCCGGTGCGCGCCCTCGCCACCGCGCTTTCGAGTGCCTTGACCATCGCCTCGGGGTCGTTGCCGTCGACCGTCTCGGCCGGAATGCCGTAGCCGACGCCCCGATCGGAGAGCTGCAGGCAGGCGTACTGCTGGCGTGCCGGCGTCGAGAAGGCGTAGCGGTTGTTCTCGATCACCAGCACCAGCGGCAGCTTCCAGACCGCGGCCAGGTTGAGCGCTTCGTGAAAGTCGCCGGTGGAGGTGCCCCCCTCGCCGATGAAGTTGATCGCCACCCGGTCGGAGCCCGCCTTCTTGAGCGCGAAGGCGCAGCCGGCCGCCACCGGAATCATCGCGCCCAGGTGGCTGATCATGCCGACGTGCAGGATGCCGGCCGCGGGATCGAAGTGTCCGTAGTGATAGGAGCGCTCGATGCCGCGCGAGAAGCCCTCGTCACGTCCGAGCACCTGGCAGGCGAGGCGCCGCAGGAGCCGCTCGGGCTCGGGCCGGCGGCCGTCCGCCTCGCCGAGGCCTTCGCCGGGGAAGCAGCGCGCGGCATCGAGATAGAGGGCGAGGATGGCGCCCACGTCGCGGTGCAGCGAACAGAGAACGTCCCCCGGCTCGAGCGCCAGGCCGGCGGGAACGGTGATCGCCTCGTTGCCGATGGCGCTGTACCACTTGGCCACCCGGCCGGTGAGCAGCAGCGACTCGAACCGCGCGTCGAATTCGCGGGTGAGCTTCATCAGGGCGTAACGACGGACGCGGTCGTGCGATGGGGACATGGAATGCGGCTCTCCGGGCGGGCAAGTCTACGGTCCGCCCGCGCGAGGCGGCAAGCGATGCGGCGTCAGCGCCCGCCCAGCTTGAGCGCCCGGACGCGCTGCTCGAAGTGGCCGCGCTGGGGGTGGTCGGGCGCCATCTGCAGGACGATGCGCAGCGTCATCTCCGCTTCGGCCACCTTGCGCTGATCGAGGAAGGTCTCGAGCTGGCGCACCCCCTGCTCGACGCCGAGCTGGCGGCGATAGATGTCCTCGAGGCGGGAGATCTCGGAGATCAGCTGCTGCGGGCGCGGGCTGTCGGGAACCAGCCGCTCGAGCTCGAGCGCCACTTCGCGCGCCGCCATGTAGTCGTGCGCCTGGATTCGTTCGCGATAGCGGCGTTCGAACTCCTGGGTGCGGACCTCGCGGTCGGCGAGCGCCGCGATGTCGGCGATGCGCAGGCGGTAGGTCTCGACCGACACCCGCGCCAGGCCGCTGCCGGCGAGCCGCTCGAGCTCCTGCTCGGCCTCGCGCAGCCGCTTGCCGTCGATGAGCTGCTCGAGCCGGTCGCGGCGGCGGTCGACCTCGGCCGACAGGCGGGTGCGCGCCTCCGCCTCCTCGACCTCCGCCCGGAAGGCGTCGGCCAGCCGGTGCGACGGATCGGCCTTCTCGACCTCCTCGGCCTTGCGCCGCGCGGCGGCGAGATCCCCCTGGGCGAGCGCCTGTCGCCCCTCCTCGAGCGCCGCCTGGGCGCGCTTGAGCTGTTCGACCTCCTCGCCGATCAACCCCACCCAGGCCTCGTAGTCGGCCCGGCGCGGGTGATGGGGCACCAGCTCGAGCAGCGTGTCGAGGGCGAAGCGCGCCAGCGACTGCTTGTGCTCGCGGATGTACTTGTCGAGCAGCTTCTCGGCCTCGGCCACCCGCGCCCGCTGGGCCTCCGCCTCGGCCTCCCGCGCCACGACGGCGGGTACCGGGCGCGGCGGCGCCGGGGCCGGCGTGGCCGCCGGGACGGCCGCCGGGGCCGGAGCCGGAGCGGGTGCGCCGGGGGCGGCGCGCGGCACCGGCGCGGCC
>CAYYIK010000143.1:0-4108 GCA_964471955.1 uncultured Thermoanaerobaculia bacterium | reverse complement strand
CCTTCACACGGAAGAGGTCCGCGGTTCGAGTCCGCGAGCGCCCACCAGTTTCGCGCCTCGTCCGCGCCGCGGCGGACGCTGCGCCCGGCCGGCCGGAAAGCCGGTCGCCGCACTCGCACCGCTTGCCGACCCCCGAGCCCCCCATGTCCGAAGCGCTGACCCCGGAGATCACCCTCACCCTTCCCGACGGCTCGGCCCGCACGGTTCCGGCGGGGACGACGCCGCTCGCGGTCGCCGAGGCGATCGGTCCGAAGCTGGCGCGCGACGCGGTGGGCGCCGAGCTCGATGGCGAGACGGTCGACCTGCGCCAGCCGCTGGCGAGCGGCGGCGCGCTGCGCATCGTCACCGTCAAGAGCCCCGAGGCGGGGGTCTTCATCCGGCACTCGGCCGAGCACGTGCTGGCCGACGCGGTGACCCGCCTGTGGCCGGAGGCGCTCTACGACGCCGGCCGGCAGGACCATTCGGAGAAGTACCAGTACGACTTCCGCTTCCCGCGCCCCTTCACCCCCGAGGACCTCGCGGCGATCGAGGCGAAGATGCAGGAGATCCTCGCCGAGGACGCCGCCTTCGAGCGCATCGAGGTGTCGCGGCAGGAGGCCGAGCGGATCTTCCGCGAGCTCGGCAACGACCTCAAGCTCGAGCGGCTGCGCGACATCCCCGAGGGGGAGACGATCACCCTCTTCCGCCACGGCCGCTTCGTCGATCTGTGCCGCGGTCCCCACGTGCGCCACGTCTCGCAGATCGGCGCCGTGCGGCTGCTCGAGGCCTCCGGCGTCTACTTCCGCGGCGACGAGTCGCGCGAACGCCTGCAGCGCCTCTACGGCACCGCCTTCGCGAGCGCCCGCGAGCTCGAGGCCTGGGAGAAGGCGGCCGAGGAGGCCCGGGCACGCGACCACCGGCGGCTCGGCCCGGAGCTCGACCTGTTCAGCTTCTCGCCGCTGGCGCCCGCCTCGCCCTTCTTCCATCCGAAGGGGGCGGCGGTCTACAACGGCCTGATTCAGTACGTGCGCGAGCTCAACGCGGCCAACGGCTACGGCGAGGTGGTGACGCCGCAGATCCTCGACGTCGAGCTGTGGAAGATCTCCGGGCACTACGGCAACTACCGGGAGAACATGTTCTTCACCGAGCTCGACGAGCGCCAGTACGCCGTCAAGCCGATGAACTGCCCGACCCACTGCCTGATCTACGGCCACGGCAAGCACTCCTACCGCGACCTGCCGATCCGCTACGCCGATTTCGGCCGCCTGCACCGCTACGAGCGCTCCGGCGTCACCTCCGGGCTGACCCGCGTGCGCTCGTTCGCCCAGGACGACGCCCACGTCTTCTGCACCGACGACCAGGTCGAGTCCGAGGTGATGCGCGCCGTCGGCATCATCCTCGACATCTACCGGACTTTCGCTTTCGAAGGGGTCGAGATCGCGGTCGGCACCCGGCCGGAGAAGCGGGTCGGCTCCGACGAGCAGTGGGAGGTCGCCGAGCGCGGCCTCATGTCGGCGCTCGACCGCAACGGTCTCGCCTACTCGGTCAACGCGGGCGACGGCGCCTTCTACGGCCCGAAGATCGACTTCCGGGTGCGCGACGCGATCGGGCGCGCCTGGCAGCTCGGCACGGTGCAGCTCGACTACCAGCTGCCGCAGCGCTTCGAGCTCGAGTACGTGGCGCCCGACGGATCGATGCAGCGGCCGGTGATGATCCACCGCGCCATGCTCGGATCGGTCGAGCGCTTCCTCGGCATCCTGATCGAGCACACCGCCGGCGCCTTCCCGCTCTGGCTGGCGCCGGTCCAGGCCCGGGTGGTGCCGGTCTCCGAGAAGACCCTGGCGCACGGCCGGCGGCTGGCCGAGCGGCTGGTCGCCGCCGGCGTCCGGGCCGAGGTCGACGAGAGCGACGAGAAGCTCGGCTACAAGATCCGCCAGGCGCAGCTGCTCAAGATCCCCTACATGCTGGTTGTCGGGGAGCGCGAGGCGGCCGACGACACGGTGGCGGTACGGCTGCGCAGCGGCCGCGAGCACAAGGGGATTGCCGCCGGCCGGCTGATCGACTGGCTGGGCGGGCGCGCCCGGAGCCGGGCCGAGGCTTTGCCCGATCCGGGGGATTTGGCTTAAGATTCACTGGTTTCGGCGGGACAGGGACCGGCCCGCGGGCGGATGGACCGCCCGGTGAGGAGAGCGGGAGCCGGCCGCTGGGTGGCTCCGAAGGGGGGAGCGGCGCATCGACAGAACGGCACGCATCAACGAGGCGATCCGGGTCCGCGAGGTCCGGGTGATCGACGCGGAAGGTGGACAGCTCGGGGTCATCCCCACCGAAGAGGCGCAGCGCATCGCGCGCGAGGCGGGGCTCGACCTGGTCGAAGTGGCACCGGAGGCGCGCCCGCCGGTCTGTCGCATCATGGACTTCGGCAAGTTTCTCTACGCGCAGAAGAAGAAGGCGCACGATTCGAAGCGCAAGCAGAAGCAGTTCCAGATCAAGGAGGTCAAGTTCCGGCCCAACATCGACGATCACGACTACGGCGTGAAGCTGCGCAACGCCCGCCGGTTCCTCGAGGAGGGGGACAAGGTCAAGGCGACCGTGCAGTTCCGCGGACGTGAGATGTCGAAGCCGGATCTCGGCCTGTCGCTGCTCAAGAAGCTGATCGTCGATCTGGGCGAGCAGGGGGTCGCCGAGGGCAACCCCGAAATGGCCGGAAACCGGATGCATCTGGTCTTCGGCCCATCCAAGAAGCCGGTCCCCGCCAAGCGGCCGGCCTCCGTCCCGGCCGCGCCATCCGAGCGTCCGGCGGCGGAAAACGCATAGGAGAAGTACCGTGGCTCAGAAGAAGAAGACCCACAAGGGCGCCAAGAAGCGCTTCAAGCTGACGGCGACCGGCAAGGTGATGCGGCATCAGTCGATGAAGCGCCACATCCTCACCAAGAAGTCGCAGTCGCGCAAGCGGCACCTGCGCCACGAGGTCGAGCAGACCGGCGCCCTCGCCAGCACCGTCAAGCAGCTCATCGCCTGATCGATCCGCAATTCCATCTCCGTCGCGCGACCGGAAGCGAACCTGTCCGGCGGCGACGGAAGCCGAGGTGCCCCGCGAGGAGCACCGGCGGCTCTGGCCGTCCCGGGGTGACCGGGGCGAGACAACGAGGTTCGTACCATGCCGCGCGCCAAGCGGGGTAACAAGCGCACTCAGAAGCGCAAGAAGATTCTCAAGCTGTCCAGCGGCTTTTTCGGGGTCAAGTCGAACGCTTACCGGATGGCCAAGCTGGCGGTCGACAAGGCGGACAAGTACGCCACCCGCGACCGCCGTGCCAAGAAGCGCAACTTCCGTTCGCTCTGGATCGTCCGCATCAACGCGGCGGCCGGCGAGCACGGGCTCTCGTACAACCGGTTCATCTCCGGCCTGAAGCTGGCCGGCTGCGCGCTCGACCGCAAGGTGCTGGCGCAGCTCGCCGCGTCCGAGGATCCGAAGCCGTTCGCCAACCTGGTCGATCTCGCCCGCCAGGCGCTCGACCGGGCCGACAAGGCGCCGGCCCGGGCGTAAGCGTCATGGGCGGGGAGGGGACGACGACCCAAGGCGGCGCGGTCCCGACCCCGGAGGAGCTGGAGCGGCTGGCCGCGGCGGCGGAGTCGGCCATCGCGGCGGCCGCCGACCGGGCCGGGTGGGAGAGCCTGCGGGTGGAGTGGGCCGGCGCTCGCCAGGGCCGCCTGCGCGACCTGCAGGCGCTCCTCCGTCTGGCACCGGACAAGCGGGCCTTCGGCCAGGCCTTCAATCAGCTGAAGACCCGCGTCGAGGCGGCGCTCGAACGCCGCGACGAGGAGCTTGCCGCGGGCGAACGGGCCGCCCGGCTCGCCGCGGCGCGCGAGGACGTCACCCTGCCCGGGCGGCGTCCGGCGACCGGTTCGCTCCATCCGGTCACCCGCGTGGCGCGGCAGATCGAGGAGATCTTCCGCGGCCTCGGCTACAGCGTCGCCGAAGGGCCTGAGGTCGAGGACGACCGGACCAACTTCGCGCTGCTCAACTTCCCCGAAGATCACCCGGCGCGCGACGCCCAGGACACCCTGATGCTCGCCGACGGGCGGCTGCTGCGCACCCACACCTCGCCGGTGCAGATCCGCACCATGCTGG
>CAYYIK010000142.1:0-4195 GCA_964471955.1 uncultured Thermoanaerobaculia bacterium | reverse complement strand
ACGACGTTGACGTCGACCTCGGCCGACTGGTCCTCGCCGCTGTCGAGGTCGAGCAGCGGCACACCGCCGACGATGCCGACCGACACTGCCGCCACCTGGGCGATCAGCGGCCAGCCGGGCAGGTCGCCGGCGAGATAGAGGCGCGACAGAGCGAGGGCCGCGGCGACCCAGCCGCCGGTCACCGCCGCGGTGCGCGTGCCGGCGTCGGCCTGCAGGACGTCGCAGTCGAGGGTCAGTGTCCGCTCGCCCAGCAGCGACGTATCGATGGCGGCGCGCAGGCCACGCCCGATCAGGCGCTGGATCTCGGCGGTGCGGCCGGTCGGCCGCCCCTTGGCGACCTCGCGCGGGTTGCGGGTCGAGGTGGCGCGCGGCAGCATGGAGTACTCCGCCGTGAGCCAGCCGCGCCCCGATCCGGCGAGAAAGCCGGGGACGCGGTTTTCGACCGAGGCGGTGACCAGCACCCGGGTGTCGCCGGTGGCGATGAGCGCCGCCCCCTCCGCCCACTTGGAGACGTCGATCTCGATGGTCGTCGGTCGCAGCGCGTCGGCGGCGCGTCCGCCGGCGCGCCGGCCGCCGTCGGGGCTGCCGGGGTTCTCCGTCATCGCACGCCCTCCCGTTCGGGGGTGCCGAGATCGACCAGTTCCAGGCGCGTGGGGCGCTGGAGGATCTCGCGCGCCAGCCGCTCGAAGCGCTCGCCGACATCGGTGACACAGATGTGGTCCTCGCCCTGGCGCTGGTCGGCGGCGAGGCCGGCGCCGGCCAGCCCCGCGGCGACCTCGGCGGCCACCGCCGCGGCCGAGTCGACCAGCGTGACCCCGGGTCCGGCGATCTCGGCGATCAGCGGCGCCAGCAGGGGATAGTGCGTGCAGCCGAGCACCAGGGTGTCGATCCCGCGGGCGATCAGCGGCGCCAGGTAGCGCTCGACGACCTGCCGGGTCACCGGGTCGTCGAGCCACCCCTCCTCGACCAGCGGCACCAGCAGCGGGCAGGGCTGGGAGAGCACCTCGAGGTCGGCGCGCCGGGCGTGGAGCGCCCGCGCGTAGGCGCCCGAGCGCACCGTCGACTCCGTGGCGAGGATGCCCACCCGTCCGCGCGTCGTCTCGACCGCGCGGCGCGCTCCCGGTTCGATGACCCCCCAGACCGGCAGATCGGTGACCAGGTGCGGCAGCGCCAGGGCCGAGGCGGTGTTGCACGCGACCACCACCGCCTTGACGCCTCGCCCGGCGAGGAAGTCGACGTTGGTCTGCGTGTAGCGCGCCACCGTCTGCTCGGACTTGGTGCCGTAGGGGAGGCGGGCCGTGTCGCCGAGGTAGAGGATGTGCTCCCGCGGCAGGGCGCGCGCGAGCGCCGCGGCGACGGTCAGGCCGCCGACGCCGGAGTCGAAGACGCCGATGGCGCCGCGCCGGTCCCGGAGGTTCGCCGTCACGGCTCGAGCGCCGCCTGGGGGACGAGCGGGTGGCCGGTGTCGACGTGGCCGGGGAAACCCTGGCGCTGGACGCCGTTCCAGAGCAGCACGACGCGCGAGACCTCGGGGAGGTTGCGCACCAGGGTGTGGACGATGGCGTAGACGCGCAGCAGCTCGACGGTCGAGCCGGAGGAAGGGGGCTCGCCGCCGGCGGGCGACCGCAGGTCGACCCAGGCGGTGCCGTCGGTCAGCAGCAGGTGGCCCACCTCGACCGGCTGCGGGAAGACGGCGGCGAGCGGCGCCTCCGGTGCCGCGGCAAACAGCGCCGCCAGCAGGGCGCCGGCCCGGCCCTCGGGCGTCGGCGGCGCCGCGAGCTCGACCGCCAGGGCGGCCAGCCGGCCGCTCTCGGAGGGGAGCCAGAGGGTGGCCGCGAACGGCTCGGCGGCGAGGAGTTCGAGCGGCGCAGCGGCCTCGTCGGGCGCGCTCGCGGCGTCGTCGCGGCGGAGGGTCGCCAGCCGGTAGATGGCGACCAGCAGGATGGCGGCCGCCAGGCCGATCAGCAGCGTCGCGACGCGGCGGTTCACGGCGCCGCCCCGGCGGCGGTCGCCGCGCCGGCGCCGGAGAGCTCGCTGCGGAAGCGCGCCACGGCGCGCACCAGGGTGTCCACCAGGCGGGTCCGGTAGCCCGGATCGCGCAGCTTCTGCTCCTCTTCGCCGTTGGACAGGAAGCCGAGCTCGACCAGCACGGCCGGCATCGCGGCGCCCATCAGGACGCGGAAGGGCGCCTGCTTGACGCCGCGGTCGGGCAGTTCGAGAGCGCCGTTGAGCTCGGCCTGGACGAGCGTGGCGAAGCGCTGGCTGGCCTCCAGGTGGCGGCTCTGCGCGAGGTCCCAGAGCAGCAGCTGCAGGTCGAACTCCTCGCTGCCCGGCTGGGTGGCGGCCGGATTGCCGGTCAGGTTCTCGAGCGAGGCGAGCTCGGCGGCGCGGGCGTCGGTGGCGGCGAGGGCGAGGAAGTAGGTCTCGGCGCCGCGCGCCTGGCCGCGCACGGTGGCGTTGAGGTGGATCGAAATGAACAGGTCGGCCTGGCGCTGGTTGGCGATCGCGGCGCGCTCGTCGAGGGCCAGGGTGACGTCGTCGTTGCGGGTGAGGATGACTTCGACCCCCAGTTCGCTGCGCAGCCGCTCGGCCAGCGAGCGCGCCAGCGCCAGCGTGAGCTCCTTCTCGGGGGTGCCGGCCGGACCGATGGTGCCGGTCTCCTCGCCGCCGTGGCCGGGGTCGAGGACGATCGTCCGCAGGCCGGGGCGCTCGGTGCGCGGGCGGGGAGCCGGCGCGGTCTCGGCGACCTCCGGCTCGGGTGCCCGGAACAGATCGACGACGACGCGGAACGGTTCGGTCAGCACGTAGTCGTCGGTTTCGACGCCGGGCGCGAGGTCGAGCCGGATGCGATCGCTCGTCAGGCGCACGCCGCGCAGCCAGGGGTCGTCGATGGCGCGCGGCGCCGCGGCCGCCAGGCGCGGGCCGATGACCACCAGGTCGATGCCGCCCGGGCGGCTGTCGACCCGGTAGCGAATCGCTTCGGGAAAGCGCAGGGCGACGGTGGTCACCCCCTGCAGGTGGACGTGCGAGAGGTCGACCGTGATCTCGCGACTCGACGGGCGGACCAGCTCGAGGCGGCGCGTCGCGCTCTGCCAGCGGGCGGTCACGCCGCTCGCCTCGCCCCAGGCGTGGGCAATGAGATCGAGCGGCGCATGGAGGCGCCCTTCGTGCTCGAGCACCGGCTGCGACAGGGTGAGGATGTCGGTGCCGCGGGTCACCGCGGCGCTGCCGGGCACCAGGATCAGCTCGAGACCGCCGACCGAGAGGGTGGCGCTGGCACCCAGCTGCCCCGAGGCGAGCTCGCCGCCGAGGCGACCGACGAGCGGCGCCAGGTCGACCAGGACGCCGCCCGGCGTCTCGATCCAGGGCAGCGGTGCGTCGGCGGTGCCCGCGAGCGCCAGGGTACCGGTGCCGGAAGCGAGCAACACGACGGGCGGCGGTTCGTCGCCGGTCTGCTGGGCCCGCGCGAGGCCGGCGACGGCGAGGGCAGCCAGCAGCAGGCTGCCGCAGACGCGAGCCGGGATCTTCACGGCGCGAAACGATACCACCGGCCTCGACGCGGCGGCCCCGCTCGTGCGAGGATCGCGCGCGAGGACGGGAGATCATGGAGATCCGGCAATTTCGCGTGGTGGTCAAGGCGAACGACTTCGATCGCACCTGCCGCTTCTACGGTGAGGTGCTGGCGCTGCCGCGGCTGCAGATCTGGGATCGCGAGGGGGGGCGCGGGGCGCTCTTCCAGGCGGGGACCGGGGCCATCGAGGTGCTCGGGCGCGCCCACGGCAGCGACGCCGGCCGCGGCCGGCGCGACGAGGTTTTCGACTACCAGGGGCCGCAGCACAAGCTGACCGTGGTGCTCGCCGTCCCCTCCGCCGAGAAGGCCTACGAAGAGCTGATCTTCCGCGACCAGAACATCCCCGGCGGCCTGAAGAGAGAGCCCGACGGCAGCCTCGCCTTCGAAACCCACGACCCCGACGGCGTCAGAATCGTCTTCCGCGAGTCCTGACCGCCCGGGCCGGGAAGTTCGCCGGAGCTCCGTCGCAGGAAGGCGCCCAAGTTCTTCCGCAGGTCCGGAAGCCGCCTTGCACCACCCCCGGCAGGTTCGATAGATTCCCCGTTCCTGGCGCGTTCGTCTAGGGGTCCAGGACACCGGCCTCTCACGTCGGTAACACGGGTTCGAATCCCGTACGCGCTACCA
>CAYYIK010000141.1:0-4199 GCA_964471955.1 uncultured Thermoanaerobaculia bacterium | reverse complement strand
CCGTCGTGCGCGCAGGTTCCCGGCCCCGGAGATTCCCGGTCGCCTCCCCACCACCGTAGCCTTCAGAACGAAAAAGAGCCCCGGGGGGAATCCCCGGGGCTGCAACCCGATGCGGAGGAAGGGGGTGGTTCAGTTGGCCGGCCAGAAGTCGTCGGTGGTGCCGTCGTCGAAACCGGAGAGGAACTGCAGCCTGGCGCGCACGAAGCGCAGCACCTCGGGCTCCTCCATCTCGACCCCGATCAGCTGGCCGTTGCCGTCGAGCACCGCCGTCGCCGGGCCGAGGATCACGTTGTAGCGGCTCCCCACCGGCACGTCGGCGCGGGTCGGGATCGAAACCGCCAGGAACGGGCCCGGCAGCAGCGTGTTGAGGTCGTCGCCGGTGGCGTGGAAGGTGACGCGCACCACTCCGGGGGCGGGCTCGACCACCGAGTCGATCACCGCCGCACCGTAGGCCGGGTGGATCGAAGCGGTCGCCGCACCGGCGGCGAAGCCGGGGTCGTAGAGGATCTCGACCGTGCCCGAGGCGATCTCGCCGAGGATCTCGGTGCCGGCACCGATCACCGCCGTGAAGCCGGGCACCGCGTGATCGGCTTCCGCCTCGATGTCGACATCGGCGTCGAAATCGTCCACCCGCAGCCTCCCCTTCTCGGTGAAGTAGTGGACCGGCTGGCCGTCGGCGGCGTCGAAGTCGAGCGAGTCGGGATCGAGCCGGAGGATGAAGCGGCGGTCGAGCTCGAGCACCGGGTCGAGGGCGTAGCGCAGGACCACCAGCGGACCGAAGGTCGAGTTGACCGTGCCGCTCGCCGAGGTGAACGACACTTCGGTGCGCAAGGTGACCGGGTCGAACGTCGCGTTGGCGACCGCGTCGCCCGCGCCCGACAGGACCTCGACTCCCAGCAGCGCGGTGTACGGACTCCCCGGCAGGCCGTCCTTGTCACGCATGTCGATGGCGAGCGTGCCGGCCGACAGGTTGCGCGCCGCGGTCGAGCGAACGACGACGGCGGCCTCGGCGGCGCCCTCGCGCACCCGGGTCTCGTCGATCACCAGGCCGAGAACACCGGTCTGGGCGGAAGCCGCCGACGCGGCGGCGGCGAGCAGCAGGGCGAAGGCGGAAAACGGGAGCAGGCGGCGCTGCGGCTTCATGGTCTCTCCTGTCGAGCCGGGGGCCTCTCGGCCCGTTCACAGGATGAGACAGGCGCCGGCGGGCGCCGGAACAGCGCGCCGGCCAGCTAGAACTCGACCTGGGCGCCGAGCTCGACCACCCGGTTGGCCGGAATGTCGAAGAAGTCGCTGGCCGACCGGGCGTTGCGCTGCAGGAGGACGAAGAGCGCCTTGCGCCACCGGGCGAGCGGCGAGCGGCCGGTCGGCAGCAGGGTGTCGCGGCCGAGAAAGTAGCTGGTCGCGGGGGGATCGACCCGCAACCCGAACTTGCCGCAACGGCCGAGCAGGTCGGGGACGTTGGCCGTCTCCATGAATCCGACGTGTCCGATGACCTCCCAGAATCCCTGCCCCAGCTCGCGCACCGAGAGTCGCTGCTTGCGCGAGACCTCCGGCACCCCTTCGTTGACCACGGTCATCAGCACCACCTTCTCGTGCAGCACCTTGTTGTGCTTGAAGTGGTGCATCAGCACGCCGGGGACGGCGTCGAGGGTCGAGGTGAGGAAGACCGCCGTGCCGGCCACACGGTGCGGCTGCCGGCGCTCGAGATCCTCGATGAACTGCTCGATCGGCAGGGAGGAGGTGCGCAGCTGCTGGCGCAGCGCGTTGCGCCCCTGTCGCCAGGTCGTCATGACGATGAACAGGAAGCCGCCGATCACCGCCGGAATCCACCCGCCGTGGGTGAACTTGGCGAGGTTGGCGCCGAGGAACGGGAGCTCGACGGCGAGGAAGCCGGCGACCAGCGCCGCGGCCCCGGCGAGCGGCCAGTTCCAGCGCCGGCGCGCCACCTGGAACATCAGCAGCGAGGTGCAGACCATGGTGCCGATCACCGCGATGCCGTAGGCGGCGGCGAGCGAACCGGAGCTGCGGAAGGCGAGCACCAGGGTCAGGCAGGCGACCAGCAGGAAGCGGTTGACCTCGGGCACGTAGATCTGGCCGCGCGCCTCGCCCGAGGTGTGGATGATCGTCAGCCGGGGCAGATAGCCGAGCTGTACCGCCTGCTGGGCCAGGGAGAACGCCCCCGAGATCATCGCCTGCGAGGCGATGATCGCCGCCGCGGTGGCGATGACGATCAGTGGCACGAGGAAGACCGCCGGTGCCACCTCGAAGAACGGGTTGACCACCTCGCCCCGCTGCAGCAGCAGGGCCCCCTGGCCGAAATAGGAGAGCAGCAGCGCCGGGAAGGCGATGGTGAACCAGGCGAGGCGGATCGGCCGCCGCCCGAAGTGTCCGAGATCCGAATAGAGCGCTTCGCCGCCGGTGATGCAGAGGACCACCGCGCCGAGAATGAGAAAGCCGTGCGTCCCGTTGGCAAGGAAGAAACGGACCGCGTGCAGGGGATTGACCGCCGCCAGGACGCGCGGTTCGGCGGCGATCGAGCGCAGGCCGAGCACCGCGATGGTGGCGAACCAGATCAGGGTCACCGGTCCGAAGATCATCGCCACTCGCGCGGTGCCGCGGCGCTGCAGGGCGAACAGCGCGATCAGGATGACCACCGCCAGCGGCACCACGACCGGGGTGAAGACCGGGGTCGCCACCGCCAGCCCCTCGAGGGCGCCGAGCACCGAGATGGCCGGCGTGATCGTGCCGTCGGCCAGCAGCAGCGACGCGCCGACCAGTCCCAGCAGGATGACCGAGACGTGCCGCCGCCGCCCTTTCTCCCCCGGCTTCGGATGACTGCGGTGCTCGGAGACCAGCGCCAGCAGGGCGAGAATGCCCCCCTCGCCGTGGTGGTCGGCGCGCAGCACGAAGCCGATGTACTTGATCGTCACCACCAGCACCAGCGCCCAGAAGACGAGCGACAGCACGCCGAGGACATTGCCGAGCGTCGCCGCGACGCCGTGCTCGCTCGCGAAGCACTCCTTGATGGCGTAGAGCGGCGACGTGCCGATGTCGCCGTAGACCACCCCGAGGGCGCCGAGCGAGAGCTTCGCCAGGTCGCGCCAATCGCGCACCACCGGTGCGTGGCTGTCGACCTGGGTGACCTGCGAGTCGGAAGTTCCGTCCGGCGCCGGCATGACCGGGAGGGGACACTAGCACCGTCGCCGCGCCGGAAACTCCGGCCTGGTCCTCAGCCGGTGGTCCCCTCCGCCGGCGCCGCGGCACGCAGCTCGCGCCGCCAGTCGCGCAGGCCGAGCAGGCAGAGGGCGAGGTAGAGGGCGTAGAGGCCGGCGGTGGCGTGCAGCTCCTTGTAGAGGTAGAGCGGCACATAGACGAGGTCGACGGCGATCCAGACCGTCCAGTTGGCGAGCACCCGGCGCGACATCAGCCACTGCGCGGCGAGGCTCGCCGCGGTCGTCGCGCCGTCCCATCCCGGCACGGTGCTGTCGGTGTGGAGGTCGAGCAGGCGCCAGAGCAGCAGCGCCGCGCCGATGGCGAGCAGCGCCGTGAGCGCGAGCTCCGCCGCCCCGCCGTGGCGCACCGGCCGCACCGCGCCGCCGCGCCCGCCGCGCCAGCGCCAGATGCCGTACGCCGAGATGGCGGCGAAGACGACCTGCAGCAGGGCGTCGGCGTAGAGACCGGCGCTCCAGAAGATCGCCAGGTAGAGCAGGTTGTTGGCGATGCCGATCGGCCAGGTCCAGGGGTCCGACAGCGCGGCGAGCCAGACGCAGACCGCGCCGGTCGTCGCCCCGAGGGCCTCGAGAGGAGGGAAGAAGAGCGCCAGCAGCGGCGTTCCGGCGGCGATCGCCGCCAGGCCGGCGAGCCGTCGAAGGCGAACTCCGGCGGTCACGGCCGGTCGCGCCGGAGCCTCACTCCCCCAGCTCGCTCGGGATGCCGAGGCGCAGGAGGAGATTCTGCACGATGCGGGCGGTCAGCCCCCAGATCAGGTGGCGGCCGACGTGGTAGATGCGGATCGTCCGCCGCCGGCCGTTGAGCAGGACCTCGCGGTCCTCGACCAGACGCGGGTTGGCGAGCGCCGAGATCGGGATCGGGAAGGCCTCCTCGATCTCGTCCGGACTGGGATTGGCCTCGAACTGCTTCGGGATCGCGCCGACGCAGGGGACGATGCGGAACCCGGCCGGCGAGCCGACCTCGTCGAG
>CAYYIK010000140.1:0-4220 GCA_964471955.1 uncultured Thermoanaerobaculia bacterium | reverse complement strand
GACGAGGGCGGCGGTGAGGAGGGAGTCGAGCTCGTCGAGTTCGGCGAAGGCGACTTCGCCGGTGGGGGCGCCGGCGGCCAGGACGGGGACGGCGACGAAGGCCGGCTGGCCGTCCCACAGCAGCTGCCACGAGGCGCGCAGCGCCAGGTGGGCGTTGATCGACACGGCGAGCGCCTGGGTGGTGTCGACGCGCAGGTCGTCGCTCTCCTCGAGGTTCGGCAGCAGGGCGAGCAGGCTGGTGAAGGTCGTCGTCGGGGTGAGCTGGCGCAGGTAGTCCCAGGAGAGGCGCAGGCCGACGAACGAGTCGTCGCCGCCCGGCGCGTCGGCGACCGGATCCTCCTGCGTCCAGGTCACGGCGGCGTCGGTGCGCAGGTGCGCCGCCGGGCTCTCGAACCAGAGCCTCGAGACTCCCGCGAGCCCGGTGTAGCGGTTGGCGATGCCGGCCAGCTCGTTGCGCTCCCAGCCGGCGCCGGCCAGCCACCCCCAGCCGCCGCCGAGCTCCCGCTCGTAGCGGCCGCGGGCGAAGTAGGCCTCCGCCGTCCGCTCCGTCTCGCTCTCTTCGCGCAGGACGATGCTGCCGTCGGCGAGCCGTTCGGCCGAGCGGCGGGTCGTCGTCGACTCGGCGTCGAGGGCGCCGGCCTCGAAGACCAGCGCGGCGCCGTCGAGCTGGTCCTCGAGCCTCCCCTTGAAGCCGAGCGTCTGCGCCTCGGCGTTGCCCGAGGCGGCGACCAGGGAGAGCTCGGCCTCGCCCGACCAGCCGGTCGGCGGCGCGGCGGGCGCCTCCTCGGCCGCGGCCGAGCGGGCGAAGACGACGGCGAGGGCGAGGGCGACGAGAGTCGTGGCGAGCGAATGGGTGGAACGCATGACGGGACTCCGCGGGGTCAGGGTTGGGGGGTGGCCGGGGTGAAGTCGGCCGCCAGCGCGTCGAGCTCGGCGCCGAACAGCTGGAGGCGGAAACCGGCGAGGCCGGCCGACAAGGGCGCGCGGCCGTCCCAGGCGGCGTAGAGGCGGCCGCGCTGGCGGCGCGACAGCAGCAGCTCCGGGGGGAGGTCGAGCCCGGCGGCGTGCTGCGCGACCCGCTCGGCGATCGCCCGCTCGAGCTTCTCGCGCGCTTCGCGGTCGAGCGCCGAAGCGGGGCGCGGCGGATCGGCGCCGGCGCCCGGGTCGGCGTCAACCGCCTGGCGGGCCGCCGCCAGCGCCGCGAGCCAGGCGGCGGCGTGCGGCGCGTGGCGGCGGCGGTCGTACTCGGGCAGCTTGGCGAGCTCGCGCGCCTCGATCTGCTCGCGCCGGGCGAGCGCCAGCAGCGTCGCGTCGCGCAGCAGGAAGGGGCGGGCGAGGTCGAGCCGCTCGGCCTCGCGCTCGCGCCAGGCCGCCAGCAGCCGGGCGATCCGGCGCGCGCGCGGCGGCAGGCGGTCGATGCCGCGCACCCGCCGCCAGGCCTCCTCCGGGGCGGGCGACTCCTCGCCGGCAGCCAGCCGCGCCGACTCCTCGAGCGCCCAGTCGAGTCGTCCGAGCGCGGCGAGGCGGCGCTCGAGCTCGGCCGCCACCGGCGGCAGGTGGAGAACGTCCTCGGCGGCGTAGCGCAGCTGGTCGGCCGAGAGCGGGCGGCGCAGCCAGTCGGTGCGCGTCTCGTGCTTGGGCAGGTCGACGGCGAGCAGCTCGCGCACCAGCGCGGCGTACGAGAGGCCGGCGCCCAGCCCGGCGAAGGCGGCGGCGACCTGGGTGTCGAGCAGCGGCGCGGGGGCCTCGCCGGTCGCCAGCCGCAGCACCGCGACGTCGCCCGCGGCGGCGTGCAGGAGCTTGCGGGTCGCCGCGTCGCGCAGCACGGCGGCGAGCGGCGTCAGGTCTCCCACCGCGCGCGGGTCGACGAGGGCGATGTCGCCGCCGCCGGCGACCTGGATCAGCCCGAGGCGGGGGCGGAAGGTGCGTTCGAAGACGAATTCGGTGTCGACCGCGATCTCGCCGGCCGCCCGCCACCCCTCGGCGGCGGCGGCCAGCTCCTCGGCGCGGTCGATCCAGCGGTAGTCGGCCATCGTCGCGAGTCTATCCGCCGCGGCGTGGAAGAATCGTCGTATGAGCGAGCGCGACGGATTCCCCGAAGGCGGCGTGCGGGTACTGACGAGTCGGTCGATCTACGAAGGGAAGGTCGTCCGGCTGCGCGTCGAGGAGGTCGAGTTCGCGCCCGGGCGGCGCTCGCAGCTCGAGCTGGTCGCTCACCCCGGCGCCGCCGCGGTGGTGCCGGTCGACGCGGACGGCGAGGTACTGCTGGTGCGCCAGTACCGGCACGCCACCGGCGGCGAGTGGCTGCTCGAAGTGCCGGCCGGCAAGCTCGATCCGGGCGAGACCCCGGAGAGCTGCGCGCGGCGCGAGTGCGAGGAGGAGACCGGGGCCCGCCCCGGCGAGCTGGTGCCGCTCGGCTGGATCTGGACCACGCCCGGATTCACCGACGAGCGCATCTGGCTCTTCCTCGCCCGCGACCTGGCGACCGGCAGCCAGGAGCTGCAGGCCGACGAAGAGCTCTCGGTCGAACGCCTGCCGCTCGCCGAGGCGGTCGAGCGGGCACTCGCCGGCGGCATCGACGACGGCAAGTCGATCGCCGCCCTGCTGCGCGCCGCCGCCTACTTGGGGACGGCGACCGGCTGAGGCATCTCCTCCTCGCCCTCGGCCGGGCCGGCCTCCATCGACGCCGGCTCCTCGACGGGTGGATCCCAGGGCAGCGCGGTCCCTTCCGGCAGCAGCTCGAGGGCGGTGATCGCGTTGGCCGGGCTGGCGTTCCAGCGCATCGACAGGGTGAAGGTCACCCGGTCGCCGGGCGCCCGGCCGGCCAGGTCGAGCCCCGCTCCGACGGCGAACGGCATCGACATCGATTCCATGCCGACCACCTTCCCCTCGGCGTCCTTGAAGTCGGGGATCGCCTCGTGGCGGATCCAGATCTCGCCGCCGGAGCCCTCCGGCAGGCGGACGATCTCGCCGCGCACCCGATAGTCGGCGTCGCCGGCCGCGGCGACGGCGGCGGGCGGCGACGGCTTGCAGGCGGCGGCGAGCAGCAGGGTGGAGAGCGCGGCGGCGGATGCGATCGCACGGTTTCTCATGGCCCCGGCAGCCTAGCCGGTTCCGGGCGCTGGCGCGAGCCGCCGTCAGGCGGCGTCGCCCGGCTCGGCGGCGGAGCCGAAGAGCAGGCGCAGCAGCGGCAGGTCGGGCTCGCGGGCGAACAGGTAGACGTGGTCCCCCGGCTCGAGCACGGTCGAGCCGCGCGGCGGAATCAGTTGCGGGCCGCGCACCACGAGCAGCGCGGCGGCGCCCTCCGGCCAGGGGACGTCGCGGATCGCCGCGCCGGCCACCGCGAGGGCCGGCGAGATGTGGAAGGAGACCACCTCGCCGTCGAGCGGCTCGGTCGAGACCATCTCGAGGACCGCCCGCGGCGCCGGCGGCGGCGCCTCGTCGAGCCGCGCGGCACGCGCCGCCCGGCCGAGCGTCGCGCCGGGCAGCACCGCCGAGACCAGGACGATGAAGAAGACGCCGGCGAACACCTGGCGGTCGGCGTCGACCCCGGCGAGGACCGGGTAGATCGCCAGCACGATCGGCACCGAGCCGCGCAGCCCCGCCCAGCCGATGAACAGGACCTCCCGCCAGCGGTAGCCGAACGGCGCCAGGCAGAGGGCCACCGCGAGCGGCCGCGCGAGGAAGGTGAGCAGCAGCGCCACCGCGACCCCCCAGCCGAGCGCCGGTAGCGCGTCGGCCGGCGTGATCAGCAGGCCGAGCAGCAGGAACATGCCGACCTGGGAGAGCCAGGCGGTGGCGTCGTGGAAGCGCACCACGCCGCTGCGGTAGGGGAGCCGTTCGGTGCCGAGCGTGATGCCGGCCAGGTAGACGGCGAGGAAGCCGCTGCCGCCGAGCACCGTCGGCAGGCCGAAGGCGACCAGCGCCGTCGCCACCGTGAGCACCGGGTAGAGGCCGGCGACGCTCGACCGGAAGCGCCGCAGGATGCGCGCCGCGCCGCCGCCGATGGCCACGCCGAGGACGCCGCCGACGGCGAACTGCCAGACGATGTTGCCGAGCAGCGCCGCGACCGAGGTCGCCTCGCCCGCCAGCCAGTGGGTCACCGCGAAGGTGAGCAGCACCGCCATCGGGTCGTTGAGTCCCGACTCGACTTCGATGGTCGACGCCACCCGGTCACGCAGGCTGAGGCGGGCGCCGCGCAGCTGGGCGAAGACGGCGGC
>CAYYIK010000139.1:0-4330 GCA_964471955.1 uncultured Thermoanaerobaculia bacterium | reverse complement strand
GACCTCGCCGCCGCCGCGCTGCCCGCCGCCCGCCGCGCCGCCCGCGAGGAGCCGCAGCTGCGCGCCCATCTCGGCCTGCTCGAGCGCCGGGCCGAGGGGCTGGGCGTGGTGCCGGAGTGGCCGGGCCCGGAGGGGAGGCCGCGGTAGGCGGGCCGCCCGCGCCGGCGGTCAGGAGTCGGCCGCCATCGGCGGCGACGATGTGGCCGGTCGCGCGAGGTCGGGATCGCGCCGCTGCCGGCGGCGCAGGACGGCTTCGACGGCGGCGAGTGAGAGGTCGCGCGAGCGCAGCAGGACCTGGAGGTGGAAGAGGAGGTCGGCGGCCTCGCCGAGCAGAGCTTCGTCATCCTGAGCGACGGCAGCGAGGGCGACCTCGACCGCCTCCTCGCCGACCTTCTGGGCGATGGCGCGTGGGCCGGCGGCGAACAGCCGGGCGCAGTAGCTGTCCGCCGGCGACTCGCGGCGCCGCCGCGCCACGAGCGCATCGAGCTCGGCGAGGAAGGAGCCCGGCGCCCCGGCGAAGCAGGAGGGCCGCTCGAGATGACAGGTGGGACCGAGCGGCCGGGCGAGGACGAGCAGGGCGTCGCCGTCGCAGTCGGTCTCGACGGCGACCAGCACGAGGAAGTGACCGGAGCGCTCCCCCTTGGTCCAGAGCCGCCCGCGGCTGCGGCTCCAGAAGGTCACCCGGCGCGAGGCGAGCGTGACCGCCAGCGACTCGCGGCTCATCCAGCCGAGCATGCGCACCTGCCGCGTGTCGGCGTCCTGCACGATGGCGGGCAGCAGGCCGCCGTTCGCCTCCCAGGCGGGCGTGTCCTCCGGGTCAGGCGACATCGCGCACCGCGATCCCGCACTCGCGCAGGTGGCGCTTGAGCGCCGCGATCCCGATCTCGCCGCGGTGAAACGCTCCGGCGGCGAGGGCCCCGTCGACGTCGGCGGCGAGGAAGACCGCGGCGAAGTGCTCGGGCGTACCGGCGCCGCCCGAGGCGATCAGCGGTACGGACGCGAGGCGGCGGGCGGCGCGCAGCTGTTCGACGTCGTAACCGCCGCCGACGCCGTCGTGGCCCATGCAGTTGAGCACGACCTCGCCGGCGCCCCGCTCCTGCGCCTCGACCAGCCAGTCGAGCGTGCGTCGCGGCAGGGCGCGCGACGTCGCAGGGTCGCCGGCGAGGGCCTGCACGCGCCACTCGCCGTCGCGGTCGCGGCGGCTGTCGATGCCGACCACCACGCTCTGCGAACCGAACTCCGCGGCCAGCTCGTCGATCAGCGGCGGGCGCGAGAGCGCCGGCGAGTTGACCGAAATCTTGTCGGCGCCGGCGGCGAGCAGCCGGCGCGCCCGCGCGACGCTCGAGATGCCGCCGGCGACGCAGAAGGGGATGTCGAGCTGGCGCGCCAGGCGCGTCACCCGGGCGGGCTCGAGAGCGCGGCCGCGCGGGCTGGCGGCGATGTCGTAGACGACCAGTTCGTCGGCACCGGCGTCGCGATAGCGGCGGGCGAGCGCGAGCGGATCCCCGGCGTCGACGTGGTCGCGGAAGCGCACCCCTTTGACCACCCGGCCGTCGCGCAGATCGAGGCAGGCGAGGATGCGGCGGCTCAGCACGGCGCCTCCGCGGAGACGGCCGCGAGGCGGGTGAGCGGCACGGCCCCCTCGAGCAGGGCCCGGCCGACCACCGCGCCGGCGCAGCCACATCGGCGCGCCGCCGCGACATCGGCGGCGTCGCGCAGGCCGCCGGAGGCTTGCAGGGCGAGGCGCGGCGCCAGCGTCAGGATGCGGCGGCAGAGGTCGAGGTTCGGCCCGGCGAGGGTGCCGTCGCGTCCGATGTCGGTGCACAGCAGGTGGCGCAGGCCGCTCTGCGCCAGGCGTTCGAGGTGCGCCTCGAGCTCCGCCTCGCCCGGCTTCGTCCAGCCGGCGAGCGGCAGCAGCCAGCGGCCATCGGCGGCGCGGCGCGTGTCGAGGGCCACGGTGATCCGATCGGCGCCGAAGCGGTCGATCAGCGCCGGAATCCGTTCGGGGTCGCGCACGGCGAGCGATCCGACCACGACGCGGTCGGCGCCGGCGGCGAGCCGGCGGCGGACGTCGTCTTCGCCGCGCACGCCGCCGCCGACCTGGAGGCGCAGGGGCGTGTGGCGTCGCAGCGCGGCGAGCAGGCCGTCGAGCGACCAGCCGCCGGCGCGGGCGGCGTCGAGGTCGACCAGGTGGAGCCAGGTGGCGCCTGCGGCGGCCCAGGCGGCGGCCCGGGCCAGCGGGTCGACGGCATAGCGGGTCTCGCGCGCGAAGTCCCCCTGGCGCAGGCGGACGACGCGCCCGCCGCGCAGGTCGAGCGCCGGGTAGAGCGTGAAGCTCACGCCGTCGCTCCGGCGAGGAAGTTGTCGAGCAGGCGGGCGCCGGCCGCCGCCGAGCGCTCGGGGTGGAACTGCGCCCCGGCGAGGCGGCCGCGCCGCACCACGGCGGCGAACTCGTCGCCGTGCCGGCAGGCGGCGACGGTGTCGACCGAGAGCGGCGCGGCGTAGGCGTGGACGAAGTAGACCTGCGCGCCGTCGGCGATGCCGGCGAGCAGCGGATCGGGGCGGGCGATGCGCAGCCGGTTCCAGCCGGTGTGCGGTACGCGCAGCCGCTCGCCGGCGCGCAGCCGGCAAACCCGGCCGGGCAGCAGGCCGAGCCCTGCGACCTCCCCCTCCTCGGACGCTTCGAAGAGCAACTGCATGCCGAGGCAGATGCCGAGCAGCGGCGCGGTGAGCGCGCGCAGCGGCTCGACGAGCCCGGCCGCGCGCAGCCGGGCCATGGCGACCGCGGCGGCGCCGACGCCGGGCAGCACCACCCGCTCGGCGCGCCGCAGGGCGCGCGGGTCGGCGCTCACCGTGACGCGGGCGCCGAGCCGCTCGAGCGCCCAGCGCACCGAGGCGAGATTGGCGCCACCGGCGTCGATCAGCGTGGTCTCCACGTCAGAGCACCCCTTTGGTCGTCGGCAGGTCGCTGCCGCGCCGCCGCACGGCGCGGCCGAGGGCGCGGGCGACCACCTTGAAGCAGGCCTCGGCCTGGTGGTGCGCGTTGTCGCCGCGCATCGCCAGGTGGAGGTTGATCCCCGCCGCGTCACTGAGCGAGCGGAAGAAGTGGGGGACCAGCTCGGTCGGCAGATCGCCGACGCGCTCGCGGGTGAAGCGGCCGTGGAAGGCGAAGTGCGGCCGGCCCGCCAGGTCGAGCGCGGCGCGCGCCAGCGCCTCGTCCATCGGCAGGGTGAAGCCGTAGCGCGCGGCACCGCGCTTGTCGCCCAGCGCCTCGCGCAGCGCGGCGCCGAGGACGAGCGCCGAATCCTCCACGGTGTGGTGCTCGTCGACGTGCAGATCGCCGGTGCAGTCGAGGCGCAGGGCGAAGCCTCCGTGCGTGCCGAGCTGCTCGAGCAGATGATCGAAGAAGCCGAGTCCGGTGCGGACGCGCGGCGGCGCGGCGCGATCGAGGTCGATCTCGACTTCGACCGCCGTCTCGCGCGTGACGCGCCGCAGGAAGGCCGTGCGCGGCGTCTCGACGAGCTCGCGGGCGATCGCCGGCCAGTCCCATGCGCCGCCCGGCCGCGGGGCGCCGAGCCGGAAGCCGCGCACGCCGAGATTGCGGGCGAATTCGAGGTCGCTCTCCCGGTCGCCGACCATCGCCGAGCGCCGCCAGTCGACGGCGGGATCCCCGCGGTAGTCGAGCACCAGGCCGAGGCCCGGCTTGCGGTTCGGCGAGGCCTCCTCGGGCCGGCTCGCGTCGATGCGCACGTCACGAAAGGTCACCCCCTGGCTGGCGAAGACCTGCAGCATCAGGGCGTGCGGGCCTTCGAAGGCGGCGCGCGGGAAGGCGGGCGTGCCGAGACCGTCCTGATTGCTGACGATCACGAGCTCCCAGCCGGCCGCGACCAGGCGGATCAGCGCCGGCAGGACTCCGGGGACGAAACGCAGCTTCTCGAAGCGGTCGACCTGGCAGTCGGCCGGCTCCTCGATGAGCGTGCCGTCGCGGTCGACGAACAGCACGGGCCGCCGCGCCTCGCTCATGTCTCCTCCCCCAGGAGGGCGAGCAGACCGGCGTTCTGCTCCGGTGTGCCGACGCTGATGCGCAGGGCGTCGCCGAGGCCGGGCTGGTCGCGCACGTCGCGTACCCGCACGCCGCCGGCGCGCAGCCGGTCGAGCGCGCGCTGGGGCTGGTCGAAACGCACCAGCAGGAAGTTGCCGCGCGAGGGGTGAACGCGCCGCACCGCGGGCAGCGCAGTGAGCTCCGCGGCGAGGACCTCGCGCGCCGCGATCAGCGCGGCGACGCGCGCCGCCGTGGCGGCGCGGGCGGCCGGCCGCGCCGCCCGCCGCG
>CAYYIK010000138.1:0-4407 GCA_964471955.1 uncultured Thermoanaerobaculia bacterium | reverse complement strand
AACGACATCGTCTGGTCCGACGGCTTCTTCGTCCGCTGGCCGCAGCGGCCGGGGGCGGCGCCTCGCTGAGAGGGCGGCCGCGGGCGGGAGAGGCTCACCACCCCGGCCCGTCCGGCTGGTCCCGGTGCCCGTCGCCGGCGGAAAATTGCCTCTGACTGAATTTCCCGGGGGTCAGCGGGGCTCGGGGGTGGGGCTCCCGGCCGGCTCGCCGAGCTGACCGAGCAGGACGTCGTAGCGCTCGAGCAGCGTGCGCTCGGTGCGCGCCATGTCGCCGACGATGTGACCGAAGCCGGCGAAATTCTGCCGGCCGCCCTCCATGTTCGCCGCGTAGAGCAGGTCGAGGGCGGTCGAAACCACCTCGAGGTAGGCCTTCTGCAGGTGGTAGATCGTCGTCGTTTCCACCACCACGTCGTAGTCGAGATGAAGCGCCGCACCGGTCAGCTGCAGGGTGTCCCACGCCGTGTTGCGGATCCAGGCGGCGTCGAGCTGGACGTTGCCGCTGCCGAGCAGCTCGAGGCCCTGGTCGGTCGGGCGAACCTTGAGGATCGTTTCGTCGATCTCGACGAGCCAGGCGATGCCCTCGCCGGCCGATGGCGGCGCGGCACGGACGATCGGAGCGAGCGGCCGCCCGCCTTCGCCGAACGCCTGCTCGAAGATCTCCGCCACCTTCTCCGGACGGTCGATCTCAGCGGGCGAGGCGCCCAGCTGCTCCCAGCTCAGGCGGCGCAGCAGCCGGGTGCCGTCGAGGATCTCGCGCGCCAGTGTCTCGTGGTACTCCACCCGCTTCGCCACCGCGTCGCGGTTGTAGGCGACCTCCTCGCGGATGGTCTGTTCGACCCGCTGGACGGTGCGCGCCCGGGCGCGGTCCTCGCGCCACGAGTTGACGAAGAGGGCGAACAGCACGCTGAAGACGATCGCGACGACCTCGACCAGGAGGCGGATCGCCTGCTCGCGGGAGAGGATCCGGGGCACGCGCAGGGGCACCGGCCAACCCTATCGCGGCAGGCCCCGGCCCCCGGGATCTTCGCGCCGGCGGCCCTGCCCGGGGATAGGCTGGCCGCTCCGGAGCGGCCGGTGGGGCTCCGGTTTCGGCCATGAGAGCACCCTCGCGGGACCCTTACGATCTGCGCGGCCTGTCGCGGCTGGCGGTCGACGCGACGCTGGGGGTGACCGACCTCGTCGAGGCGATGCACCGCGGCATCGCGCGGCCGTGGCTCTCGCTCGGCGGCGCGCCGCCGGGGCGCACCCGGGGCCGGACCGGCTTCGTCTACCGCAGCATCCGCTGGGTGACGCGCCGGGTGGGGCGCGGGCTCGACGCCACCCTCGCCGCGGCCGGGCCGGCGCTCGCCGAGCGATCGGGCTCGCCGCGCCGCGAGTCGCTCGTCGCGGCGCTCAACGGCGTGGTGGGGGACCACCTCGCGGCCTCGGGCAATCCGCTGGCGATTCCGCTGCGCCTGCGCCACCGGCGGCGCGACCTGGCGCTCTCGGCCGAGGGGCTGGCGGCGGCGATCCCGGACGCTTCGCGCCGCGTCGTGGTGCTCGTCCACGGCCTGTGCCGCAGCGACCTGCACTGGCGCCGGCGGCGGCACGATCACGGCGAGGCGCTTGCGCGCGAGCTCGGGGCGACCCCCATCTACGTGCGCTACAACAGCGGCCGGCACGTCTCGGACAACGCCCGCGAGCTCGCCGCGGCGCTCGAAGCGCTGGTCGCCGGCTGGCCGGTGCCGCTCGAGGCGGTGTCGATCGTCGGCCACAGCATGGGCGGCCTGGTGGCGCGCGGCGCGGTGCACTACGCCGAGCGCGCGGGAGCCGGCTGGCCGCGGCGGCTGCGCCACCTGGTCTTCCTCGGCACGCCGCACCACGGCGCGCCGCTCGAGCGCGGCGGGCAGTGGCTGCACCGCATACTCGGCGCGGTGCCCTGGGCCCGGCCGCTCGGCCGGCTGGGCAGCGTGCGCAGCGCCGGGATCACCGACCTGCGCCACGGCAACGTGGTCGAGGAGGACTGGCAGGGGCGCGACCGCTTCGCGCCGCACGGCGACCGCCGGCGCCCCCTGCCGCTGCCAGCGGGTGTCGTCTGCTGCGCCGTCGCGGCGACGACGCGCCCGCACAGCCGCGGCCTGCACGCGCGCCTGATCGGCGACGGACTGGTGCCGCTCGCCAGCGCCCTCGGCCGCCACCCCGATCCGGCCTTCGACCTGGCGATCCCCCCCGAGCGCCAGTGGATCGCCCGCGGCACCGGCCACCTCGACCTGCTCGCCCGCCGCGAAGTCTTCGACCGCCTGCGCGGCTGGCTGGCCGACTGAAGAGACCGTCAGGGGACGGACCCCGCTCCCGTCACCGCTCTACCGTTCGATCTGGCCGCCCATCGCGTCCCCGCACCGGTGCTGCCCCTGCTCGGAGACGTGGATCGAGGTCTCGAGCACGCCGTCGGTGAGGTCGGCAACGCTCCAGGCGACGACGACGTTGTCGGCGGTGACCCAGGAACCGTCGTGGGCGAAGCGGGCGGGCGCGGCTGCCCGTCAGGCCGGTCCCCGTGTCTTTCGCCGGCGAAAAACTGCCTCTGACTGAATTTTCGTGGGGGCGCCGGGCGGGAAATTGCCTCTGACGGAATTTTCAGCGGGCGAGGAGGGCTTTGGCCTGGGCGGCGGCGGTGAGGCCTTCGACCAGGGCGGCTTCGAAGGCGGGCAGGCCCTGGTTGTCCGAGTGGGCGAAGAGGACGCGGCCGAAGGGGCGCGCGGCGAGGGGCGAGGTGCGGGTGTACCAGCCGGGTCGGGCGTGGCAGAGGGCGTGGCCCCAGCGGTAGAGCTGGACGTCCTCGATCTTCGCCTCGGCTCCCGGGTAGAGGTAGTCGAGGTGGCGGACGACGGTGTCGCGGTAGCGGTCGTAGGCGTCGTCGTCGAGCAGGGAGTCGATCTCGTAGCCGGTCGGGAAGTAGACGGTGAGCACCTGGTGCCCGGTCGGCGCCGGGTGGCCCGCTTCGCGGGTGATCCAGTCGGCGAGCAGGACGTCGGTGAACGGCGCCACGTCGGTCCAGGTGTCGTAGGAGCCGTCGGTGACCGGGCTGGTGCACAGCACGTTGGCGACCACGTAGGAGCCGTAGGCGAGGCCGTCCATGGCGGCGATCTGGTCCTGCGGCAGCCCCTTGACGAGGTGCTTGGCGACGTACTTCGGGCAGGCCACCAGGACCGCTCCGGCCTCGATCGCGATCGGCTCGCCGTGCGGGTCGATCGCGGTGACGATCACCTTGCCGCCCCGGTCCTCGACCTGGACGGCGGTGGTGCCGGCGAGGATCCGGTCGGAGCCGGCGGCGTGGATCGCGTCGCGCAGCATCTCGGCGGCCAGGGCGTTGCCGCCCGGGAAGGTGTAGCGGGCGCCGAACTCGCTGACGTAGAAGTTCAGGCCGGCGAACGCCGACAGGTTCTCCGAGCCCGGCGCGCCGAAGGCCGAGCGGCAGTAGAGATCGACGTAGGCCTTGACCGCGGGGTGGTACTTCTGCTCGTGCAGCATCCAGTCCGCGAAGCTGATCGAGTCGTACTGCTTCGACGCCTCGCTGGTCTCGGCGAGCGGCATCACCGGGCAGTCGTCGCTCTCGAGGATCGCGGCGAAGTCCTTGCGGGCGCGCGCGAAGTCGCGGCGCACGGCATCCGGATAGGGGAGCTCCTCGAGGCCGGCGCCGAAGACGTCGGCCACCGGATTCCAGCCGAGGATGGCGCTGTCGATCGGCTCGGCGATCTGCGTGAGCGGCAAGCCGACCTCGGCGTAGAACGCGTCGAGCGGCGGCTCGGGCTCGACGAAGTAGGCGGAGGCGCCGGCGTACCAGATGTCGTTCCAGCGGTCGCGCACGCAGTGTCCGCCCACCCGGTCGAGGTGCTCGAGCAGCAGCATCGAGCTGTCGCGCAGCCGGTAGGCCGCCGACAGCCCGGCCAGCCCGCCGCCGAGGATCAGGAAGTCGACCGAGCGGCTCGGCGCCACCGGCGGGATGCGGCCGCCGTCGCGCACCAGGTCGTGACACCAGGTCGGCACGTTGCCGCCCCAGACGCCGGCGGGGAACCGCTTGGCGGCCCAGGCCCGCGCGGGGGCGAAACCGCGCAACGCGTACGCTCCGCCCGCCGCCACGATGCCGCGCAGGAAGTCTCTGCGATGGATCGCCATGACCGCACCCTCCGGGTTTCCTGCAGTCTAGGACCGCGCCGGGCACCGGGACATGACCGCCAACAGGTCCCCCGCCCCGGCGGGCAAGAAGGGGACAGGTACGAAATTCGGTAAAAAGGGGACAGGCACCGAGTTCCGAGCTTCCCCGCCGGCCGCCGGAATTCACTGCCCCCTGCAGCGGGGACTGGCTCCGATTCCGCCACCCACGCCAGGCCCACCCCTTACGGAACAGGAATCGGTGCCTGTCCCCGGCGT
>CAYYIK010000137.1:0-4571 GCA_964471955.1 uncultured Thermoanaerobaculia bacterium | reverse complement strand
AGGACGACGGCGATCCAGAGCAGGTCGGCGAGCAGCAGGTGGGCGAGCTGCAGGGGGATCGGGGCGAGCAGGGCCACGTTGACCACGCCGACGACGATCTGGACGAGGGCGAGGGCGGCGGCGGCGCGCGCCGCGCGGTGACCGGGGCCGCCGTCGAGGGCGAGCTTCCAGCCCCCCAGCAGCACCACGGCGGCGGCGACCGCCGCCAGCACCGGGTGGGCGAGGCGCAGGCGCAGCAGCACGTGCGCCGTGCCGGCCAGGTCCTGCTCGAGGGCGTGGGCGAGATCGCGGGCGGGGAAGAGCGTGTCGCCGAGCGCCGCCACCGCGCCCGAGGCGCCAGCGAGGGCGAGCAGGCCGAGGGTGGCGAGCCAGGCGCGAGCGAAGCGTGGCGCGCGGGCGAGGCGCGGCCAGCCGCCGCCGGCCGCCGTATGCACGCCGAGCGCCAGAGCGGCAAGCAGCAGGAAGGTGTTGACCAGATGCGCCGCCATCGCCCAGGCGCGCGCCAGGGAAGCGTCGTCGGCCACCAGCTCGAAGAGCACGAGGCCGGCGCCGAGCAGCGCCTCGACGACGATCAGCACCGTCGCGGCGACGGCCGCGCGCCGCACCGGGTGACCCGCCGGGCGGGCGCGGAAGGCGAGGAGGGCGAAGCCGACGACGGCCACCAGGGCGATCCCGCTGGTGGCGCGGTGGGTGAACTCGATCGCCTGCTCGACGGAGTCGGCGCGCGGCACCACCTGGCCGTCGCACAGCGGCCAGTGGCTGCCGCAGCCGGCCCCCGAGCCGGTGGCGCGCACCACCGCCCCCCAGAGGATGACCAGCAGGTTCCAGGCGAGAACGAGGCGGGCGAGGAGGACGAGCCGGGCGGCGGACACGGAGGCCGATCCTACGCGGATCGCGGCGCTCCTCCGCCGGGCCGCTCCGCCGCTCCGCGGCCGAGCGGTGATCCGCTCCACTCGCGGCGCCCCCGGCACTCGGGTAGCATGGCCGCTTCCCATGCGCGAGCCCCCTCTCGCCTCCGCGCCCGTGGTGACACCGGAGCCCGCCGGGCTGGCGGCGCGGCGCGAGACCGCCATCGAAGTGGCCGGCGCGCGCACCCACAACCTGAAGGGGGTCTCCTGCCGCGTGCCGCACGGCCGGCTGACCGTGGTCACCGGTCCGTCGGGGGCGGGCAAGAGCTCACTGGTCTTCGACACCATCTACGCCGAGGGGCAGCGCCGCTTCGTCGAGTCGATGTCGACCTACGCGAGGCAGTTCCTCGACCAGATGGAGCGGCCGCCGGTCGACGACCTGCGCCACATCCTGCCGGCGGTCGCGCTCGAGGCGAAGAACTCGGTACGCAACGCCCGCTCGACCGTCGCCACGATCACCGAGACCCACGACGTCCTGCGCCTGCTCTTCGCCCACCTCGGCGAGGTCGGCTGTCCGCGCGGCCACGGCCCGGCGCGTCGCTTCACCGCCGCGGAGGCGGCCGCCGACCTGGCCGCCGGCGCGGCCGGCGCCCGCTTCACCCTCGTCGCCCGCCTGCCGCGGCCGCGGCGCGGCGCCGACGGCAAACTGGCCGAGCTGGTGCGCCAGGGGTTCGCGCGGCGCTTCGAGGCCGGCGAGGTGGTGCCGATCGAGGCCGGAGAGAGCTGGCCGAAGCCGCTCGACCCGCTGCCGCTGGTGCTCGGCCGCTTCGCCGCGGATCCCGCCGCGACCGCCCGCCTGGCGACGACGATCGAGGACGGCTGGCGGCTCGCCGGCGGCGCGCTCGAGGCGATCGGGGAGCGCACCCGCTTCCATGCTCCGGACCTCGGGTGCCCGGAGTGCGGCCTCGCCGTGCGCTCGCCCGGCCCGGCCCTCTTCTCGTTCAACTCGCCGCTCGGCGCCTGCCCGACCTGCGAGGGGTTCGGGCGGGTCATCGGCATCGACGCCGAGCGGGTGGTTCCCGACCCCGGCCGCTCGCTGGCCGAACACCCGATCGCGCCGTGGAACACCCCCGCCTACGAGGAGCTCTACGGCGACCTGCTGGCGGCGGCGAAGAAGCGCCGGGTGCCGGTCGACCGCCCGTGGCGGGAGCTGCGGCCGGCCGATCGCGACTGGGTCTGGCGCGGCGAGGGGGACTTCGTCAGCGTCGAGTCGTTCTTCCGCTGGCTCGAGGCGCGCACCTACAAGGTGCACGTGCGCGTCCTGCTCGCCCGCTATCGCGCCTACAACCCCTGTCCCGACTGCGGCGGCGCGCGACTCAACCGCGAGGCGCGGGCGGTGCGCCTGCGCGGGCGGTCGCTGCCCGAGCTGGCGGCGCTCTCGGTCGAGCAGCTGATCGCCTGGCTGGGCGCGCAGGAGTGGAGCGTGCGCCAGCGCGAAGTCGGCGGCCACCTGTTCGCCGAGCTCGGCGAGCGCCTCGACGTGCTCGACCGGGTCGGCCTCGACTACCTGACCCTCGACCGCCAGGCGCGCACGCTGTCGGGGGGCGAGACGCAGCGCATCCACCTCGCCGCGGCGCTCGGCTCGGGGTTGACCTCGACCCTCTACGTGCTCGACGAGCCGACCATCGGCCTCCACCCGCAGGACAGCGAGCGGCTGCTCGCCCTGCTCACCGACCTGGCCGCGCGCGGCAACACCGTGCTGGTGGTCGAGCACGACCGCACCCTGATCGAAGGCGCCGACTGGCTGATCGATCTCGGCCCGGCGGCGGGCGAGCACGGCGGCTCGCTGGTCGCCGAGGGGCCGCCGGCCGAGGTGCTCGAGCACCCCGAGTCGCTCACCGCCCACTTCCTGCGCGACAAGCCGGCGACACCGGCGCGCGCCCACGTGGCGCGCTTCCGCCGCGAGCACGGGCGCAAGTCGGTCGAGCAGGAGCTCGCCGACCGGCCCCGCCTGACCATCCTCGGCGCCCGCGAGCACAACCTCACCGGCATCGACCTCGACTTTCCGCTCGACGCGCTGGTGGCGGTGACCGGGGTCTCGGGTTCCGGCAAGTCGACGCTCATCGAGAACGTCCTCTACGGCACCTTCCAGCGTTCGCGCGGCGTGGTCGACGTCGAGCCGGGGCGCTGCGACGCCCTGCTCGGCATCGAGCGGCTGGCCGACGTGACCCTGGTCGACCAGAGCCCGATCGGCCGCTCCTCGCGCTCCAACCCGGTGACCTACGTGAAGGCCTACGACGACCTGCGGCGGATCTTTGCCGGCACCGAGGAGGCGCGGCGGCGCGGCATCACGCCGGCCCACTTCTCGTTCAACCTCGAGACCGGCCGCTGCCCGGAGTGCGAGGGCGCCGGGGTCCTCGAGGTCGACATGCAGTTCATGGCGCCGGTGGTGGTGCCGTGCGAGCGCTGCCAGGGGCGGCGCTTCCGGCCCGAGGTGCTGGCGGTGCGCCACCTCGGGCGCGACATCGCGCAGACCCTCGAGCTGACCGTCGACGAGGCCCTCGTTCTGCTCGGCCGCGAGGCCACCTTCTGCCGCAAGTTGACGCCGCTCGCCGAGGTCGGGCTCGGCTACCTGCGGCTCGGCCAGCCGACCTCGACCCTGTCGGGCGGCGAGGCGCAGCGCCTCAAGCTGGCGAGCTTCCTCGGCCGGTCCAGGCGCGACGGCCGTCGTCTCTTCCTGTTCGATGAGCCGACCACCGGCCTCCACCTCTCGGACATCGACCTGCTCTACCGGACGCTGCGCCGGCTGGTGCAACGCGGCGACGGCGTGGTGGTGGTCGAGCACAGCCTCGACCTCATCGCGCACGCCGACTGGATCGTCGACCTCGGCCCGGGCGGGGGCCTGCACGGCGGCCGGCTGCTGCACTGTGGACCGCTCGCTCCCTTCCTCGACGAAGTCGACAGTCCGACGGCCGAAAGTCTGCGCCGCCACCTGCGCTGGAAGCGGCCGCCCGGCGGCGGTTCGGATAGAATGCCCGCGGTTCCCTGAAGCGGGCAGCACCCCATCACCTTGCGGTCCTGAGAGGAGAGGTCCCCATCATGGAGGGCTGGCAGGTCTTCTTCGAGATCCCGGGCAAGCCGCCGGTCGAGCTGCGGGAGGGCGAGTCGATCATCGGCCGCAGCCGCACCTCGGCCGTGCACATTCCGGAGACCACGGTCAGCCGCCAGCACGCGCGGGTGACGGTGAATGACGGCGGCATCGTGCTGCTCACCGACCTCGGTTCGGCCAACGGCACGGTGGTCAATGGCGAGAAGGTCGAAGGCGACCGCCGGCTCGCCGACGGCGACCGGGTGCTGGTCGGCGACGCCGAACTGGTGATCCGCATCCTGGCGCCGGCCGAAGCGGCCGACGCGACCGTGCGGGTGGTCATTCCGCCGCTCGGGCCGCCGCCCGCGGGCGCCACCGTGCGGATGGACTTCGCCGAAGCGGCGACTCCGGTGCTGCCGACTCCGGCGCCCGCCGCGCCGCCGGCCGGTGCGACCGTCGCCGCTCCGGTACCGCCGCCGCCGGCTGCGCGTCCGGCGGCGAGTGTTCCGCCGCCCCCCGTGGCGGTGCCGCCGCCGGCCGCGCCGCCACCGCCGATGGCGCCGGCCAAGGGCGACGTGCTCGGACCGATCGACGCCATCGACCAGCTCCCCCTCACGCCGCCGCGGCCGGCCGCC
>CAYYIK010000136.1:0-4681 GCA_964471955.1 uncultured Thermoanaerobaculia bacterium | reverse complement strand
GGCGCGCCTGGTCTGCCGGGCGGCGGTCGCCGCGGGGCTGCACGTGGCGCAGCGCAGCGACTACCCGGTGACGGTCAAGACCGGCTACAGCGTGGCCGAGCTGGTCCTCGCCCCGGAACCGATCGACGAGGCCGCCGTGGCGCACCCGGACGCCCTCGTCGTGGCCAGCCCCGACGGCCGCAGGCAGGCGCAGAGCTGGCTGGGGGCGCTGGCTCCCGGGGCGCGTCTGTTCGCCGCCCCGGACGCCGGCGAGCTCGGCGCCGCGCCGGTCGAAATCCTCGATCCGGCGGCGGCGGGATGCCGGTTCCCGAGGGATGCGATCACCCTGGTGATCACCGTGGCGGCGGTTCTGCGCCTCGGCCTGCTGCCGGTCGAGGCGCTGCTCGCCGTGGCCGGAGACGGCGACGAGGGCGCCGCGCGGCGCGCCGCCATCGAGGCCGGCGCCGCGCTCGCCGGCGCGGCCTGACACGCCGGCGCCTTTACCCTCCGCGCAGATCCGGCCGGCCACCCACGCGGGTGGCGCCGGCGGCCGGGCGGCCCGGGAGACTGACACCTCGGGCGTCGCCCGGAGGAGGATGCCGTGTTCGAACTGCTGCCCAAGCGCGCCCAGGAGTATCGCCAGCGCGCCCGCCAGGTCGCCGAGACCGCGGTGCGCCCGATCGCCGCCGAGCTCGACCGCACCGGCGAGTATCCATGGCCGGTGATCGAGGCGCTGCGCGCCGCCGAGCTGATGGGAATCTGGATCCCGCGCGAGTACGGCGGCCAGGGGGCCGGGGTGCTCGACCTGTGCGTCGTCGTCGAGGAGCTGTCGCGCGCCTGCGGCGGCGTCGGCGTGGCCTACGCCGTAAACGCCCTCGGCAGCTTCCCGATCATCCTCGGCGGCACCGAGGCGCAGAAGCAGCGCTGGCTGCCGCCGGTCGCCTCGGGCGAGAAGCTGATCGCCTTCGGCCTCTCCGAGAAGGCGTCCGGCTCGGATGCCGGCAGTCTGCGCACGCGCGCCGTGCTCGCCGACGGCCAGTACCGGATCGACGGCGACAAGAAGTGGAACACCAACGGAGGCGCCGCTTCGATCTACACCGTCTACGCCTCGACCCGCCCCGACCGGGGCAGCCGCGGCATCTCGCCGATCGTGGTCGAGAAGGGAACGCCCGGCTTCGAGATCGGCAAGCGCGAAGACCTGATGGGGATCCGCTGCGTGCCGGTGCACGAGCTGCACTTCCGCGACTGCCGGGTGCCGGCCGGCAACCTGCTCGGCGAGGTCGAAGGGCGCGGCTTCGGCAACGCCATGCAGACGCTCGACCGGGCGCGGCCCGGCGTGGCGGCGCAGGCGGTCGGGCTGGCACAGGGGGCGCTCGACTGGGCGATGCGCTACACCTCCGAGCGCCAGCAGTTCGGCCAGTCGGTGATGAGCTTCCAGTCGACCCAGTTCCGCCTCGCCGACATGGCGACCGAGATCGAAGCGGCGCGCCAGCTCGTCTGGTCGGCCGCGCGCGCGATCGACGAGGGGCACGCCGGAGCGTCGAAGTACGCCGCGATGTGCAAGGTTTTCGCCAGCGACGTGGCGATGCGGGTCACCACGGAGGCGGTGCAGATGTTCGGCGGCTACGGCTACTGCCGCGACTACCCGGTCGAGAAGTTCATGCGCGACGCCAAGATCACCCAGATCTACGAGGGGGCCAACCAGATCCAGCGCCTGGTCATCGGCCGCGCGCTGACCAAGGAGGCCGCCGCGCTCGGCGACTCGCTGGCGGTGAAAGTCGAGCACCCGCCCGCCGCCGAGGCGACCGAAGGGGAGACCGCGTGATGAATCGCACCGAGCTCGAGTGCCGGGGGCGCGTGCAGCTCGCCCCGCTGAGCGCCACCACGATGCTCGAACTCGCCGGCTTTCCCGGCGAGTGGCTCGAGTACTCGGCCGAGGAGAACGCGCTCGTCGTGCGCCACGTTCAGCCCGGCGGCTCGCCGGCGCTCGCCGCGGTGCCGGCCGAGCTGATCGCCATGCTCGACCTGGTGCCCGCCGCCGGGCGCGCCGCCAGCCCCGGCGGCACCCTGGTGGTGCACGCCCGGACGACGCCGGTGCTGCGCCTCTGCGTCGCCGGCGGCCGCATCGACGTGCAGTGGCCGCAGGAGGACTGGGAGCACGCGCTGCCCGTCGAGCTCGCCGAGATGTTCCGCACCGTGGCGCCCGCCTCGGCGAAGCTGACCGGCGAGATCGCTTTCGCCGCGCCGGCCGGTGCCGAACGGCGGCTGGTGGAGTTCCTCGAGTCGTTCGAAGGGCTCTACCCGGGCGGCGAGTACCACGTGCGGCGCGACGGCGAGACGGTCCGCGTGCGCCTCGACACGTTCAACGCCGGCCCCGAAGAGCTGCTGGCGCTGGTGCGCGAGCTGGCCTCGCCGGCCGGTTCGCTCGACATCGAGCTCGACGTCGGCTCGTTCGAGCCGCAGACCTTCGAGCGCGACTTCCGCCTCGCCGCCCGCGGCGGTGAGATTCACGCCGTCCGCCCGGCCCTCTGGCCCGCGCGCTGAGCCGGCGCGCCTGCCGCCGAGGCAGAGCGCGGCCGGAAGGAGTCCCCGGCGGAGCCACTTCCCGGCGCCTTCGATTGCGAGCCGCGAGTTCGCCGTGTCCGGTTTCGCCGCCCGACGGCGCCACCCCTTTCGACACGGACCCCCAACGGGTCCGGAAGGGGGACAGGCCGTGCAAGGAATCGCGAATCGACGCCCCGCGGGGGCGCGCAGGATTGGAGTGACGCTGGGAATCGTCGCGATCCTCGGGCTCGGTGCGAGCCGGGGAGCGCTCGGAGCCGAGGCCGACCTGGTGGCCGACATCAACACCCTCGGCATGCCGGCGGCCGGCTACTCGACCTTCGGCGAGGATGCGGCGGTCCTCGGCGGGCTCTACGTCTACGTCGCCGACGATTCGGTCACCGGCCGCGAGCCCTGGGCACTCGACCTCGTCACCGGCGAGACCGAGCGGCTCGCCGACATTCACCCGGGGCCGGCCGGATCGTCTCCGCGCGACTTCGTGCCGATCGGCGCCGCGCTGCTGTTCGTCGCCACCAGCCCGGAGGCGGGCGAGGAGCTCTGGATGACCGACGGCACCGCGGCCGGCACGGCGCTGGTCGAGGACCTGTTCGCCGGGCCGACGGGTTCGGCGATCTTCGACCTGCGCGCCGTCCCCGGAGATCGCGCCGTCTTCCGCGCCGACGACGGCGTCGCCGGCGCCGAACCCTGGGTCTCCGACGGCACCGCGGCCGGCACCTTCCGGCTCGCCGACATCCACCCCGGCCCGACGGGGAGTGTGCCGTCCGGATTCGTCTGGGCGGGCAGCCAGCTGCTGTTCCGCGCGAGCGACGCCACGAGCGGCGCGGAGCTCTGGAAATGGTCGAGCGGCACGGTCAGCCGGGTCGCCGACCTCGAGCCCGGCGCAGGGAGCAGCTACCCTGCCGGACTCTTCGCAGTCGGCTCCCAGGTCTACTTTCAGGCCTGCCGCACCAGCGACGGCTGCGAGCTCTGGCGCAGCAACGGTACCGCCGCCGGAACGATCCGGCTGGCCGACCTCGACCCGACCGGTAGTTCGAGCCCCACCGGACTCTTCTGGCACCCCGGGCTCGCCCGCCTCTTCTTCACCGCCGACGACGGCATTCACGGGCGCGAGCTCTGGCAGTGGTCGGGCGGCGTCGCGACCCGGCTGACCGACCTCAACCCCGGCAGCGCCGATTCCGACCCGACCGCTCTCGGCGCGCTGCCGGCGAAGCTGACCTTCGTCGCCGACGACGGCGGCTCCGGCAGCCGCCTGTTCGCCTTCGACGGCGCGGGGGTCACTCAGGTCAAGAGCCTCTCCTCGGCCGGCGTCCCCGGCATGGCGGGCGACGCCACGGCCTGGAACGGCCGGGTCTACTTCCTCGAGGGCGCCTCCTCGTGCTGGTACACCGACGGATCGAGCGCCGGCACGGTCAAGTGGACGACCTGCCTGTCGACACCGGCCCTGCTCCTCGGCGGCAACCGGGTCCTCTATGGCCGCTCGGACGCCGGCGAGCGCGAGATCTGGTCGATCGACGCGTCCGACGCAACCTCCCGGGAGAGCGATTTCGCCAGCTTCTCCTCGCAGCCGCGCGAGTTCACCTTTCTCGGGGAGACCGCCTTCTTCTCGGCCGACGACGGCGTCGCGGGCCGCGAACTCTGGATCTCCGACGGCACTGCCGCCGGCACGTTCGGGCTCGACCTCGAACCGGGCGCGGACGCCTCAAATCCGTCGGATTTCGAGCTCTTCGCGGGCGAGATCTGGTTCGCCGCCGAAACCGCGGCGACCGGTGCCGAGCTCTGGCGCAGCGACGGCACCCCCGGCGGCACGGTCGTGCGCGACTTCGTTCCGGGACCGGACGGAAGCCGGCCGGACCAGCTCACCGTCGCGGGCAGCTACCTCTACTTCGCCGCCGACGATCCGGCCCTCGGCGCGCAGCTGTTCCGCATCGCCGGCCCCACCTCGCCGCCCGAACGGCTCGACGTCAACGGCGAGTCGGGTCTCTACCCGGAGAAGCTGACGCCGCTCGGCGCCCGCCTCTTCTTCTTCGGCGAGACCGGTGCCACCGGCGTCGAGCTGTTCGTCGTCGACGCGGGCGTCTCCGAGCCGACCGCGCTCGAAGTCGTCGCCGGTCCCGACGGTCCGGGCGGCCTCGAGGAGCTG
>CAYYIK010000135.1:3645-4710 GCA_964471955.1 uncultured Thermoanaerobaculia bacterium | reverse complement strand
GTACTCGATCCACTTGTCGGCGCCGAAGGAACCACGCGGCATCTCGATCTTGGTGATGTCGTAGTAGGTGCCGTAGGAGCCGTAGACCTTCAGCTTCTGGTCGGAGAAGACGTCCCAGGCGAAGCCGACGCGCGGCGCCAGCTTGTCCTCGAAGTCGAACTCCATGGCGTACTCCGGCAGGCTCGGGTCGACCCGGGCGCCGTAGTTCGGAACCTTCTCCTCCTCGGTGCGGACACCGAGGTTGAGGGTCAGGTTCGGCATCACCTGCCAGCTGTCCTGGAGGTAGAGGCCGAGGTTCTTGCTCTCGGCCGCGCCCTCGGTGCGGAACCGGCGGACGGCGAAGGAGCCCTGGGTGCCGATGACGCCGGCGCCGAAGCGGTCCGGCAGGCCCCAGCGGAAGGTCATCAGGTTGACCGCCTCTCCGCGGGAGACCTCGTTGCTGATGTTCTCGATCTGCACGCCGGCCTTGAAGGCGTGGCTGCCGAGACCGTTGACGAACAGGTTGCCGTCGAGCGAACCGGCCTCGCGCTCCCAGAGGTCCTCGGTGATCGAGCTGTTGCTCGGGATCGAGAGGAAGCCGGCCGGGCGGAACAGCGGGCTGTCGGCGATCGGGTACGGATTGTTGCGGAAGAAGATCTGCTCCGTCGCCTCGAGGCCGCTGTCACTGGAGTCGGTCGAGTACATGCCGAAACGCGCCGACATGTAGAAGCTGTCGGTCGGGATGTAGTCGGCGTAGGCCGAGTAGCTCTCGGTCTCGAACTCGGTGACCACCGACAGGTCGGTGCCGGCCGGCGTCGAGCCGTCCTTGGCCGGCAGGTTGCCGTCGACCTCGCGCGGCGAGAGGTTGGCCGACACCTTGTAGAGGAACTGCGAGCCGACGTTGCCCTTCACGTTGGCGGCGAGGTACTCGCGGGTGTCGACACGGTTGGCGGTCGGCTGACCCCCTTCCGGCGTGCGGTCGATGTCCTGCTCGGTGTAGGTGTAGCCGGCGTAGAACCAGGCCTTGTCGCGGACGATCGGGCCGCCGATCGCGAAGCCCGGCTCGATCGTGGTGGTGTCGTCCTT
>CAYYIK010000135.1:0-3545 GCA_964471955.1 uncultured Thermoanaerobaculia bacterium | reverse complement strand
CGCTCGTCGCCGTTCCAGCCGGACTCGCCGTACTGCACGCCGACGAAGCCGCTGAAGTCGTTGGTGCCGCTCTTGGTGACGGCGTTGATGACGCCGCCGACCGAGCCGCCGTACTCCGCCGCGTAGCCGGCCGACTTCACCTGGACCTCTTCGACGAAGTCCGTGACGAAGTTCTGGCCCGACAGTCCGTCCTGCGGGTGGGTGGTGTCCACGCCGTCGATGACGAAGCGGTTCTCCGAGCCGGAGGCGCCGTCGATCGACAGACCGCCGACGAAGCCCTCGTTGGCGACGCCGGCCGCCTGGGTGGCGATACCGGTGAAGTCGCGGCCCTTGGGCAGCAGCTCGAACTGCTCGGCGGTGATCGAGGTGGCCGTCGAGGAGCTGCGGACGTCGACCTGGCCGGCCTCGGCGACGACGCTGATCGTCTCGCTGACGTCACCGACTTCGAGGCCGAAGTTCAGCGTGGCGGTCTGACCGAGCGACACGACGACGCCCGGGATCTCGGCCGGGTTGAACCCGTCGAGCTTGGCCGTCACCGAGTAGGTGCCCGGGGGGACACGGGGGAAGCGGAATTCGCCGACCTGATTGGTCGTCGAGGCGAGGCGGAAGCCGCCCGCGCTCACCGCTTCGACGGTCGCGCCCGGAAGGACCGCGCCCGACGAGTCGGTCACGGTTCCGGTGATCGCGCCCACCTGCTCCTGGGCGCTCGCCGGCACCGCCAGCGCGAAAGCCACGAGGGCGATCGCGGCGGCGACGAAGCCGACGTTCCACCAATTCTTGTTGCGCATCATCAAACCTCCATCGGGTTGATAGTTCGCCGACCGGAACGACTCCGGCCGACGCAGGTCGGATCCTCGGGCCCGCTCGCGCGGTCCCGCAGGCGGCGCTGCCGACGGCGCAGCCGTTCGACGCCGCGCTGTGCGAACGCCGCCGAGCCTGCTTCGGACGCCTCCAAGGGATCTCATGCCTGCCGTTCCTATGGCGAAGTTCGTGCCAAGTGAGGCAGCCGGATGGCCTTCCGCGGCAAATGCGGATCCGATGGAAAACAAAAGAGTTACTGACTCGACCCGGGATGCCGTCCGGGACGTGGCGGGGCCCGGCGGCGGCTGGATTCAGCCGCTTGGGGAGGGTGCTCCAGCATTTTGAATCGGAGGCCGCCGCCGGTCGACCTCCGGAGCGGTGCGGCACCGGCCGCGGCTCCGCCGGGTCACTTCAGGTACTGCAGCATCTCCCGGGCGGTGCCGGCGTCCGGGTCGTCGGGCGCCAGGCGCAGGAAGGTCTCGAGGTGCTCGCGGGCCTTCGCCGCGTCGCCCGCCACCAGGCAGAGGCCGAGCATGTAGTGCGACTTGGCGTGCTCGGAGCTCGCGGCGACCGCCTGTTCGAACAGGGCCCGGGCGCCGTCGGTGTCCCCCCCGTTGTAGAGCTCGACCCCCCGGTTGTAGAGGTCGTCGGCGCCGGCCGTCGGGTCGAGCGCCACCAGCTTGTCGGAGTAGAGCCGGGCGTTGGCGGCGTCGCCGAGCTGCTCGTAGGAGCCGACCAGGATGCGCAGCGGCTTGGGGTCGCCGGGGTCGAGGGTGTGCGCCTTGGCGGCATGCTCGGCCGCCTCGGCCCATTCACTGTCGGTGTAGTGGAGCGAGGCGAGCGCCGTCCACGGGGCCGAAAGGGTCGGATCGAGGCTCGCCGCCTCCTCGAACTTCGCCCGCGCCGTCACCGTGTCCCCCTGCGTGGCGGCCTCGGCCCCGAGGTTGAAGGCCTCGACGGCGGCATCGGCGGCGGCCGGAGCGGCACCGGTGCCCCCCCGCCGTACGGCCTCCTCGAGCGAGAGGATCTGCACGTCGTGCTTCTCGTTCTGGCTGATCGGCACCTTGAAGGTCTGCTCGAGGGTCTGGTACCCCTCCTTCTCCCAGCGGTAGCTGAAGGTCCGCGTCGCGTCGATCAGCGTCACCGCGTAGGCCCCCTTGGCGTTGGACTTCTCCTCGAGCCGGAAGGTGGCGTTGTCGGCCAGCGTGACGATGACCCGGACTCCCGCCACCGGCTGTCCGTTCTCGTCGGTGACGGTGCCGTAGACCCGGGCCTGGGAGGTGGCCAGCAGCGCCTGGGCGCCGAGAACCGTGCAGAAGAGGGCGAACGCTGCGAGCCTGCGGAATGACGCCATGGCGAAACCTCCTCGGCCGGCGCCGGACGGGCGCCGACGGTCGATCCGGCGATATTCTACGACCGGATGCTCCCGACCGCCCCCTTGACCTTCACCGCCTCGCTCGGCGGCGAGCCGCTGTTCGACCCGGGCGTCGGACTGCTGATCGGCCTGCTGCTGGTGCTGCTCAACGGCTTCTTCGTCGCCGCCGAGTTCGCGCTCGCCAAGGTACGGCCGACCCAGATCGAGTCGGGCGCCGAGACGGGCGAACGGCGCGCCCGCCTGGCGTTGCACATGCTGCGCCACCTCGATTCGTACCTCTCGGCGACCCAGCTCGGCATCACCCTGGCCTCGATCGCCCTCGGCTGGGTGGGCGAGCCGGCCTTCGCCTGGTTGCTCGAGCCGCTGGTGTCGCGCATCCCCGGCGCCTCGCCGACCCTGCTCCATTCGATCTCGCTGACGGCGGCCTTCGCCACCGTCAGCGTGCTGCACATCGTCTTCGGCGAGCTGGTGCCGAAGTCGATCGCCATCCGCCTGCCGCGCGGCACGACGCTGTGGACGGCGGCGCCGCTCTACGTCTTCTACTGGGCGATGTTCCCGGCGATCTGGCTGCTCAACCGCACGGCCAACGCCATTCTGCGCCTGATCGGCATCCGTCCGGTCGGCGAGCACGAGATCGCTCACTCGGAGGAGGAGGTCCGCCTGCTGCTGGCCTCCCGGCACGGCGCCGAGCTGCCGGAGGGCAAGCGCGACCTGCTCGAGAACGTCTTCGAGCTGTTCGACCGCGTCGCCCGCCAGGTCATGGTGCCGCGCGCCGACGTCGTCTTCCTGTCGACCACCCGCACGATCGAGGAGAACCTCGCCACGGCGCGCGCCAGTGGCCATACCCGCTTTCCGCTCTGCGAGGGCGAACTCGATTCGATCGTCGGCGTGGTGCATATCAAGGATCTCTTCCGTGCCCCGCGACTGCCCGACGACCTGCGCCGCATCGCCCGGCCCGTCCGCTTCGTCCCGGCGTCGACGCCGCTCGACAAGCTGATGACCCGCATGCGCGGCGAGCGGCTCCACCTCGCGGCAGTACTCGACGAGTACGGCGGCGTCTCCGGCATCGTCACGCTGGAGAACGTCATCGAGGAGATCGTCGGACCGATCCAGGACGAGTTCGACGCCGAGAAGCCCGAGCTGGTCGAGCGCGGCGAGGGCGTCTGGCAGATCTCCGGCGCCATGCTGGTGATGGACCTCGAGGACGAACTCGGCATCGAGCTGTCCGACCGCGACGAGGACACCGTCGCCGGCCTGGTGCTCTCCGAGCTCGGCCGCCGGCCGCGACCGGGCGACCGGGTCGAGGCGGCCGGATTCGCTTTCGAGGTGCTGGAAGTGCAGGGGCACCGCATCCGCACCCTGCGCCTCA
>CAYYIK010000134.1:0-4907 GCA_964471955.1 uncultured Thermoanaerobaculia bacterium | reverse complement strand
GCGTCGGTCGACGAGACGATGGCGCCGACCAGCGCCGCCTGCGGCCAGGCCAGCCCGAGCAGATGGGCCATGGCGGCGGTCAGGCCGGCCACCAGCAGCACGCCGCCGGTGGCCAGCAGGCCGGCCGGCAGGGCCACCCGGCGCACCGCCGCGAGCGAGGTATTGAGGCCGCCGTCGAAGAGGATCAGCACCAGGGCGATCGTGCCGAGCCGGAAGCTGGCGCCGAAGTCGTCGAACTCGATGCCGCCCGGGCCGTTGGCCCCGGCCAGCATGCCGACGGCGAGGAAGATCAGGTAGAAGGGGAGGCCGAAGCGGCGCGACAGGCGGCTCGACAGCGCCCCGACGGCCACCAGCAGGCCGATGGTGAACAGGGACCAGGCGGTGGCGAGCGGTTCGGCGGTCGGCATGCGCCGCCGAATCTAACGCGCCCGGCCGCTCAGCGGACGATCAGTTTCGCCAGGCCGAGCAGCAGACCCATGCTCACGACGTCGGTCGCCGTGGTGAGGAAGATGCTCGACGCGGTGGCCGGATCGGCGCCCAGCTTGCGCAGGGTCAGCGGCACGAGCGCGCCGGAGACGCCGCTCACCGTGCAGCTGCCGACCATCGCCAGCCAGACGACGAGCCCCAGCCGCAGCGCGTCCGGGCGCCCCTGCGAGGTGGCGACGAGGAACATGCCGGTGGCCGCGACCAGGCCGACCAGGGCGCCGTTGAGCAGCCCGAGCCAGGCCTCCTTGACGAACAACCGCCGGTGGCGGCCGTCCTCGAGCTCACCGAGGGTCAGACCGCGCAGGGTGACGGCGAGCGCCTGGCAGCCGGTGTTGCCCGACTGGCCGGCGAGCACCGGCAGGAACATCGCCAGCACCACCAGCCGGTCGACCGTCTCCTGGAAGAGCGCCACCACGCCGCCGGCGACGAAGGCGGTGAAGAGGTTGAGCTGCAGCCAGGGGTGGCGGAACTTCAGGCTGCGCGGCCAGCGGGTGGCGAGGCGCTCCTCGCGGTCGACGCCGACCAGCGCTCCGGCCTGGGCGCTGATTTCGATCGCCTCCTGCTCGAACAGCGTCCGCCCGCGCACCATGCCGACCAGGCGTCCCGCGGCGTCGCAGACCGGGTAGGCGGGCACGTGCAGGGTGACCACGTCGCGCGCCGCTTCGAGGACGGTCAGCTCGGGGCGCAGGGCGAACGGCTCGGCCACCATGATCTCGTCGAGGCGCTGCTCGGGGGTGGCGAAGAGCAGCTCGCGGAAGGCGAAGACGCCGCGCAGCCGGCCGTCCGCGTCGGTGACGAAGCCGTAGACGATGTGGGCCCGCCGGGTCAGATCGCGCAGCCGCTCGGTCGCTTCGCCGACCGTCGTCTCGGGGCGGAAGACGGCGAGCGGGCGCTCCATCAGCCGGCCGATCGTCCCCTCCTCGAAGGCCGACTCGACGATCCAGCCCTCGACCCTGCCGCCGGGAGCGGCCGCGGCGAGGCGGGCGCGGTGCTCCGCCGTGAGCTCCCAGAGGATCTCGAGGGCGGTCGCCGGCGTGACCAGGGTGAGGGCGCCGGCCGCGCGCTCGTCGCTCGCCTCGGCGATCTCCGCGGCCGCCTCTTCGGGGGGGAGATAGGCCAGCCGCGTGGCCAGCGAGTGTGTCGCCTCGTCGAGTTCGAAACTCCCGGCTCCGCCCGTGCCCCTCTCGCCCATCGCGCTCCTCCCGGAATCGGAGGCGGAGCCTAGCGCGTCGCGCGCCGGTCCGGGCGCCCGCCGCGGTTGGTACACTGCCGCGCGATGAGCGACGAGGCGCGCCGGCGCAAGGGTTTCAACGGAGATCGCGCCCTGCTGGAGGGGCCGGCGTGGCGCCTCACGGAGCTGCGCCGCCTCAACCGGATCCTCTTCGAGTTCCTGCGCGGCTTCCGCACCCTGCACTTCGCCGGGCCGTGCGTGACGGTGTTCGGCTCGGCGCGCTTCCCGGCCGGGCACCGGTGGTACGAGCTGGCGCGCGAGATGGGGCGCCGCATCGCCGACGAGGGCTTCACCGTGATGACCGGCGGCGGTCCGGGGGTGATGGAGGGGGCCAACCGCGGCGCCAGGGAGGCGGGGGGTCGGTCGATCGGCTGCAACATCGAGCTCCCGTTCGAGCAGCAGCCCAACCCCTACCTCGATCAGTTCCTCGAGTTCCGCTACTTCTTCGTCCGCAAGGTGATGCTGATCAAGTACTCGTACGGCTTCGTCGTCCTGCCCGGCGGCTTCGGCACGATGGACGAGATCTTCGAGACCGCGACGCTGATCCAGACCGGCAAAATCTCGGGGTTTCCGCTCATCCTGATGGGCGCGGACTACTGGCGCGACCTCTTCGAGCTGTTTCGCGACTCGATGGTGCCGGCCGGCACCATCGACGAGTCCGACATCGAGCGGCTCCACCTGACCGATTCGCCCGACGAGGCGATCGCGATGCTGACCCGCTACGCCGAGGAGCAGGCGGGGCTGCGCCTGGTGCCGCGCCGGCTGCGCATCCTCGGCGAGCGCGGCCTGCCGGCTCGCGGCGCCGGTTCGAGCGGCGGGCCGCCGGCCGCCGCCGGCGGGTGAGCACTCCACCGGCTTCGCTGGCGGCGACGCTCGAGCGGCTGCGGCGCACGCTCGGTCCCCAGCTGGTCGCCGAGCTGCGCCTCGACGCCGAACCGGCCCGCTTCGGCCGGCTCGACCCGCCGCTCGCCGAGCCGGTCGCCGCGGCGCTCGCCGGCGCCGGCATCGAGGCGCCGTGGAGCCACCAGACCGAGGCGGTGGAGGCGGCGCGGCGCGGCGAGAACGTTCTGGTCACCACCGCGACGGCGTCGGGCAAGTCGCTGATCTTCCAGCTGCCGGTGCTCGAGGAGGCGGCGCGCGGCGGCCCCGGCCGCGCTCTCTTCCTCTTTCCGCTCAAGGCGCTCGGCCAGGATCAGCGCGCCCGCTGGAACGTCCTCGCCGCCGCCGCCGGACTCACCGGACCGGACGCCAGCTGCGAGATCTACGACGGCGACACGCCGGCGCACGTGCGCGCCCGCATCCGCCGCAAGCCGCCGCGGGTGCTGATCACCAACCCCGACATGCTGCACCTCGGCCTGCTGCCGCACGCCGCGGCCTGGGAGGAGTTCCTGCGCGACCTCAAGTGGGTGGTGCTCGACGAACTGCACACCTACCGTGGCATCTTCGGCGCCCACTTCCACCACGTGCTCGGCCGGCTCGGCCGCCAGCTGCGCGCCCTCGGGGCGCGGCCGGTCTTCGTCGCGGCGTCGGCGACCGCCGCGGGCGCCGGCGAGTTCGCCGCCGCGCTCGCCGGCGTGCCGTTCCGCCAGGTCGCCGAGTCGGGCGCGCCGCGCGAGGCGCGTCACTTCCTCCTCGTCCGCCCGGCGGCGAGCCCCTACACCGCGGCGCTCGAAACGCTCGGCGAGCTCGTCCGCGGCGGCCAGAAGACGATCGTCTTCACCAAGGCGCGGCGCATCACCGAGCTGCTCTGGACCTGGCTCGAGCGGCGCGACCGCGAGCTGGCCGGGCGGGTGCGCAGCTACCGGGCCGGATTTCTTCCGGAGGAGCGACGCGACATCGAGCGCCGCCTCTTCGCCGGCGAGCTCGACGGCGTCATCTCCACCTCGGCCCTCGAGATGGGGATCGACGTCGGCGGACTCGACGCCTGCGTGCTGGTCGGCTACCCGGGCAGCGTCATGGCGACCTGGCAGCGCTCGGGGCGGGTCGGCCGCTCGGGGCGCGACTCGGTCACCGTGCTGCTGGCACTGCCCGACGCCCTCGACCAGTGGCTGCTCGACCATCCGCGCGAACTGGTCGGGCGCCCCTGCGAGCGGCTGCTGGTCGATCCCGACAACGAGCTGGTGGCGGCGCAGCACCTCGTCTGCGCCGCCGCCGAGCGGCCGCTCGACCTGGCCGCCGACGGCGCGCTGCTCGCCCGCTTCGCGCCGGTGGTCGGCGAGCTGCTGCGCGACGGCCGGCTGGCGCGCGGCGCCGACAGCGCCACGCTCGTCGCCCTCGCCCGGCAGCCCCAACGCGAGGTCTCGCTGCGCGGCACCGGCGCCGGCTTCGCCATCGTCGAGGCGGCGAGCGGCGCCACCGTCGGCACCGTCGACGGGGCACGCGTCTTCGGCGAGTGTCACCCGGGGGCGATCTACCTGCACGCCGGCCGCCCCTTTGCGGTGGTCGAGCTCGACCTGCCCGGCCGCCGGGTGCGCGTCGAGCGGGTCGAGGTCGACTGGTACACCTCGCCGCTGACCGAGAAGGAGACCGAGATCCTCGAGGAGCTCGAGACGATCTCGGGTGGCGAGCTGCGCGGGGGCTACGGACGGCTGCGGGTGACCGAGCGGACGGTCGGCTTCGAGCGGCGGCGCAGCCAGGGGCTCGACGTGCTCGACCGCCAGAGTCTCGAGCTGCCGCCGGTCGTCAGCGAGCCGCACGGCCTGTGGATCGCCGCGCCGCCGGAAGCCGCGGCGCGCGCCGAAGCGCGCGGCCGCAACCTGCTCGGCTCGCTGCACGCGCTCGAGCACGCCGCCATCGGCCTGCTTCCGTCGCTGGTGCTGTGCGACCGCAACGACCTCGGCGGCATCTCGCTCGCCGTCCACCCGCAGCTCGGCGGGCCGGGGATCTTCGTCTACGAGGCCCACGCCGGCGGCGTCGGCATCGCGCGCCGGGCGCTGCGCGAGCTGCCCGAGCTGCTGCGCCGCGTCGAGCAGCTGCTCGACCGCTGCCCCTGCGAGAGCGGCTGTCCGGCGTGCGTGCAGAGCCCGAAGTGCGGCAACGGCAACCGGCCGCTCGACAAGGGCGGCGCCCGCGAGCTCGCCGGCGAACTGCGCGCCGCAACCGCCGGGTACGCCGTCGCCGCCGCCGCCGCGCAGGCGGCCGCGGCGGCCGGGCCGCCGGCAGGAACGGGCAGCGCGGCCCCGGAACGCGC
>CAYYIK010000133.1:0-4949 GCA_964471955.1 uncultured Thermoanaerobaculia bacterium | reverse complement strand
GCACCCTGGAATCGGCGCAGCTTGCGGGCAGGAGGTGGCAGGCGTACAGTGGCAGTCTCCCTTGCCCGTTCGCGGAGGCCCGTCCCATGCGCACCCGACTGCTGGCGCTTCCCGCCGTCCTCGTCGCCCTCCTCGCCCCGGTCGAGGCGGCGGGGGAGGAGTGTGCCGCGACCCTGCTCGGCGCCGACCGGCGCGCGTCGATCGTCGCGCTGTCGCGCGCCGGCTCGTCCCTTCATGTGGCGTCGGGGGCCGCCCTGAGCGTCTTCGACATCACCGACCGGTCGGCGCCGATCGAGCGCGGATTCGTCAACCTCGACAGCGTCGCGATCGATGTTGCCGCGGTCGGCACGACGGCGGTGGTGCTCACCTCGGCCGGACTCGCCTTCGTCGACGCGGCGGACCCCGACCAGCCGGTGGTCGCCGGTACCTTCCCGATTCCGCCGGAGTGGAAGGCGCGGCACCTGTCGGTGCGCGGCTCCCACGCCTTCGTGCCGGCCGCCGACGGCCTGCACGTCATCGACTTCGCCGATCCGGCTGGCGCCACCGAGATCGGCGCTCTGGCGATCGCTCAGGCGACCGACGTGGTCGTCGCCTCCGCGCAGCGCGCCTACCTGGCGGCGGCCGGAACCCTCGTCACGGTCGACATCTCGAACCCGGCGGCCCCGGCGGTGGTCTCGACCGTCGAGATCCCGTCGTCGGCCGGAGATACCCTCTCGCTCAGCCCGGACGGCGGGCGGCTCGCGGTGTGGGGGAACGTCTCGAGCGGCCATCACAGCTGGGCCTCCATCGACCTCGCCCGGCTGGCCGATCCGGACCTGCCGGAGTTCCGGTACGAGCAGGACTTCTCGGAGAAGTACCTGAGCGCGGTGACCATGGCCGGGAATCGCGCCTATGTCGACGACGCGGTCTGGAACATCTCGGACCTCACGACCCCGGTGGTCACCGGTGAGCTGCTGGCCGGCTTCGTCCGCTTCCACGCGACCAGCGGCGACCCCGACGTGCTCTACGTCGCCGACGAGAACGGGCTGCTGATCGAGGACGTCGCGGTGGCGGCGGACCCGCAGCTGCTGGCCGCCTTCCCCTTCCCGGGGCCGGCGATCGACGCCTACGTCGCCGGCGCGACGGCGGTGGTCCTCGACGCCGGCGGGCTGCGGACGTTCGACACGACGGCCGCGGGGCGGCTCGAGCCGCTCGGCGACCTGCGGCGCGGCCAGAGCTACCCGTTGAGCCTCGCCCGCCTCGGCGACCACGCGGTGGTCGAGGAGGTCGCGCAGCAGGGCACCACACTGGTGCTCGTCGACCTTGCCGATCCCGCCGACCCGCTGCCCGGAGCGACGCTCCCGTCCGGCTGGCACCGCCCGGTCGTCGACGGGTCCCTGCTTTACAGCGGCGGGGAGTGCGACGTGGTGTCGGTCTACGACGTGGGGGACCCGGCCTCCCCGCTCTGGCTGGCGCAGATCGACGGCGGCCCCGACTGCTACGAGTACGACTTCGCGGCGGCCGGCGGGCGGCTCTATTTCTGGATCTACGTCACCGGCTACCCCACCTACCAGCAGGCGCTCGAAACGTACGACCTCTCCCTGCCGACGCAGCCGCAGCTGCTCGGCTCGGCGCTGGTCGACCCGCACCGCGGCTCGAGTCACGCCCGCGGGCGCCGCCTGTTGGTGGCGGAGTGGGACCGGCTCCGGATCCTCGATGCCACCGATCCGGAGTCGCCGGAGGAGCTCGGGCAGATCGCTCTGCCGCCTTCGCACCACGGCATCCCGCGGGACCTCTCCCTCTACGGCAGCCGCCTGGCGGTGTCGACCGACGTGAACGTCGACCCGGAGGTCGACTTGAGTCCGACGATTCTCGATCTCTCGCAGCCGGCGGCCCCCGCGCTCTGGGGCCGGGTGCCGACGGTCGGCACGGCGGACTCCGTCGCCCTCGGCGCCGGCGTCCTCGTCGTCGCCGACGGCGAGGCCGGCGTCTCGATCTACGAGTCCTGCGTCCCCTTCGCCGACGGCTTCGAGTCGGGCGACCTGTCGGAGTGGACCTTGACCGCCGGCGAACTCCGGAGCTCCGCCGACAACTGAGTCGCCGCCGTCCCGGGAACAGAACCGCTCCCCCCGAACAGGTGCCCGAACAGGTGCCAGCCGATTCGCAACCTCACTGTTTTCTGTGGGTTGCGGGGATTCGGGTGCCTCTTGGGGCGGAGCCCTCGAAGGGGTCTCGGGATCTGGCACCGCCTCGAGCGGTGCGCATCTGACCGGCGGTACGCAGTTCCGGCTCGGCTGCCAAGCGGCTGGCACCTTGGGGGTGGGACTGAGGTCGGGCCGGATCAGAGGCCCACCCCGAGCGGCGGGGTCGGGGCGGGCCGGGCGTCAGTTCACCACCGCGTCGGACCACGGCCCGACGCTGCCCAGCTCGAAGCCGTCGCGGAACAGGCCGATGTTCACGAACACGCTGACCGCGCCCGCGTTGCTGACGGCGCCCGAGTTCTCGTTCGGCGCGCCGATCGCCAGGTCGGCGAAGTGGTTGCCGTCGAAGTCGCCGGGCGCCAGCGCGGCGCCGAAGTTGTCGAAGGCCTCCGCGGCACCCGGCGCGACGTGGGACTGGACCATCGCCGTCACCGCTCCGAACGGCGACTCATCCGGGCGCGCGATCGCGTAGACCACTCCGGCGCCGAAGAACCCGTCGGCCGTGGCGCCGGGCGCGCCGACGACGAGCTCGGGGACGCCGTCGCCGTCGAAGTCGCCGGTGGCGAGGCTGGCGGCGAACGAGTCGAGATTCGCCGGCGTCCCGAGCTCGGCGCGCTCGATCCGGGAGCCGAAACCGGAGGCCGGAAGCCCCGCCGGATCTCCCGTCACGAGCGTCACCGCGCCGACGTCGAACAGATCGCCGCCGCCGCCGTCGGGCCAGGTCTCGCCGGGCGAGCCGATCGCCAGATCGTCGATCCCGTCGCCGTCGAAGTCGGCGACCACGAGCGCGGCGCCGAAGCGATGCTGCGCGCCGGAGCTGCCCGGCACCGGCAGGAAGCCCTGCAACAGCAGCAGCTCGCCGTCGTCGGCGAGCCCCGAAACGGGCAGCCCGCGCGCCACCACCACCGCGCCGCCGTCGACTCCCGCGGTCAGGTCCTCCAGAGGAACTCCGATCGCCAGGTCGTCCGCCCCGTCGAGCACGAAGTCGCCGAAGGCGAGCGCCGACGCGAACCGCGCTCCCTCCTCTTCCGAGAGCCCGAAGGTCGACTTCGTCCAGACCTTCTCTCCGGAGTAGGCGGCGGTCAGCCCGACCGCCGAGCCGCGCAGGAGATTCAACCCACCGGCGTCGACGACGCTGCCGACGCCCTCGCGCGGGACGCCGATCGCCAGGTCGTCGAAGCCGTCGCCGTTGACGTCGCCCGTCGCGAGGGCCGTACCGAGCCGGTCGTCGGCCTCGGCGACACCCGCGAGGTCGTTGCGCCCCTGCCACCAGCCCTGAACGCCGGCGTTCGAGAGCCCTCCCGGCGAGCCGTAGAGGACGACCACCGCGCCGGCGCCGTCGTGCCAGGTGGCGTCCGGTCGCTGGATGCGGGCGAGCGGCACGCCGACGGCGAGATCGTCGTAACCGTCGTCGTCGAAGTCGCCGGCCGCCAGCGCGGCGCCGAAGGAGTCTCCGGAGTCGAGGGCGAGCCCGGATCCGGCGAGATTCTCGAGCGTCCAACTCGCCTCGACGGGGGCCGGGAGGCCGTTCGGGCTGCCGTAGTGCACCGAGATGCGTCCGGCGAAGTCCGCGAGGCCGACGGTCTCGCCGGGGACGCCGATCGCCAGGTCCTCGCGTCCGTCGCCGTTGAAGTCCGCCGCGACCAGAGCGCTGCCGAAGCGATCGCTCGGCCCCGGAGTCTCCGGCTCCACGCCGCCGGCCTGCTCGAAGTAGGCGCCGCCGATGGCCGAGAGCTGCGCTTCGGCGCCGGTCCCCGCCATCAGGATCGCGGTCGCGAAGAGAGTCGTCCGCGCGGCAGCTCGCGAACGGAGAGCGAGGGGTCGCGCGAGAGGTCCGAGTCGGACGGAGGATTCCTTGGCCATCGGGAGCCTGCCTTTCCACCGGGCACGCCGGATCCGGGAGCGGATCGTTCGCGGCGATTCCCGCATTCCTCCCGTTCCTCGCATTTCCGGTTCGAACTGCGACAGGTGGGTCGCCGGAACTGCTGAGCCGGTGCTGAGCAGGTGCCGGAGAAGGTGCCACCCGATTCGCTGCCGGAGAACGTGCCGGAAAACGTGCCAGCCAATTCGCAACTTGCTGCGAAATAGGCACTTGCGAATCGGCTGGCACCCTGGGCAGTGGCCGGGAGTCGGGCTCGCCGCGCCCGGGGGTTGGGGCGCTCCGGGCAGGTCTCGCCGCCGGTGGTGCTGCTACTCGGCTGGCACCTCGGGAGTCGGCACCTCGGGAGTCGGCTCCGGCCGGGTGAAGAAGCGGCGGACCCACAGCAGCCAGGCGAGCCACGGCACGAGGGTGATGAGCGTCAGCCAGGGCATCTGACGCATCCAGGATTCGAGTCCGAGGTCCGCGTAGACGCTCGGGTCGATACCCATGGCGCGGGTGAGTTCGTTCCAGTCGAGGGGGTAGAGGAGCATCCCCACCGTCGCGGCGAGTCCGAAGACCCACAATCCGAGCGACAGCCACCACCCCCGTGGCTCCAGGCGCCAGGACCACCGCGCGGCGATCGCCAGGATGGCGGTGAGGACGGCGGCGAGGAGCCAGGCCCGGGCGCCCGTCAGGACCAGTCCGAAGACCGGCAAGGCGCCATAGGCCAGGACGGTCCCCGGCACGCTCAGCGCACCGAAGCCGTGGAGCAGGACGAGCGCCAGCACCGGAAGAGGGATCCGGTCCGTCCAGCTCGGTCGCGGATGGCGCGCTTCGCAGGTCGCCCGGACGTTCGGGCTGCGGTAGAAGAGGACGAAGAGCGCGGGCAGGACGAGGTAGAAGAGGAC
>CAYYIK010000132.1:0-4965 GCA_964471955.1 uncultured Thermoanaerobaculia bacterium | reverse complement strand
CTCATGGACGCCGCCGCGCTGCTGCACGCCGAACTGCCACCGCCCGCCGGCCGGGTCGCCGCCGCCCTCGGGCTCGCCGACCTCAAGCGCAGGCAGGCCGAGGGGGGCCACCGCGGCGCCGCGGCGACGCGCGCCCTCGCCACCGCCCACGTCCAGCTCTCCGTCTACCTCGGCGGCGCGTGGCTGGCGGCGGGCGACCTGCGGCGCGCCCTGCCGGCCTACCTGGTCGCCACCGAGGCGCGGCCCGACGAACCGTTCGCCTGGTACAACCGGGCCTGCGTCGAGGCGCGGCTCGGGCGGCTCGACGACGCGCTCGCCTCGCTCGAGAAGTCGCTTGCCGCCGGCTTTGCCGCCGCCGGGCAGATGCGCGACGATCCCGACCTCGCGGCGCTCGCCGGCGACCCCCGCTTCGCCCGCCTGCTGGCGCGCGCCGAGGCCGGCGCCCCGCCGGGCTGAGCCGGCGCGGCGCCGGGCCGCGCAGGTTGCGGAGGGGCAAAACAGCGCGCGGAGAAATCCTCTAGCATTCCCGGCATGCGCCGCGGCACTTCGTTCTGGATGCTCACCACGGCGGTGGTCCTCGGCCTGGCCGCCGGCATCGGCTTCTACACCTTCGCCTACGCGCGCGGCGCCTCCTATCTGACCGACGACCCGGGCGCCTGCGCCAACTGCCACGTGATGGAGGAGCAGTTCGCCGGCTGGACGAAGTCGAGCCACCGCTCGGTGGCGGTGTGCAACGACTGCCACACGCCTCCGGGCCTGATTCCGAAGTACGCCACCAAGGCGCTCAACGGCTGGAACCACTCGTTCGCCTTCACCACCGGACGCTTCCCCGACCCGATCCGGATCACGGCGCGCAACCGGCGCGTCACCGAGGCGGCCTGCCGCAAGTGCCACGCGTCGATCGTCGAGACGATCGACGGGCACGCGGAGTCGGCCGACCTCCAGCTCTCCTGCATCCGCTGCCATCGCAACGTCGGCCATCTGCACTGAAAGGACCCGGCCCCATGTCCTCGCACGACCTCCCCAAGCCCCCCCGCCGCCGCGGCCTCGTCGCCGTCGCCCTGGTCGCGGCCCTCGCCGGCGCCGGCGCCGCCGCGCTGCTGGTCAACATCTTCGAGCACAAGCAGGAGGCCAAGGCGCCGTTCTTCAAGGTGGTCGCGCTCGACGACGAGACCGAGGATCCGGCCGTGTGGGGGAAGAACTTCCCCGTCCAGTACGACTCGTACGGCCGCACGGTCGACCAGCGCCGCACCCGCTTCGGCGGCAGTGAGGCGACGCCGCGCACGCCGACCGACGCCGACCCGCGCTCGGTCGTCGCCCAGTCGCGCCTCGAGGAGGACCCGCGCCTGAAGACGATGTGGGCCGGCTACGCCTTCGCCGCCGACTTCCGCGAGGAGCGCGGCCACGCCTTCATGCTCGACGACCAGACGTTCACCGAGCGCCAGGTGGTCGCCAGGCAGCCGGGCACCTGCATGCACTGTCACGCCTCGGTCTACGTGCCGTACAGGAAGCTCGGCGACGGCGACCTGATCGCCGGCTTCGAGAAGATGAACCAGATGCCCTACTTCGAGGCGCGCGAACTGGTCGGCCATCCGGTGGCCTGCATCGACTGCCACGATCCGCAGACGATGCAGCTGCGGGTGACGCGCCCGGGCTTCCTCGAGGGGATCCGCGCCCTCAAGGCGTCGCAGGGGGTCGAGAACTACGACCCCAACACCATGGCGACGCGCCAGGAGATGCGCGCCTACGTCTGCGGCCAGTGCCACGTCGAGTACTACTTCAAGGGCCCGGAGAAGCGGCTGACCTACCCGTGGTCGAAGGGGCTCAAAGTCGAGCAGATCCAGGCCTACTACGACGAGGTCGGCTTCAAGGACTGGACGCACGGCGAGTCGGGCGCCCCGGTGCTCAAGGCGCAGCACCCCGAGTTCGAGATGTGGAACCAGGGGATCCACGCCCGCTCGGGGGTGGCCTGCGCGGACTGCCACATGCCCTACGAGCGGGTCGGCGCGCAGAAGGTGTCGGATCACTGGGTGCGCAGCCCCCTGCTCAACGTCCAGAAGGCGTGCCAGACCTGCCACCGCTGGCCGGAAGAGGAGCTCAAGGCGCGGGTCGAGACGATTCAGCAGCGCACCTACGAGCTGCGCGACCAGGCGATGAACGCGCTCGTCGCGCTGATCGCCGACCTCAAGGCGGCACGCGCCGACGGCCGCACCGACGAGCAGCTCGCCGTCCCCTGGCAGTTGCAGCGCCAGGCGCAGTTCCGCCTCGACTTCGTGGAGGCCGAGAACTCCACCGGCTTCCACGCGCCCGAGGAGGCGGCGCGCATCCTCGCCGAGTCGATCAACCTGTCGCGCCAGGCACAGCTGGTCCTGCGCGACCCCGCCTACGTTCCGGAGTTCACCAACCAGAAGGCGATCGACGGCGTGCCGCCGCCGGGCACCCGGGCGGAAGCCGCCACGGCCGAGGCCGCGTCCGCCGCTTCGGCCGCCGTTCTCGCCGCCACGCTGCCCGCGGCGCCGTGACGCCCGGGCCGCCCGGCGGCCCCGAACCCGGGCGCCTGGCGCGCGTCGTCGGGCTCCCCGGAGCCGTGCTCCTGGGGCTCGGCTCGATTCTCGGAACGGGGGTCTTCGTCAGTCTCGGCATCGCGGCGGGAGTCGCCGGTCCCGCGGTGGTCGTCGCCGTGGTGCTGGCCGCCGCGGTGGCCACGTTCAACGGACTGTCGAGCGCCCAGCTCGCCGCCCGCCATCCGGTGAGCGGCGGCACCTACGAGTACGGCTATCGCTACCTCGGCCCGGCGCTCGGCTTCACCGCGGGGTGGATGTTCCTCTGCGCCAAGTCGGCCTCGGCCGCCACCGCGGCGCTCGGCCTGGCGGGCTATCTGCTCGCGGCCTTCGGCGTCACCGGCGCGCCGGCGCGCGTCGGCGCGGCCCTGGTGGCGATCGCCGGGCTCACCCTGGTCGTCGCCGGCGGCATGCGCCGGTCGAACCGGGTCAACGCGGCCATCGTCACCCTCACCCTGCTCGCCCTCGGGAGCTTCGTGCTCGCCGGCGCTCCGGCGGCCCGCGCGGGGGCGGCCGTGCACCTGGCCGGCCTCCTGGAGCCCGGCCAGGGGGGCTGGCGCGGCCTGCTCCACGCCACGGCCCTGCTCTTCGTCGCCTACACCGGCTACGGCCGCATCGCCACCCTCGGCGAGGAGATCCGCGCGCCGCAGCGCAACATTCCGCGCGCCATCGTCCTCGCGCTGCTCGCCACCCTGCTGCTCTACGCCGCGGTGGCGATCGTCGCGGTCGGCGCGGCGGGGGCCGACGGGCTCGCCGCGGCCACCCGCGCCGCCGCCGCGCCGCTCGAGGTCGTGGCGCGCGGCTTCGGCGCCCACGGCGTGGCGACCCTGGTCGCCGCCGGCGCGGTGACCGCGATGCTCGGCGTGCTGCTCAACCTGCTGCTCGGGCTGTCGCGCGTCCTGCTCGCCATGTCCCGGCGCGGGGACATGCCGCGCCGCTTCGCCCGCATCGACGAGCGGGACGGTTCGCCGCGCCTCGCCGTCGTGGCGGTCGGCGTCGGGATCGCCGCGCTCGCCGCCACCGGGAGCGTCCGCGCCACCTGGTCGTTCAGCGCCTTCACCGTCCTCGTCTACTACGCGATCACCAACCTCGCCGCCCTCCGGCTGCCGCGCGACCAGCGCCGCTGGGGGGCGTGGATCCCCGCCTGCGGCCTCGTCTCCTGTCTCGCCCTCGCCTTCCGGGTCGAGCCGGCGGTCTGGCTGGCCGGCCTGGCGCTGATCGGCGCCGGCCTGCTCGGTCGCGCCCTGGCGCGCCGCCGCCGCGGCGGCGATGCCTCCCCGCCCGGCGCCCACTCCGTTACGATGCCGCCGGGACCCCGACGACCATGAACCCTCCGACACTGATCCGCCGTATCGCCGCCATCGTGGCGATCCTGTTCGGCCTGGCGACGCTCGTCGCCGGCTCGCGCGTGCTGGCCGGGGCCGATCCGGGCTACCTGGTCTTCCGTCCGCTGCTGCTGTTCAACACGGTGATGGGGGCGATCTACCTCGCCGCCGGGCTGGCGGCGTGGAAGAGCGCCCGCAGTGGCCGCTACTTCGCCGCCGGAATCCTCTCGCTCAACGTCGGGGTGCTCGGCATCCTCCTGTTTCTGCGCGAGACCGCGGATGTCGTGGCCGCCGAGAGCGTGCGCGCCATGCTCCTGCGCACCGTCATCTGGCTGGCTCTCTTCCTCGCCCTCGCTCTCGCCGCGCGGCACCAGCCGGACTGAGCGCGGCGCGCCGGGAAGGGGCCGGTGCTAGCGTCGGCACCCACCCGGATGCCCAGTGGAGGTCCCGCGATGCGTCTCGCCAAACGATTCGCCTGTCTGCTCGCCGCCGTCGCCGTTCCCCTGGCCGCCGCCGACTGGCTGCCCGCCGGTGCCGGAGAGGCGATGGCGCGCCAGCTCGCCGGGCGGCTGGTCGAGGCAGGGCTGGCGCCGGCCGGGACGCCCGAGGTGCTCACCGGCAGCCGCGAGATGGTCGCCAGCCTGATCGCCACGCTCGAGCGCTGGCAGGTGGCCGGCACGCTGGCGCGCGCGCCCGAGTTCCCCGGCCTCGAGCTCGCGCCGGCCGGCGAGGCGCACCTCGACGCCATGGCGCGCTACCAGATCTGCAACATGGTGCTGGCGATCCAGCACGCCGATCCGGCATTCGCCGACGACGTCAACGCCCGCCTGACCGCCGCCCTCGGCCTCACCGCCGTCACCCTCGCCGTCGTCCGCCTGCGCGAGCCCTTCGTCCGCCAGGGGGGAACCGACGCGCAGATCGAGGCGGCGCTCACCAGCGCGGCGCACGAGAAGATCCTCACCGGCATCCAGGAGGATCCCGCCGTGCGCGCCCACGTCGAGAAGCAGTGCACCCCGGCGACCGTCGCCCTGCTCGGCGACGCGCTCGAACGCCTGCCGACCGGCGACTCTTCCGGCGAG
>CAYYIK010000131.1:0-5009 GCA_964471955.1 uncultured Thermoanaerobaculia bacterium | reverse complement strand
TGCTGCTCGTCGCCGGCGACCTGGTGGCGCGCCATCGCGGCCTGCTGCCGACGCTTCCCGTGGAGGTGCTGGCGCCGCCGCCGGTGGCGCGCGACCTCGCGGGAGTGCCCGGCCGCATCTTCGCCACCGCGACGTTCGATCGACGACCCGATCTGCAGGCGCTCGCCGAAGCGCCACGGCAGCGCCGGATCGAGAGGCAGCTGGCCCGCTTCGAACCCTGGACGGCAGTTCTCTGGGGGATCCCCTACGCGCTGACCGAGGACTTCGCGGTGACCTTCACTGCGCCGTTGCGGCGCGCCCTGCGAACCGCCGAGCAGCTCTCGACGCCGCAGGAGAGCGAACGCTTCCACCGCCTGCTCGGCGCCTGGGGGGCGGCGCACACGGTGGTGCGCACCGACCCCGAACAGATCGCCCGCGCTATCGCCAACCGTTCTCCACTGCCCGCCGCGGCGGCGCTGCGCACCAACCCGTGGGCGCTGCCCACGGTCCGCTTCCTCGCCATGGCGGAGAGCTTCGCGACGCCGCAGGAGGCGCTCGCCGCGGCGCTCGCGGCTGGCCTGCCGCTGGCCGAGCGCGAGTACGTTGCCGGCGGCGGCTGGAGCGGCACCGGGCAGTTCGGGCTGCGGCGCCACTTCGCCGTCGCCGCGGATTCGGGGGACCGGATCGAAATCGATGTCGAGCCGGGGGGGCGCACGCTGCTGGTGGTCGCGAACACCTTCGACCGCAACTGGCGCGCCCGCGTCGACGGCGCTCCGGCGACGCTGCTCGAGACGGCCGCCGGCTACCAGGCGCTCGTGGTGCCGGCCGGGGTGACCCGCGTGGTGCTCGAATACCGGGATCCGCGGGTGGGCCTCGGAGCGGCGGTGAGCCTGCTGGCGCTGCTCGTCGCCGCCGTGGCCTGGCGGCGCGGCGCGGCGCGCTGAGTAGCGGCGTCGTACAATCCCGCCCCGCGTGCCACCCTCTTGGTTTCTGGTGCTCTGGGCGGGGCTGGCCGGCCTGGCGGTCGGCAGTTACCTCAATGTGCTCGTCCATCGCCTGCCGCTCGGACAGTCGACGGTACGGCCGCGCTCGCGCTGCCCCGCCTGCGGCGCGCCGATCCGCGCCGCCGACAACATCCCGGTCCTCTCCTGGCTGCTGCTGCGCGGCAAGTGCCGCGACTGCGGCGCCGGGATCTCGCCGCGCTATCCGCTGGTCGAGCTGCTGACCGGCGTCGCCTTCGCCGGCTGCGTGGCGCGCTTCGGCTTCCGTCCGGCGGCGCTCGCGGCGGCGGTGCTGGCGGCGCTGCTGATCGCCCTGGCGGCGATCGACCTCGACCACTTCCTGCTCCCCGACAAGCTGACGCTGCCGGGGATCGCGCTCGGGCTCGCGGCGCAGTTGCTGGTCCCCGGCGGCGCGCCGATGGCCGGCCTGCGCGGCGCCCTGGTCGGCGCCGGCGTGCTGCTGCTCATCGCCGGCCTGTGGGAGCTGGCGCGCGGCGTCGAGGGGATGGGGCTCGGCGACGTCAAGATGCTGGCGATGGTCGGCGCCTTCCTCGGCGCCGGCGGTGCCCTGGTGACCCTCGTCTTCGCCACCTTCGCCGGTTCGCTCGTCGGCATCGCCCTGGTGGCGCGCCGCGGCGGCGACCTGCAGACGATGCTCCCCTTCGGCGTCTTCCTGTCGGCCGGCGGCCTGGTCGCCCTGTTCGCCGGCCGGCCGCTGGTCGACGCCTGGCTCGGCCTGCTGCGATGAGCCGGCCGCCGGCGCGCGGACTGCGGCGCGAAGGCCCGATCGTGCTGGTGGTGGCGCTGGCGATCTTCGCCGCGCTCGCCGGTTTCACCCTGCTCGCCTGGCGCGGCGCGGTCGAGCGAGCGACCGCCGAGCGCGAGGCCGAGGCGCTCGCCCTGGCCGAGCGGCTGGCGCGCGAGGTGGCGCGCTCGCCCGGCGTCCGGATCGACCCGCTCGTTCGCCAGCTGCCGCCGGGCGCCGCGCTGGCAACGTTCGGCAGCGACGGCCAGCTGCGCGAGCAGTTCGGCTACGGCGAGCCTCCCGGGCCCGAGGCGCCGCCGGGAGAGCCGGCGGGCCGGCGGGTCGTCGCGCCCCCCGCGAGCGGCCGCCCGGCGGTGATCGCACGGGTGCGCTTCGACACCGCCGCCGGCAGCCAGCTGCTGCGCCTCGACCTGCCCGCCGCGGCGCTCGCTGCCGAGCGCCGGGCCCTGGCTCGGCTGACCCCGGTGGTGCTCGGCCTGACCATCGCCGGAGCGCTCGCCCTGCTGCTCTACTTCCGCGCCCTGGCCCGCCCCTACGAGACGCTGCTGGCGCGTGCCCGCGAGGCCGGCGCCGGACTCGACGGGGGCGACGGCCCGCACGACGAGCTCGAGGCGCTGGTCGGCACCTTCGACCGCGCCCTCGCCGCGCTCGCCGCCGGCGGCCGGCCGCTCGGCGGCCTCGAGACGGCGATCGGCGGCGAGTCGGGAAGCGGCTTCCTGCTGCTCGATCGGGAGGGGCGGCTGCTCGCCGCCACCCCCGCCGCCGCCGAGCTGCTCGGCATCCGGCCGCCGCCGGTCGGCGAGCCGCTGGCGGCGGCGCTCGCCGGCCGCCCGGATCTCGTGGCGCTGCTCGCCCCGGCGGTTGCCTCGGGCGAAGCGCTGCCGCGCGGCGTCCTGCGCGGCGAGCGCGGCGAGGCGGCGCGCGCCGCCGTCGGCGTCACCGCCGAGCCGCTGCGCGGCGAGGCGGGGCGACCGCGCGGCTGGCTGGTGGTAGTCGCCGACGTCACCGATCTCGAGCGGCGCGCCGCCTCGGAGCGCCTGGCCGAGGGGCTGGCGCAGCTCGGCGAGCTGTCGGCCGGCGTCGCCCACGAGCTGCGCAACAGCCTCGCCTCGCTCTCCGGCTGGCTGGCGCTGGCGCGGCGCGAGGCGCTCCCCGCCGCGGCCGCCGAGTGCCTCGCGGAGGCCGCGGGGGAGACGGCGGCGCTGGCGCGGGTGGTCGAAGACTTCCTCGCCTTCGCCCGGCCGGGCACGCGGCGCGGCGAGCGGGTCGATCTTGCCGCCCTGCTGCGTCACGCCGCCGGGGACCCGGCGCTCGCCGGAGTCGAGGTCGACCTGGCGCTGCCGCCTCCTGGCGGCGAAGTCGTCGGGGACCGCGGCCTGCTCGAGCGGGCGCTGCGCAATCTCCTCTCCAATGCGGCGCGCGCCGAACGCGACGCGGGGCGGAGCGGGCCGATCGAGGTGGCGCTCGAACCGAGCGGCGACGGCTTCGAGATCCGCCTCGACGACCGCGGACCCGGCCTCCCCGCGGCGGTGCGCGAACGGCTCTTCGAGCCCTTCGCCTCGGGTCAGCCGGGGGGTGCCGGGCTCGGCCTCGCCCTGGCCCGCCGCATCGTCCTGCTGCACGACGGCGAGCTCGCCGTCGGCGACCGCCCCGGGGGCGGCACGCGGGTCCGGCTCTGGCTCCCGGCTGGCGAAATCGCTACCTGATGTAACAAGCCGGAAGGTCCAGCCGAATCGCATCGTCCTCCGGGGCTGGTCGTCAACCTCTTTCTCTTCAGCCGTTTGACTTCCACTGCCGCGGCCGCCGCGCGAGCGGCACCTCTCTTGCGAACCCGATTCGCAACACCAGCGGTCGACACCCCCGGGGAGGCCCGGGGTCTTCTGCACCGACGGCACTGGCGAGGAGGATTGCGCATGCCCGAACGTTCGTCCCGAGCACCCCGCCCGCGCGGCCGGGCCCAGGCCGGCTTCTCGCTCATCGAAACGCTGATCGCCGCGGCGATCCTGCTGCTCATCCTGATCGGCATCCTCCCCCTGTTCGAGCGCTCGCGGATGAATCTGATCCAGGGCTACGACGCCTCGCGCATCTCGAACGCCACGATCGAGAACTCCGAACGCCTGCTCTCGCTCCCCTTCAACGGCTTCCTGACCAACGTCAACGACGATGCGGGCGGTGGTGCCGGACTGATGACCCAGCGCACCGACTTCTGGCTGCTCGAAGGGGACACCTGGGCCGACGCCGTGCCGGCCGGCGACCGGGCGCAGTTCACCCGCACGACGACCATCGAACAGTTCAGCGTCGCCGACGCCACCGACGACGACATGATCCTCTTCGAGACGCCGCGTGACAGCACGACGCAGGCCAATCAGATCCACATGAAGCGCATCCTCACCGACGTCGTCAACCCGCGCCTCGACGGCCCGGCGGCGACCTTCCGGATCGTCGCGGTCCACACCTTCTGAGGAGCGGCCGATGCCCCGAACTTTCCGACGCCCGGCAGAGGCCGGCTTCACCCTCATCGAACTGCTGCTGGCGCTCATCGTCGCCGCCGAGGTGATCGTCGCGGCGGCGATGGCGTTCGACTTCTCGAACCAGGCCGCCGCCGTGCAGACCCAGGTCACCGACATGCAGCAGTCGTTGCGCGTCGTGCAGCACGACATCGCCCGTCTGGTCCGCATGGCCGGGCGCGGCGGTCTGCCGGCCGGCATCCGTCCCGATCTCGAGTTCGACCCGAGCGAGACGATCCCCGACCTGCTCGGCATGGCCCTCGAAGTCCGCAACGGCGTGACCGGCACGGGCGCCCAGGACCGGCGCGTCGCTCGCGGCGTCGCCGACTCGCCGGTCGCCCTCGAGGGGACCGACATCCTGACGGTGCGCGGCTGCTTCACCAACCCGCTCTACCAGCTCGAGTCCGAGACGCTGACCCTGGACGATCCGGCCGCGCCGACCGCGGCGACGATGGTCATTCGCAGCGAGAGCGTGATCGGGATCCAGCAACCGCTGGCTCCCTTGTGCGAGGAGCTCGATGCAGCGGGCGGCGGCACACTCCTGCTCGCCAGCCCGGAAGGTCGGGAGGTCTACGGCCTCGGACTCATCACCCAGGACGACTGTGGGGACTCCGTTACCGAGCTCAATCTCGAGCTCGATCTGACCTTCAACTCTCCGCTCAATCCCGATCAGAGCGACGACCCGACCGTCCGGGACCGCCGGTTCCCGCCGCGCATGGAGGCCATCACCGCCTGCCTGCTCGAGGAGTACCGCTA
>CAYYIK010000130.1:0-5331 GCA_964471955.1 uncultured Thermoanaerobaculia bacterium | reverse complement strand
CGAGCGCGGAGTGGTGGTCTGGGAGTCGAACCGGACGGGGGCGTTCCGCATCTTCGTCCGGCCGCTGGCAGGGGGGGAGGCGCGGCAGCTGTCGCGCGACGAGCCGGGCAGGAACCACTGCTGCGCCCACCTGTCGCCGGACGGCCAGCGGGTGGCCTTCCTGTCGATTCCGGCGGGGCTGCGGCGCTACGGCGGGCCGGAGACGACCGGCGAGTTGCGCCTGGTCGACGTCGCCGGCCGGCGCGAGCGGACGATCGCGCCGCGCGCCCGCCACTACGGCGAGCACCGCGCGGCGAGCTGGTGGAGCGACGACGAGCTGGCCTACATCGGCGGCGATGGCGACTCGCGCCTGCTCGACCTGTCGATGGGCCTCGATCGGCGCCTCAACCCCGGACCGCAGTCCGGCGAGGGGTGGCTGATCGATCCGACCGGCCGCTGGGCGACCTCCTCGACCGCCCACTTCTCGCCGCGCGATCCGGCCACCGGCAAGGTGGTGCCGGCGACGCCCCTGGGCGGCTGCCAGGCCTGGGTGGCGCCCGACGGCGCGGTGGGGGTCTGGGCGGCGGGGGCCGGCGGGCCGATCGATGCCATCGAGCTGGCCACCCGGCGCACCTGGACGGTGCTCGCCAAGCACGATCCGCGGCTGCCGGCCGACCGTGGCTATCTCTACTTCCCGATGCTGTCGCGCGACCGCGGCCTGCTCGCCTTCGCCGCCTCGAACGATGCGCACGATCACTTCACCAGCGACTACGACGTCTTCGTCCTGCCGCTCGACCCGGCGACCCTGCGGCCGGCCGGCGAGCCACGGCGGATCACCACCCATCCGGCGGTCGACCGCTACCCGGACGTCTGGCGCGAGGGAGGCGCCGCGCCGCCGGCTCTCGCCCCCCCCGCCCCGCCCGCGCTGCGCGCCGCGGCAGCCGGCTGGCCGGCCCACCGCGACGGGCTGGTCCTCCTCTGGGAGGGGGCCGAGCGCCCGAACCAGGCGGCGCCGGGCGAAGCGGCGGCGGTGCTCGAGCGGGTCGGCGCGGCCTGGCACGACCGCCGCGGCCGCCTCGCCTTTGGCGGCGGCCACTTCGCGCTGCCGCGTGACAGCGCCCGTCAGCTCGCCGCGGCGCTCCAAGGGAGCAACACGGTCTCGGTCGGTTTCCTGTTCGAGCCGGCCGACCTCGCCGACGCCGGCGAGCAGCCGCTCTTCGCCCTCGGCTCCGGGCCGCGCCAGCGCGGCCTGCTGGTCACCCGGCGCGGCGCGGCGATCGAGGTGCGGGTGCGCACCGGCGAGAGCGGCCCCGGCGGCGGCGCTCCCTTGCGGCTCGCCACCCTGCCCGACGCGGCGCCGCACCACCTCGCCTTCACCTACTCGCCGGGGCGCCTGCGCACCTACCTCGACGGCCGGCCGGTCGGCTCGCCCGCCGCCACGGGGGACTTCTTCCCCTGGCGGGCGCGCCAGCTGACGCTCGGCGGCGAGCCGGAGGCCGCCGCGACGGCGCGCGGCCATCTCTCGCACCTGGCGATCCACGCCCGCGAGCTGGCGCCGGCCGAGGTCGCCGTCGAGGCCGAGCGCGCCCTCGCCGCGCTGGCGGCGATGCCGGCGGTCGAGGCGGTCGAGGTCGAGGCGGCGCTGGTGGCGCGCTCGCGCGTCCCGTCGCTCGACGAGATCTCCCCCTACACCGAGGCGCTGGTAGTCGAAACCTGGCGCGTCGAGCGGGTGCTCGGCGGCGAGCTCGCCGAGCGGCAGATCCGCGTCGCGCGCTGGGCACTGCTCGATGCCGCGCCGGCGCCGCAGCTGGCGACCCGGCCGGGCGAGCTGGCGCGCCTGCGCCTCGAGCCGTTCGACGCCCAGCCGCAGCTCGAGAGCCTCTTTCTGGCCGACGACGCGACGCGCCCGGGCGGCACGCTCTGGTACGACACCTCCCTGCCCGGGGCGCGCTGACCCGTGGTCTTCAGCAGCTACCTCTTCCTCTTCGGCTTCCTGCCGCTGGCGCTGCTGCTCTACTTCGCGGCGCCGCGGCGGGGGCGCAACCTCGTCCTGACGGTTCTCTCGTATCTCTTCTACGGCTGGACCAATCCCGCCTTCTGTCTGCTTCTGCTGCTGTCGACGACGATCGACTGGATCTGCGGCCTGGTGCTCGCCGGCGTCTCGCCGTTCGCGGGTGGGCCCGACCCCGAGCCGCTCCCCGCGGGAGGGCCGCGCAGCCGGCGCCAGCGCGCCGCGCTCGTCACCTCGATCGTCTCCAACCTGTCGATCCTCGGCTTCTTCAAGTACTTCGACTTCGCGGTGGACAGCTGGAACGGCCTGGCGACGGCGCTCGGCGCGCCGGGGGCGGCGATCGAGACGGCGCTGCGCGTCACCCTGCCGCTCGGCATCAGCTTCTACACCTTCCAGTCGATGAGCTACGCCATCGACGTCTGGCGCGGCCACGCGCGGCCGATGAAGAGCTTCGTCGACTTCGCCTGCTTCGTGTCGATGTTTCCGCAGCTGGTGGCCGGGCCGATCGTCCGCTTCTCCGAGGTCGCCGAGCAGTTGCGCGAGCGGCGCCACACGCTCGCCCGCGCCGCCCGCGGCGTCGCCTTCCTCGCGGTCGGGCTGGCCAAGAAGGTGCTGCTCGCCAACCCGTGCGGCAAGCTCGCCGACACCGTCTTCGACGCCGCCGGCGCCACGGTGCTCGATGCCTGGACGGGCCTTGTCGCCTACTCCTTCCAGATCTACTTCGACTTCTCCGGCTACTCGGACATGGCGATCGGCCTCGGCCTGCTGTTCGGCTTCGTCTTCCCGAAGAACTTCGACTCCCCGTACCGGGCCACGTCGATCACCGACTTCTGGCGACGCTGGCACCTGTCGCTGTCGACCTTCCTGCGCGACTACCTCTACGTGCCGCTGGGGGGCAACCGGCGCGGCGGCGCGCGCACCTACGCCAACCTGGCGATCGTCATGCTGCTCGGCGGTCTCTGGCACGGCGCGTCGTGGAACTTCGTCCTCTGGGGAGGGATCCACGGCGCCCTGCTCGCCGGCGAGCGGGCGATCGGCGTCGAGCGGCTCTGGGGGCGGCTGCCGGCGGCGCTGCGCACGGCGTGCGTCTTCCTGCTCGTCTCGCTCGCCTGGGTGCCGTTCCGCGCCGCCGACTTCGCCGCCACGGCGGACTATTTCGCGCGCCTCCTCGGCCTCGCCGCGGTGCCGGCCGAAGCGGCGCTGCTCGCCGGCCTGCTGCACACGCCCTACCTGCTCGTCTCGCTCGGCGCCGCGGCGCTGGTCGTCTGGGCCGGCGCGCCGAGCTGGACCTGGACGCGCGAACTGACGCCGCTGCGCTCCGCCATCGCTGCGCTGCTGCTCGCCCTGGCCGTCGCCGCGCTGGCGACGCAGAAGTTCAACCCGTTCATCTACTTCATCTTCTGAGCCAGATGACCGTCGACCCCCACGCCCGCGAACGGGAAGCCCACGCCGAGATCGAGCGGACGCGCGGTGGCGGCGCGGCCCTGCGCGCCCTCGTCGCCGCCGGCCTGGCGCTGCTCGCGCTCGGCGTCGGCCTCGAGGTGGCGGCGCTGGTGCGCGGCGACTCGCGCCTCGTCGCTCCGCTGCCGGCCGAGCCCGTCGGGACCCCTCGCTTCGGCGCCGCCGGGCGGCACGTGGCGCGGGCGATCCAGCTGGAGCGCGAGCTCGAGCAGCGCTTCGACGAGGACAGCGCTCTGGCACGCGCCATCCGGCCGCACGGCCAGCGGGCGCTCACCGGGGTGCTCGGCTACGGCAACGAGGAGGCGCTCGCAGGCCGCACTGGCTGGCTCCACTTCCGCGCCGACTTCGACCACCTGACCCGCGCCCGCCAGGCGGCGGGCTTCGCCGGCGACCCGGTCGCCGAGATCGTCGCCTGGCAGCGCGCCCTGGCCGAGCGCGGCATCGGCCTCGTGGTGCTGCCGGCCCCGGTCAAGCTGGCGATCGAACCGGCGACCTTCGCCGGCGGCCTCGCCGGGGCGGCACCGCTGCGGCCGGCGGCCGAAGCCGCCCGGCTGGCCGCGCTCGACGCGGCGGGGGTCACCGTCTTCGATCCGGCCGAACGCCTCGCCGTGCTCTCCCGCACCCGGGGCGCGGCCTATCTCGAGCGGGACACCCACTGGCGCCCCGAGGCGCTCGACGCGGTGGCGCGCGCCCTGGCGATCGAGCTGCGCGGCGTCGCCGGGCTCCCCCCCGGCGACCCGGAACGCTTCGTCGAGACCGTGGTGCCGGTCGCCGGCCGCGGCGACCTGACCGCCCTGCTCGGCCTGCCGGAGGGGGGCGAGCCGCCGCCGCAGACGGTCGAGATCCGCCCGGTCTCGCGGCGCGATGGCGCCCCCTGGCGCCCGGTGCCGGGCGCCCCGGTGCTCCTGCTGGGCGACAGTTTCAGCGCCGTCTTCGCCCTCGCCGACCTCGGCTGGGGGGCGGGGGCGGGGCTCGCCGAGCGGCTCTCCTTCCACCTCGGCCTGCCGGTCGACCGCCGGGTGCGCAACGCCGGCGGCGCCTCGGCCAGCCGCGCCCTGCTGGCGGCCGACCTCGAGCGCGACGCGGCGGCGCTCGACGGGGTGAAGGTGGTGGTCTGGCAGTTTGCCGCGCGCGAGCTCTCGGGCGGGAACTGGCGGCGGATCGAACTCCCCTGACAGGGGCCCGGCCCGCGGGTGCTACTCGGCGGCGCCGCGCTCCGGATGCGCCGAGGCGTGCGGGTGGCAGCGCCAGGAAGAGGGCCCGAGCAGGCGGCGCAGCAGCTCGGCGTCCCCGGGCCGGTGGACGTGCTGCAGCCGCACGGCGAAGCGGCGGGCCCGGCGGCGGCGCGGGTCTTCGTGACGGCGGCGGGACTCGAGGGTTCGGGGGCGGCGGCTGCGCACGGCGGCAGTCTATCCGACCGGGCGCCTGCCGGCGGCCGAGGCGGCCGGCCCGAGACGGTCGAGGGCGAGCCAGATCTCGCGCAGCTCCTGCTGGTGCGGCTCGAGCCGCGCCGCCAGGCCGGGCAGCAGGCCGAGGTCGAGTGAACCGGCGCGCACCCAGACCCGGCCGCCCGGATCGGCGGCCGCGAGCCGGCGCCGGTACGAGAAGTCGAGGCGGCTGACCACCGCCTCCGGCTGCCGCCGCGCCACCAGCTCCTCGGCCGTCAGCCCGCGCTCGCCGGAGCTCCGCGACAGGCCGAACAGGTCGACGATGCGGGTCCCCGGCGGCGAGAACCAGGCCAGCGCTCCGACCTCGTTGCTCGCCACCGCGGCGGCCGGGCCGTGGCGGCCGAGCCAGAGCGCCGCGGCGGCGTAGGCGCGCTCGCGGTGGGCGGTGAAGTTCGCCCGCACCCGCCGCTGCCCCGCCGCCACCGCCGGCAG
>CAYYIK010000129.1:0-5334 GCA_964471955.1 uncultured Thermoanaerobaculia bacterium | reverse complement strand
CACCAGCGAGTTCGATCTCGAAATCGCGCCGCGCGGCACCGAGAAGGACGAGTGGGGCGTCTTCCTGCAGGACGAGATCCTGCTCGGCGAGAAGGTCCGCTGGCTGATCGGCGGCCGCTACGACGACATCGAGCCGCTCGAGGACGGCGTCTTCTCGCCGCGCACCAGCCTGCTGATCTCGCCGCGGCCGAACCACACCTTCCGGATGTCTTACAACGAGGCGTTCCGCACCCCGTCGGCGATCAACAACTACCTCGACGTGACGATCCTCAACCAGGTCGGCCCCTTCCTCATCCCGGCCGACGCGTTCGGCGACGTCGAGCTGGTCGAGGAGAAGATGACCGCCTACGAGGTCGGCTACGTCGGCTCGCTCGGCAACGGCCTGAGCCTCTCGCTGGCCGCCTACCGCAACGAGATCGAGGACTCGATCGACTTCTTCGTCGCGGACACTTACGGCCCGGGCAACCTGCCGGCGCCGAGCCCGACGCTGCCGGCGCAGGTGATCCCCTGCTTCCTGTTCGCGCCCGGCACCTTCCCGCCCTGCGCGGCGGTGGGCGGCGGCCTCGCCGGCCTGGTGCCGTCGGACTTCAGCTACCGCAACGTCGGCGAGACCACCGACCAGGGCGTCGAGTTCTCGCTCCAGCAGCGCCTCGGCTCGGCCTGGGCCTGGTTCTTCAACGCCTCCTGGCAGGACGAGCCGGAGTTCAAGGGGGTCAACCCGATCGAGCAGAACACGCCGCCGGAGTGGCGCGGCAACGTCGGCGTCTCCTTCGACGGCGGCATGTTCTTCTGGAGCGCCAACGTCAACTACCAGGACGAGGCCTACTGGGCCGACGTGCTCAACGTCCGCGCGCCGACCGACTCGTTCACCCAGGTCAACGCCGGAGTCGGCGTGCGCCTGCTCGACGAGCGCCTGACGCTGCAGCTCCTCGGCGCCAACATCTTCGACGAGGACGTCCAGCAGCACATCTTCGGCGACATCATCGGCCGCAAGGTCACCGGGCAGCTCGGCTTCCGCTTCTAGAGCCGCCGCGCTCGGACGCTCCGGGCCGGGATCCCGCGCGGGTCCCGGCCCTTTTCGTCTCCGCCACCGCGTCTGCGCCATGGACACCCCGCGCGTCCCCCTCGCCGCCCGCCTCGCCTTCACCGCCTGGATGCTGGTCTGGGTGCCGCTCTACTGGCGCGAGAACGGCTGGACGAACTTCCTCTGGCTGTGCGATTTCGCCAACTTCGTCCTGCTCGTCGCGATGTGGCGCGGCAGCGCCCTGCTCGCCTCGTCGCAGCTGGCCGGCGTGCTGATGATCCAGGTCGTCTGGTCGCTCGACTTCTTCGGCCGGCTGCTCGCGGGCACCCACCCGATCGGCGGCACCGAGTACATGTTCGACGCCGCCTCGCCGCTCTGGCTGCGCGCCCTCTCGCTCTTCCACGTCTGGACCGTGCCGCTGCTCTTCTGGCTGGTGGCGCGGCTCGGTCACGACCGGCGCGGCTGGTGCCTCGAGACCGCCTTCGCCGCCGTGCTGGTGCCGGCCGGACAGTGGCTGGGGACGCGCGAGCAGAACCTCAACTGGACCTGGGCGCCGTTCGGCGTCGAGCAGGTCTGGGTGCCGCCGCTGCTCTGGCCGCTGATCGCCGTGCCGCTGATGGCGCTGCTGCTCTTCTGGCCCGGCGACCTGGTGGTGCGCCGCTGGATGCGCTCGCGCGCCGCTCTCAGCCCGGCGTCGGGTGGAAGAGCTGCCAGGCCTCGCCCGCCGGCAGCGGCCGACTGAACTCGAACCCCTGCATCAGCTCGCAGTCGAGCTCGGCGAGGAAGCGGCGCTGCGCCGCCGTCTCGACCCCCTCGGCGACCACGGTCAGGCCGAGGTCGGCGCCGAGGCGCAGGATGTTGCGCACCAGCTCGAGCTTGTCGCTCCCCTCGCCGAGGTCGTGGACGAACGAGCGGTCGATCTTGAGCACGTCGACGGCGAAGCGGTTGAGGTAGGAGAGCGACGAATAGCCGGTGCCGAAGTCGTCGAGGCAGATGCCGACCCCCATCTGCCGCAGCTCGCGCAGCATCCGGCCGGCCTGCTCGGGATCTTCGATCAGCAGCCCCTCGGTCAGCTCGAGCTTGACCGCCCGCGCCGGCACGCCGGTCGCGGCGAGGATGTCGGCGACCTGGCGCACCAGGTCGGGTTGCGAGAAGAGGCGCGGCGACAGGTTGACGCTCATCGACAGGCTCTCCCACGACGGATCGAGCCGGCGCCAGCTCGCCAGCTGGCGGCAGGCCTCGTGGAGCACCCACATGCCGAGCGGCAGGATGGCGCCGGTCTCCTCGGCGATGGTGATGAACGTGGCCGGCAGCAGCAGGCCGCGCTCGGGGTGGTGCCAGCGCACCAGCGCCTCGAAGCCGCTCGGCGAGCCGTCGCGCAGGGCGACGATCGGCTGGTAGTAGACCTCGAACTCGCCGCGCTCGAGGCCGCGCCGCAGGTCGGTTTCGAGCTGCAGGCGGGCGATCATCTCGCTGCGCATCTCGCCCGAGAAGAGCTGCGTGCGGCCGCGGCCGGCGAGCTTGGCGCGGTACATCGCCGTGTCGGCGTCGCGCACCAAACCGGGCAGGTCGGCCGCCAGGCGGTCGGCGAGCACCGCGCCGATACTGGCGGTGACGAAGAACTCGTGGCCGGCCAGGGCGAAGGGGAGCGCCATCGCCTCGTGGATGCGGCCGGAGACCTCGAGCGCCTCGTCCGGCGAGCCGATCTCCTCGAGCAGGATGGTGAACTCGTCGCCGCTCAGCCGGGCCACCGTGTCGCCGCCGCGCAGGCAGGCCTCGATGCGCCGCGCCACCTGGACGAGCAGCTGGTCGCCCGCCGCGTGGCCGAGGCTGTCGTTGACCACCTTGAAGCGGTCGAGGTCGAGGAAGAGCACCGCGAACAGCCCCTTGGGGGAGCGCCGGGCGTGGGCGCGGGCGCGCTCGAGCCGGTCGAGGAAGAGCGCGCGGTTGGGCAGGCCGGTGAGCGGGTCGTGCACCTTGCGATCGGTGATGTCGGTCTGCGAGCCGGCGATGCGCGTCGGCCGGTTGTCGGGGTTCCACACCGCGGCGCCGCGCGCCAGCATCCAGCGGTAGGTGCCGTCGGCGTGCAGCACCCGGTGCTCGATCTCGAAGTGATCGGTCTCGCCGGCGAGGTGGCGGCCGAGCCGGTCGGTGAGCGGCTGCAGGTCGTCGGCGTGGACGCGCGCGAACCACTCGTCGGGAGAGGCGCCGGCGCTGCCCGGCTCGAGCCCCAGCAGGGTCTGCCAGCGTTCGGAGTAGTAGACGCGCCCGCTCGCCAGGTCCCAGTCCCAGATGCCGTCGGCGGCGCCGCGCACCGCCAGCGCGTAGCGCTCCTCCGAGACGCGCAGCGCCTCCTCGGTGCGCCGCCGCTCGGTGATGTCCTGGACGATCGCCACCACGCCGGTGGCGCCGCCGTCCTCGTCGAGCACCGGATCGAAGCGCAGGTCGACCGGGAAGGGCGTGCCGTCGCGGCGCCGCGTCTCGCTCTCGGTGACCAGGCCGCGCAGCCCGACCAGGTCGCGGAAGTCGCGCCCGGCGAGGGCGCCGGGGAACAGGTCGCGCAGCGAACGGCCGAGCAGCTCCGGGCGCGCGATGCCGAGCATCGCGGCGAGGGCCGGGTTGGCGTGGCCGACGGCGAGGTCGCGGTCGGCGATGGCGACCCCGGCGCTCGCCGTCTCGATCGCCTGCGTCAGCTCGCGCAGGCGGGCGCGCACGTCGGCGAGCGGGGCGAGGTCGCGCACCAGCACGAGGGCGCGGCCGTCGGCGAGCGCGACGCGGCGGACCTCGGCCGGGAAGGGGGAGCCGTCCTTGCGGAAGGCCTCGAGGCGGCGGCTGCCGGCGCCGGCCGCCGCTTCGCCCTCGCGCGCCTCCCAGGAGAGCAGGCGGGGGAGCTGGCGGCCGATCACTTCCGAGCGCGGCCAGCCGAACAGCGCGGTGACCCGCTCGCTGGCCCACAGGATGGTGCCCGCCGCGTCGGTGATCAATACGGCGTCCTCGAGGGCTTCGAGGACCGGTTCGGGGAGGGGCGTCGTCACGCGGGGCGGCCTCGCCGCAGGCTAGCACGCCGGCCGCGCCCGCGTCAGTCGTAGGCGCCGTCGGCGAACCAGCGCCCCGACGCCGCGTGGCGGAAGATCCGCCAGAGGCCGGCACCGGCCAGCTCGAGGTCCCAGTACTCGCGCTCGACCGGCTGGTCGCTCCACCACCCCTCCTCGATCTGCCACGGCCCCGAGGCGACCGCCACCCGGCCGGCGACTGTCGGGCGCTGGCGGCTCTCCTCGCTGACGACCGGGCGCACCTCGCGCGGCACGTCGCGCTCGTCGACCTGGACCTCGAGCTCGAGGGCCGGGCGCAGGGTGCGCACCGCCAGCAGGCCGCGCGGCCGCGGCGCCGCGGCGCCGAAGCGCGGCGGCGGCGGCGGGGCGTAGGGCGCCAGGGCACAGCGCTCGGGGCGGTGGCCGTCGAGCGGGCGCGGCGCGCCGGCCCGCTCGGGGCCGAGCAGGGCGAAGAGGCGGGCGAGGGTGGTGGCGAGCCGGTCGGGGGAGAGCTCGGGCGGCCCGCAGAGCGACAGCTGCGCGGCGCGCGGCCGGTCGGGGGTGGCGGTGAAGGCGAAGCCGGAGACCGCGGCGCCGGGCGGGTGCGCCTCGAGGTCGAGGTGGACGAGGCGCAGCAGGGTGCGGGCGTCGGCGGTCGGCGCCGGCAGGACGATCGCGCGCTCGAGGTGGCCGTCCGGCTCGAGCGCCAGCGAGAGGCCGAGCCGGGCGCAGCCGAGCCCCTCGCGCTCGAGCCGGCGGCAGAGACGGTCGAGCGCCGCGCGGGCGAGGAAGAGGAACGGCTCGAGACTGGCGAGCGGCCACTCGAGATCGCTCCCCTCGCGCAGCTCGGCGGCGGGCGGGCGGGGGGCGAGCGGCCGCGGCTCGAGCCCGCGCGCCGCCGCCTGCAGGGCGCGGCCGGCCTCGCCGAGGCGGGCGACCAGATCGGCCGGCGGCAGGCGGGCGAGCTCGCCGAGGGTGGCGACCCCCCAGCGCGCCAGCGTCGCGCCGAGCGCCGGCTCGGCGGCGAGCCGGGCGATCGGCAGCGGGGCGAGGAAGGCCGCCTCGCGGCCGGCCGGGAGGACCTCCGGCTCGCCCTCGCGCGTCGCCCCCTCGGCGGCCACCCGCGCGGTGAGCGTCGAGCCGGCGATGCCGACGCGCGCCGGCAGCCCCGCCTCGCGCGCCGCCCGGGCGAGGGCGCGGCCGAGGTCGCGCTCGCCGTCGGCGCCGGCGTCGCGGCGCTGCTGGTCGGTCTGGGCAACGACTTCGTCATCGTCCTCT
>CAYYIK010000128.1:2232-5459 GCA_964471955.1 uncultured Thermoanaerobaculia bacterium | reverse complement strand
GCGCTCGATCGCTGCGGCGAACGGGCGCCGCTCACCGCCTCGAGCCGCATCACCGACGCGCCGCTCACCCTCGAGCTGCCCGCCGGCCCCTGGCGGCCGGAGAACTTCGACCGCCGCTTCGCCGGCGTCGTACTGCTGCGCGATGCGCTCGCCGAGTCGCGCAACGTTCCGGCCGTGCGCATCGCGCGCTGGTGCGGCTTCGAGGCCACCGCGGCGACCTTCGCGCGCGCCGGCTTCGACCTGCCCGCCCCGCCGCCGCCGGCCTTCGTGCTCGGCGCCGTCGAGACGACCCCGCTCGAGGTCGCCGCGGCCTACACCGTCTTCGCCACGCCCGGGCGCCGCCTCGACCCGTTCGACATCGCCCGCCTCGAGACGGCGTCCGGCGACGGCATCGCGCGCGCACGCGCCGGGCGCGGCCGGCGGGTGGCGAGTCCCGCGGCGGCCTGGCTCGTGCGCGACCTGCTGCGCACCGCCGTCGAACGCGGCACCGCCACGGCCGGCGAGCTCGCCGGCGTCGAGGCCGCCGCCAAGACCGGCTCGAGCTCCGACCTGCGCGACGCCTGGTTCGCCGGCCAGGCCGGCTCGGTGATCACCGTCGTCTGGATCGGCCGCGACGGCGGCGGCCGGCTGGGCCTGACCGGCGCCCGGGCGGCCGGGCCGCTCTGGCACGACTTCATGGCTGTGGCCGTGCCGGCGCGCCCGGCCTACCGGGTCGATCGCCCTGAGGGCGTCGTCGAGCGCTGGGTCGAGCCGGGCACCGGCCGGCTGGTCGCCGCCGGCCGTCCGGGCGCCCGGCGCGAGCTCTACCGCGCCGACACCCTGCCCGAACGCCGCCGCTGGTGGCGCCTCGACCGCCCGCTGCCGGCCATCGAGTGAGGCGGCGGGCCGCGCGAGGACCCCGGTCCGCGGCCGAGGACTTGACGCTGGTGACCGACGACGAGACGATGCGGCGCGGCTTCCGCCCCGTGCCGTCGCCCGGGGATCCTCGAACGCAACGCCCATCTCGCCGCCCCGGGCGGCCGGAGTGTCCTTGAAGCGCATCGATTTCGAGCGCGAGCTCAACCCCGAACAGCTGGCCGCGGTGACCCACCCGGGGGGACCGCAGCTGGTCCTCGCCGGCGCCGGATCGGGCAAGACGCGGGTGATCATCCACCGCATCGCCTGGCTGGTGCGCGAGCGCGGCGTCGACCCGCGCTCGATCGTCGCCGTGACCTTCACCAACAAGGCGGCCGCCGAGATGCGCGAGCGCGCCGAGCGGCTGCTCGAGCTCTGGCCGCTGCCCACCTTCCTCGGCACCTTCCACCGCTATTCGCTGCAGCTGTTGCGCGCCTGGGGGGACCGGGTGGGGCTGGCGCGCGATTTCGCCATCCTCGACGAAGGGGACCAGAAGTCGATCGTCCAGCAGGCGATGGCCGCCGAGGGGGTCTCGGAGGCCTCCTTCCCGCCGCGCGCGATCCTGGCGCAGATCTCCTCGGCGAAGAACCGGCTGCTCACCCCCGACCTCTACGAGAAGACCGCGCACGACGTCTTCTCGCAGCGCGTGGCGCGCGTCTACCGGCGTTACGAGGGGCTGCGCCGCAAGGCCTCGGGGGTCGACTTCGACGACCTGATCCTGCACGCCGTGCGGCTGTTTGCCGAGCATCCCGATCTCGCCGAGCGCCTGCGCGGCCGGGTGCGCCATCTGCTGGTCGACGAGTTCCAGGACACCAACCACGCGCAGCTGCGCCTGGTCAGCGAGCTGGCGGCGCCGGACGGCGACCTGACTGCCGTCGGCGACGAGGATCAGGGGATCTACCGCTGGCGCGGCGCCGACCTGGCCAACATCCTCGAGTTCGAGCGCCACTTTCCGGGCGCCGTGGTGCGCAAGCTCGAACGCAACTACCGCTCGACCGGGAACATCCTCGAGGCCGCCAACGAGGTCATCGTGCACAACACGATGCGGCGCGGCAAGCGACTGTGGACCGACGCCGGCCGGGGCGAGAAGCTGCGCCTCTACCGCGGCGGCGACGAGGCCGACGAAGCGCGCTGGGTGAGCGGCGAGATCGCGCGGATGCGGCCGCGCCACGGCCTGGCGGAGATGGCGATCCTGGTGCGCACCAACGCGCAGACCCGCGCTTTCGAGGACGAGTTCTTCCGCGCCCGCATCCCCTACAGCCTGGTCGGCGGCGTGCGCTTCTACGAACGGGCCGAAATCAAGGATCTGGTCGCCTACCTGCGCCTGCTGCGCAATCCACGCGACAACTTCTCGCTGCAGCGGGTGCTCAACCAGCCACCGCGCGGCATCGGCAAGACTACGGTCGCCCAGCTCGAGGAGCAGGCGGCCGCCGACGCCGGGGGCGTGCTCTGGGACGTCCTCGAACTCGACCGCCTCGACCGCTTCTCGACCCGGGCGGCCGCCGCCCTGCGCGGCTTCCGCGACCTGGTGCGCGGCCTGCGCGAGACCGCCGCCGACCTGCCGCTGCCGGCGCTGCTCGACGAACTGCTGGCGCGCACCGGCTACACCGGCATCTTCCGGCGCGAGAACGAAGAGGAACAGGCCCGCCTCGAGAATATCCAGGAGTTTCTCACCGCGGCGCAGTCGTTCACCGACGCGCGCGCCTTCGCCGGCGGCGACGACGAGGACCTGCTCACCGCCTTCCTCGACCACGTCGCCCTGGTCTCCGACCTCGACGGCTGGCAGGGAGAGAAGGGGGTCACCCTGATGACGCTGCACAGCGCCAAGGGGCTCGAGTTCCCGATCGTTTTCCTGCCCGGGCTCGAGCACGGGTTGCTGCCGCACTTCAACACCCAGGGGCGCCCTGAAGACGTCGAGGAGGAGCGGCGGCTCTTCTACGTCGGTCTGACGCGGGCGCGCCAGCGGCTGCTGCTGTCGACCTGCCGGCGCCGCCGCATTGCCGGCCGCTACCAGGATCAGCTCCCCTCGCCGTTCCTCGAGGAGCTGCCCGAGCGGCTCATGGAGAGCGAAGAGAGCCCGACGCTCTTCCAGACCGAGCGGGTGCGCGGCATCGACCAGTTCTTCGGCCGCCCCGGCCGCGTCGAGGAGTACGCTCAGGAGGCTCCCGTGCGCGGCCCGCGCCGCGGCAGCCGGGTGCGCCACCCGACCCTCGGCACCGGCGTCGTGCTCGAGATCGACGGCGAAGGCGACGACGCCAAGCTCACCGTCTTCTTCGACAAGGTCGGCAAGAAGCGCCTCGTCGCCCGCTACGCCTCCCTCGAACTCGCCTGAA
>CAYYIK010000128.1:0-2132 GCA_964471955.1 uncultured Thermoanaerobaculia bacterium | reverse complement strand
AAGGTCGGCAAGAAGCGCCTCGTCGCCCGCTACGCCTCCCTCGAACTCGCCTGAATTTCAGGGGTCGGAGCGGAGGCGGGCGTAGAGGTGGTTGTCGACGCGCCGGTCGCCGAGACGGAAGTATCCGCGCAGCAGGCCTTCGCGGTGGAAGCCGCAGCGCTCGAGGACCCGGCGCGACGCCTCGTTGTCCACCGAGCAGCGCGCCTCGAGACGGTCGAGCAGCGTCTGCTCGAACAGGAGCCGGACCAGGCTCTCGAGCGCCGGCACCATGAGGCCGCGCCCCTGCGCCTCGGTGGTGAGGGCGTAGCCGAGCTCGCCGACCCCCTGCTCCCACGAGGTGATGGCGAGGGTGATCCAGCCCACCGGTACGCGGTCGACTTCGAGGATCCACTGGAAACGGTCGCCGCGGGCGCGGTAGAGATCGCCCGGATGCTGGCGGGCGAGGTCGGCGCGCAGGTCGGCGAGGCTGGCCGCCTGCAGCGGCTGGTGACGGCGCACCGACGGCTCGCTGCGCCAGGCGTGCAGCAGGGCCGCGTCGGCGGGGTTGGCCGGACGCAGCGTCGGCACGGCCGGGCGCGAGTCGGAGAGCAGGGCCATGGGCGCTCGGAGCAGTGTACAGTGACCGCCCGGTGAACGTCCGCCTGACCCTCGCTTACGACGGCACCCGCTGGGCCGGCTGGCAGCGCCAGCCCAACGCGCCCACCGTCCAGGAGGCGCTCGAAACCGCGCTCGCCCGGCTCACCGGCGAGGCGGTGTCGACCCACGCCGCCGGCCGCACCGACGCCGGGGTGCACGCCCGCGGCCAGGTCGTCTCCTTCCGGCTGGAGCGCGAATTTCCGCCGGCCGGTCTGGTGCACGGGGGCAACCGCCACCTGCCGGCGGACATCCGGGTGGTCGCGGCCGCCGCCGTCGGCACGGACTTCCACGCCCGCCGCTCGGCGATCTCCAAGCGCTACGCCTATCGCCTCTGGCGCAACGGCGTCGTGCCGCCGGACGTCGCCCCGTTCGTGGTGCCGGCGCCGGAGCGCTTCGACCTCACCGCCGCGGCCGCCGCCACGCGCGCTCTGCCCGGCCGGCACGACTTCGCCGCCTTCGCGCTGACCGGCGGCGCCGCGACGACCAGCACGCGGCGAATGTTCGCCGCCGGCTGGACGGCGAGCGAGGAGGAGTACGTCTTCGAGATCGTCGGCGAAGGGTTTCTGCGCGGCATGGTGCGCCGGCTCGTCGGCACTCTGCTCGACATCGGTCGCGGCGCCCGCCCGCCCGGCGACCTCGCCGCCCTGCTGGCCGACCCGGCGCGCGGCTCGGCGGGGCCGACGGCGGCGGCTCGCGGGCTCGTCCTGCGCGCCGTCGAGTACCCGGCCGCGGCCGCCGGCGCTGCGGTAGACTCGCCCGACCATGGCTGATCCCGGCTCGCTCGCCGAGCCCGGCACGCCGGAAGCCGAGCTGCTCTCCCGCGTCGACCTCGCCCGCCTCCCCCGCCACGTCGCCATCATCATGGACGGCAACGGCCGCTGGGCCCGGCAGCGCCATCTGCCGCGTGTCGAGGGGCACCGCGCCGGCGTCGCGGCGGTGCGCGACACGGTCGAGGCGGCGGCCCGGCTCGGTCTCGAGCACCTGACCCTCTACGCCTTTTCGGTCGAGAACTGGAAGCGGCCGCGGGCGGAGGTCTGGACGCTGATGAACCTGCTCAAGGAGTACCTGCGGCGGGAGATCGACACGCTGGTGCGCCACGACATCCGCTTCGCACCGATCGGCCGCTGGCGCGAGCTCGATCCGTCGGTGGTCGCCACGCTCGAGCGCGGTATCGCGGCGACGGCCGGCTGCCGGGGGATGCGCTTCAACATCGCGCTCAACTACTCGGGGCGCTGCGAGATCGTCGACGCCTGCCGCAGCATCGTCGCCGAGTTCGCCGCCGGCCGCCGCGTGGAGATCGACGAAGCAACCCTGTCACGCTCGCTCTATACCGCCGGCCAGCCCGACCCCGACCTGCTCATCCGCACCTCGGGCGAGATGCGGGTCTCGAACTTCCTGCTCTGGCAGATCGCCTATTCCGAGATCCGCGTCACCCCGGTGCTCTGGCCCGACTTCCGCCGCCGCCATCTGCTCGAGGCGGTCCTCGATTTCCAGGG
>CAYYIK010000127.1:0-5495 GCA_964471955.1 uncultured Thermoanaerobaculia bacterium | reverse complement strand
AGGCCGCTGCCGACGAGGACCTGGCGGGCCTGCGCGAAGCCGCGCCCTGACGCCGCTCGGCGCCGAGCTCCTCACCCGTCTCCGGTTCGCGGCGCCGGTTCGCCGGCGGCGTCGCGTGCGGCCGGGAGACGGTACTCGCGGATCTTCCGGTAGAGCGTCGCCGCCCCGATGCCGAGCTGGCGGGCAGAGCGGGTGCGGTTGCCGTCGTTGCCGCGCAGCACGGCCGCGATGTACTCCCGTTCGATTTCGCGCAGGGTCCGGACGCTGCCGGCAGCGGCGACTCCCGGCAGCGCCACGCCGACCTCTTCCGGCAGGTCGCCGACGTCGATGCGGGGATCGCGGGCGAGCACGACGGCGCGCTCGATCGCATTCTCGAGTTCGCGCACGTTGCCCGGCCAGTCGTAGCGCACCAGCTGCTGCGCCGCGGCGGGAGTGAATCCGCTCACCTCGCGGCCGAAGCGCCTTCCGATCTCGGCCAGGAAGGCGCGCGCCAGAGGCAGGATGTCCTCTCGGCGCTCGCGCAGCGGCGGGACGCGGATCTCGATGACCCGCAGCCGGTAGAAGAGGTCCTGGCGGAAGCGGGCGGCGTGTACTTCGGCGGCGAGATCGCGGTTGGTCGACGCGATCACGCGCGAGTTCACCTTGCGGCTCCGGTTCTCGCCCACCCGCCGCACCTCCTGCTCCTGGAGCGCGCGCAGCAGCTTGACCTGCATGGCCGGCGGCACCTCGCCGATCTCGTCGAGGAAGAGCGTGCCCCCCTGGGCCGCCTCGAACAGGCCGGGCCGGTCCTGCGTGGCGCCGGTGAAGGAGCCGCGGGCGTGCCCGAACAGCTCGCTCTCGAGCAGGCTCTCCGGTACCGCGCCGCAGTTGATGGCGATGAACGGCCCGGCGGTGCGCGTCGAGGCGTCGTGGATCAGGCGCGCCACGCGCTCCTTGCCGACCCCGCTCTCGCCGGTGACGAGGACGGTGGAGTCGACCTGACCGACGCGCCGGGCGAGATCGACGACCCGCCGCATGGCGTCGCTGGCGATCACCATCCCCGCCGGTTCGATCGGCTCGACGGCCGGGGATCCGAGTTCCTTGCGGCGGATTCGCAGCGCTTTCTCGACCTTGCGCAGCTCGCTCGCCAGTCGCCCGGTGGTCGCCTCCAGGCAGTCCTCCGCGTAGTAGGGGAGCTCGGCGGTGATCTCGTCGGCCCACTCTTCGCGGGGACGGGCGACGAGACGACAGACGGCGTCCCCCCGGCCCCGGCACTGCGTCTCGACGGCGAACACCTCCCGCCCCCAGGCGCGCGAGAGGTAGCCGCTGGCGAAGCCGGTGAGCGTCCAGCAGACGGGGCGGTCGGCGCGGCCGAGGTGGACGAGATGCTGCTCGGCCTCGTAGGAGTCGAGCCAGACCGCATCTCCGAGCGGCTTCGGTCCCGGGGCCGGATCGCCCTCCGGCGCCACTGCGACGACAAGGCCCTGCAGGGTGTGGAGCCGGCCGCCGGCCCGCCGCCACTCGTCTTCGTCGTCCCAAGGGAAGGCGGTGCGCAGCGTCTCGGCCGTCCGCCAGCCGTGGGCGAAGCCGAAGCGGGTGAGCACGCCGTGGGCGCCGGCCTCGCCCAACGTGTCGATCAACAGCTTGCGCAGCAGCCCGAGCGCCACCGCATCGAGCAGCAACGCGCGCTCACCGGCGAAGTAGAGCGGGCCGCCGCCTGGCTCGAAGCTGAGCAGTTCCCGGAGGTCGAGGTCCCGAGCGCGCATGGCCGCCACACTCCTCTCGTCTAGATAGATAACTCTATCATTACGATGCGGTCGCAGAGGCTTCGGAGGTGTCGAACCGCTGATTTACTTGACTAGTCAAGTTTGGCACGAACCCTGCTCTCTCTCCTCGCGGGCTCGCTGACGGGCCCATCGACAAGGGGAGACGACGATGACGACCCAGACCTGGCAGATCGACAGCGCCCACTCGGGCATCCACTTCAGCGTGCGCCACCTGGTGATCGCGAAGGTGCGCGGGCAGTTCAGCCGCTGGACCGGAGCGCTCACGGTGCCCGATGGCGACTTCTCCAAGGCCACCGTGGAGGTCACGATCGACGCCACCTCGATCGAAACCGGCGTCGCCGACCGCGACGCGCACCTGAAATCGGCCGACTTCTTCGACGTGGCGAACTTCCCCGAAGTCACCTTCCGCGGCCGCCGGGTCGAGCCCCGGGGCACCGACCGCTTCGCCCTGGTCGGCGACCTGACGATCCGCGGCACGACCCGTGAGGTGGTGCTCGACGTCGAGAGCGCCGGGCAGACGAAGGACCCGTGGGGCAACGTCCGCGCCGGCTTCGCCGGCAAGACAGCGGTCGACCGCAAGGAGTTCGGCCTGACCTGGAACCAGGCTCTCGAGGCCGGCGGCGTGATGGTCGGCGACAGGGTCGAGATCGAGATCGAGGTCGAAGCGGTGCGCCAGGACGCGACCGTCGCGGCCTGAGGCGGGGGCTGGAGATCCGCCGTCGAAAGACGGCCTTTTCGAACGGAACAGGAGACTTGCGATGAACGCGACATTCGAGAAGTACGGATCGCTCGTCGGCCGCCTGGCGGTCGCCGCGATCTTCGTCCATGGCGGCTGGAGCAAGCTCGGGGGGCTCGAGGGCACCACCGCCTACATCGCCTCGAAGGGGCTGCCCGCCGCGGAGCTCGGGGCTCTCTTCGCCGCCCTGCTCGAACTCCTCGGCGGCCTGGCGATCGCGCTGGGCCTCGGCACGCGTCCGGCGGCTCTCGCCCTGGCGATCTTCCTGGTGCCGGCCACCGGGCTCTTTCACAACCCGATCGGGCTCGCGGGCGCGGCAGCTCAGATGCAGTGGATCCACGTCTACAAGAACCTGGCGATCGCCGGCGGCCTGCTCGCCTTCGCCGCTTTCGGCCCCGGGCCTCTGGCTCTCGAGGCGCGGCCCCGGCGCCCCCGGGAGTCCGGCCGTCTGGGCTTCCGCTCGATCAGCGAAGCCGGCACGCGGTCCTGACCCTCACGTCGAGATCGGAGCGTGCCATGAGCGAGACGACCCGGAATCCCCTGGCAACGGCAGCGGCCGATGAGCCGGCGACGCCCGGCACCTTCGGCGAGGCGCCGGACGGTTTTCGCCTTCCGGCCGCGACGTCGGTCGGAGCCGTCACGCTGCAGGTCGCCGATCTCGAGCGCTCTCTCGAGTTCTACCGCGCGACCCTCGGCCTGGTCGAGCTGGGGCGGCGGGGCGGCGCCGCCGTGCTGGGAGCGGGCGGCCGGCCGCTCGTCGAGCTGCGCGAGCGGCGCGGCGCCCGGCCCGCCGGGCGGGGCCGGCTGGGTCTCTTCCACTTCGCGATCCTGCTGCCGGACCGGTCCTCGCTCGGCCGCTTCGTGCGGCACCTCGGCGCAATCGACGCGCGCGCCGGCGCCGGCGATCACCTGGTGAGCGAGGCGCTCTACCTCGCCGATCCGGACGGCCTCGGCATCGAGGTGTACGCCGACCGTCCGCGCGCGACCTGGCGGCGACGGGGGCGCGAGTTGCGGATGACGACCGACCCCGTGGACCTCTCGGGTCTCCTCGCCGAAGCGGGCGATGTCTCCTGGACCGGCCTGCCGGAGGGATCGCGCATGGGGCACGTCCACCTGCACGTCGGCGACCTCGCGCTCGCTTCGCGGTTCTACTCGCGCGCGCTCGGGTTCGACCGCACCGTCTGGAGCTATCCCGGCGCCCTCTTTTTCGCGGCGGGGGACTATCACCACCATCTCGGCACCAACGTCTGGGCCGGGAGTGCCGCCCGGCCGCCGGCGGCGGACGTAGCGCAGCTGCTCGAGTGGAGCCTCGAGCTGCCCGACGCGGCGGCGCTCGAGCCGGCGGCGGAGAGCCTCCGGCGGGCCGGATTCGCCGCCGAGTCGGGCCCGGCATCCGTGCGCACGCGCGACCCGTGGGGGACGGCGCTGCGGCTCGGGGCGTTGACGTGACGCTGTTGACGTGAATAAACTGCCCGTAAGCATGACAATCTCCCCCGCCACCCCCGGCCGGGCCGGACCCGCCGGGCGCGGGTTGCTCTACCCGCGCTACTTTCTCGCCGGAATCGCCCTGACGCTGAGCGTCGGCGCGGGGTGGGGCGCCTGGCTGCTGCTGCGCATCGCCCGCCAGCGCGATTTCGCGGGGGTTTCGATCTTCGAGATCAACGCCCATGGGCAGGCGCAGATCTACGGCTGGATGGGGCTGTTCATCGCCGGCTTCGCCCTGCAGATGTTCCCGGCCTTCTGGGGCGCCCGCCTGGCGGCGCCCCGCCTGGCGCGGGCGCTGCTGCCGGCCATGGTCGCCGCCGTCGTGCTGCGTGCCCTGACCGAGGCGCGGCCGCAGGGGCGCCTGGCGGACCTGGCGGTCGCGGCGGGGGCGCTGCAGTTCGCACTGGTGCTGCTGCTCGTCGGCCTGCTCGCCGCCACGGCCCGCCGCCGCAGCGCCCCCGGACGGGTGTCGGACCGCTTCCTGGCGGCCGGCCTCGCCTGGTTCGTGCTGGCCTCGGCGCTCGACCTGCGGCACCTCGCCCGCACGGTCGGCGCACCCGATCGAGAGGCTCTGCTCACCGAGATCGCCGTCTGGCAGCTGCCGCTGCGCGACCTGCAGATCCACGGCCTTGCGCTGTCGATGATCCTCGGCGTCTCGCTGCGCGTGCTGCCCGGCCTCTTCGGTACGCCGGCGGCCAGTGAGTCGGTGGCACGTCGCCTCTTCTGGCCGCTCCAGCTCGCGGTGTTCGCCGGGGCGGTCCTCTTTCCGCTGGCGATGTCCACCCGGCGGCCGGCGCTCTTCGTCGCCGCCTGGGTCGCGTCGGTCGCCTTCGCCGCCTGCGCGGCGCTCGCCGCCGCGAATCTGCGGGTCTTCGCGCGCCCCCGCTACGTCCTGCCCGGACTGTCGCCGCTCGCCTTCGTGCGGGCGAGCCACGTCTGGCTCGCGACGTCGCTCGGGATGCTGGTGGCCGGGCCGTTCTGGTCGCGCTGGATCGGCGTCCCCTTCTCGCACGCCTGGCACGGCGCCACGCGGCACGCCATCACGGTCGGCTTCGTGAGCCTGATGATGATCGGCGTGGCGTCGCGGATCGCCCCGCGACCCGGGGGGAGCGGCGCGGCCGGCGGCGCGATGCCGTGGCTGCCGTTCGTGCTGCTCAATCTCGGCTGTACGCTGCGCGTGACGCAGCAGGTGATGACCGACCTGAACCCGGAGGCGTTCCTTCCGGCGGGTGCTTCGGGACTGCTGGAGGTAACCGGCCTGGCGTGGTGGGCAATCTGGATCGTGCCGCGACTCTGGCGCGCCAGCCGGCCTCTCGCGGGGGCGCGGGCGGCTCTCGCCGAGGCATCGGAAGCCTGATCGACGGCGCCGGGGCGCGCGGATCTTCAGAAGGCAGACGGTCCTGTACGGCGTGAGGCTCCTGCTGCGCGTCCCGGCCGCGGACTCAGGCCACCGGGAAGCGGAGCCGGACGGCGAGGCCGCGACCTCGCAGGCCGGTGTCCAGGGAGAT
>CAYYIK010000126.1:0-5753 GCA_964471955.1 uncultured Thermoanaerobaculia bacterium | reverse complement strand
GGCGAAGTGGGCGCTGCCGCGGGGCAGGAGGCGCTCGACGAAGAAGCGGGCGGTGCGCAGCTTGGCGTCGTAGAAGGCGCGCTCTTCGGCCGAGAGAGTGGCGCCGCCTTCGGCCAGCTTCTGCTGCGCCACCTTCGCCATGCGGGCCCACAAGTAGGCGAGAGCCGTCCAGCCGAACAGGTGGAGGTAGTCGGTCGCCGCAGCGCCCGCCTGCTCCGGGTTCTTCAGACTCTCGGTGGCCAGCCAGAGCGTCGCCCGCTGCAGCCGGTCCACCGCCTTGGCCAGCGGACCGGTGAACTCGGCGAGCGCCTCGTTGCCGCTCTCGGCGGCGAGAAACTCCGTGACCGGATGGAAGAAGCGGCGCAGCGCACGGCCGGTGTGGGCCGGCATCTTGCGCCCCACCAGGTCGAGCGCCTGGATGCCGTTGGTCCCCTCGTAGATCTGCGTGATCCGCGCGTCGCGCACCACCTGCTCGATGCCGTACTCCCGCACGTAGCCGTAACCGCCGTGCACCTGCAGCGCGACGTTCGCCATCTCGAAACCGATGTCGGTCTGGAACGCCTTGACGATCGGCGTCAGCAGCGAGGCGAGATCGTCCGCCTCCTCGCGCCGTGCCGGGTCGGGATTCGACTCGGCGTGGTCGATCGCCATCGCGATCCAGGCGGTGAGCGCCCGCGCCCCCTCGTTGAAGGCGCGGATCGAGAGCAGCATCCGCCGCACGTCCGGGTGGACCAGGATCGGGTCGGCTTCCTGGTCGGGGTGGCGCGCGCCGGTCAGGGCGCGCCCCTGGAGGCGCTCGCGCGCGAAGGCGGCGGCGGCCTGGTAGCCCGCCTCCGAGAGCGCCAGCCCCTGCACCCCGACGTGCAGGCGGGCGGCGTTCATCATGGTGAACATCGCCCGCATCCCCTTGTGCGGTTCGCCCACCAGATACCCCGTCGAGCCGTCGAAGTCGATGACGCAGGTCGCCGACCCTCGGATCCCCATCTTGTGCTCGATTGACGAACAGGTGACGCCGTTGGGAACGAGCCGCCCCCCCTCCGGCCGCAGCTTGGGGACGAGGAACATGCTGATCCCCTTGATCCCGGGCGGGGCGTCGGGGGTGCGCGCGAGGACCAGGTGGACGATGTTCTCGGCCAGGTCGTGGTCGCCCGCCGAAATGAAGATCTTGCTGCCGGTCAGCTTCCAGGCACCGTCGCCGGCGTCGACCGCGCGGGTGCGCAGCAGCCCGAGATCGGTGCCGCTCTGCGACTCGGTCAGGCACATCGTTCCGGCCCAGCTGCCGTCGACCAGCTTCGGCAGGAACATCTCCTTGAGCTCGTCGCTGGCGTGGTGATCGAGCGCGTCGTAGGCGCCGTGGGTGAGGAAGACGTACATCGAGAAGGAGAGATTGGCGCCGATCATCGCCTCGCTCGCCGCCACGCCGACCGAATAGGGCATCCCCTGGCCGCCGTACTCGGGGCGCGCCGTGAGGCCCATCCAGCCCCCGTCGCGCAGCAGCTTCCAGGCGTCGCGGAAGCCGTCGGGGGCGCGCACCGCGCCGTTCTCGAGGCGGCACCCCTGCTCGTCGCCGGGGCCGTTGAGCGGCTGCAGCACCTCGCTGGCGATCTTGCCCATCTCCTCGAGCACGGCCTCGACCGTGTCCTGCGTGGCGTCCTCGAAGCCGGGGAGCCGGGCGAGCTCGTCGCCGTCGAACAGCTCGTAGTAGACGAAGCGCAGGTCGCGCAGCGGGGACTTGTAGGTCATCGGCATGATCGTGGGTTCCCTAGTTGCGCAGCGGCTTGCCGGTGTCGAGCATGTGCTCGATGCGGGCCAGCGTGCCCGGGGTGCGGAGCAGGTCCATGAACGCCTGGCGCTCGAGGCGCGACAGGTCGTCCTCGGTGAGGGTGTCGGTCGGATCGGTGTCGCCGCCGGAGACCACCACGGCGAGGCGGCGGGCCACGACCTCGTCGTGCGCCGTGGCGGCGCCGCTGGCGCGGAAGCCGGCTACGGCCATGTCGAGCGCGGCACGCCCCGAGGGGCCGGGCAGGGAGATCTCGGGCGGCGCCGGCGGCCGGTAGCCGGCGGCGACCAGCGCCAGCGCCTTCGCCTTGGCGTCGGCGAGCAGGCGGTCGCGATTCATCGTGATGCCGTCGGTCGGGCGCAGGAAGAGCAGCTCCTGCGCCTCGGCGGCCGAAGTGGCGACCCTGGCGGTGGAGATCGTCTCGAAGACCTTCGCCACCGGCGGCATCGGGCCGCCGGGGCGCGCCGGGTGGGTGACCCAGCGGCCGATCATCTCCTTGCAGCCCCCCCAGCCGGGGATCAGCCCGACGCCGACCTCGACCAGGCCGATGTAGCTCTCGGCGTGCGCCTGCACGGCCGAGCAGTGGAGGAGGATCTCGCAGCCGCCGCCGAGCGCCATCCCGGAAGGGGCGCCGACGGTGGGGAAGGGGGCGTACTTGAGCGCCTTGAAGGTCTGCTGGCCGGCCTCGACCGACGCCTCGATCAGCGGCCAGGCGGCGACGTTGGCGGCGAACAGGACGACGCCGATGTTGGCGCCGACCGAGAAGTTCTCCGCCTCGTTGTGCAGCACCAGGGCCTTGAAGGTCCTGCCGTCGATCCGCCCCATCGCCGTCTGCACCATGCGGATCACCCCCTCGTCGAGGGCGTTCATCTTGGTGTGGAACTCGAGGCAGAGGACGCCGTCTCCGAGGTCCCAGAGCGAGGCCGAGGAGTTTCTCGCCACCGGCTTGCCGGCCAGCTTGACGTCGGCGAGCCGCAGGACGCCGTCGGGACGGACGATGTCGTGGTAGGCGCCATCGACGCCAAATTGCTGCCGGCGGCCGGACTCGACGCGGTAGAAACTGCCCTCGCCGACCGCCGCGAGCAGCGCGGGCACCGCCCGCCCCTCGGCGGCCAGCCGGCCGGCCAGCCAGGCCGGACCGAGCTGGTCGATGAGCTCGAACGGTCCGCGCTCCCAGGCGTAGCCGCAGCGCATCGCCTCGTCGACGCTGGCGACGTCGCCGGCGATCTCCGGCACCAGCGAGGCGGCGTAGGCGAGGGTGCGCGACAGCATGTTCCAGGCGTAACGGCCGCCGCGGTCCGGGTGCTCGACGAGGGCGCGCAGCGCCGCCGGCCCCTTCGCCGCACGCGCCGCCGAGAGGCTGGCGAGCGACGCCTTGACGCTCGGCCGGTACTCGCCCGTGGCGAGGTCGATGGCGAGCCTGGTGCGGCCACCGGCCGACTTGTCGACGCGGTAGAAGCCCCCCTTGCCCTTGCGGCCGGTCAGGCCGCCCTCGATCATCTTGCGGATCAGCGGCAGGTCGCGGTGCAGGGAGCGGTAGGCGTCGTCCGCCGGCAGGGTGGCGAGCAGCGAAGCCGCGATGTGCGGCCCGAGGTCGATGCCGACCAGGTCCATGAGTCCGAAGACGCCGGTCTTGGGGAACCCCATCGGCCGGCCGGCCACCGCGTCGGCCTCCTCGACGGTGAGCCCCCCCTCGATCGCCTCGATCGTCGCCGCCTCGATCCAGAAAGTCCCGATGCGGTTGGCGATGAAGCCCGGGGTGTCGCGGCAGTCGACGACGCTCTTGCCGAGCGCGACATCGCAGAAGGCGCGCACCGCGTCGGCCGCCTCGCGGCGGGTGCGCTCGCCGACCACCAGTTCGAGCAGTCGCATGTAGCGCGGCGGGTTGAAGAAGTGGGTGATCAGGAAGTCGCGTTGGAAGTTCTCGGGCAGCCCCTCGAGCAGGCGGCCGAGCGGGATCGTCGAGGTGTTCGACGAAACGATCGACCCCGGCTTGCGCACCGAATCGATCTGCCGGAAGGCCGCCTGCTTGACGTCGAGTCGCTCGACCACCGCTTCGATGATCCAGTCGCACTCGGCAAGCAGCGGCAGGTGGTCCTCGAGGTTGCCGGGGGTGATGCGCCGCGCGAACTTCTCGCTCATCAGCGGCGCCGGCTTCGCCTTCTTCAGCTTCTCGATGGCGCCGGCGGCGAGCACGTTGCGGTCACTGGCGTCGGCCGGGACGATGTCGAGCAGGACGACGGGCAGGCCGGCGTTGGCCACGTGGGCGGCGATGCCGGCGCCCATGACGCCGGCGCCGACGACGCCGACCCGGGCGATGGGGGAGGGACCGGCCATGGTCAGACCGCCTCGAGGACGGTGGCGATCCCCTGGCCGCCGCCGATGCACATCGTGGCGAGGGCGTAGCGCTTGCCTTCGCGGGCGAGCAGCTGCGCCGCCTTGCCGGTGATCCGGCCGCCGGAGGCGCCGAGCGGGTGGCCGAGCGCGATGGCGCCGCCGTCGAGGTTGATCCGCGCCGGGTCGAGGCCGAGCTCGTCGACGCAGGCCAGCGCCTGGGCGGCGAACGCCTCGTTGAGCTCGATGATGTCGATGTCGGCGAGCGCGAGACCGGCGCGCTCGAGCGCCTTGCGCGTCGACAGGACCGGTCCGAGTCCCATCAGTTCGGGGGCGCAGCCGCTGGTGGCGATGCTGCGGATGCGCGCCGTCGCCTTCAGTCCGTGGCTCGCCGCGTAGTCGGCCGAGCAGACCAGGACGGCGACCGCACCGTCGGTCACCGGCGAGGAGGTGCCGGCGGTCACCGTCCCCTTCTCGTCGAAGGCGAGCTTGAGGTCGGCCAGCGCCTCGAGCGTGGTGTCGGGGCGCGGGCAGCCGTCGCGGCTCACCGTCCCCCCCTTCCAGGTGATCGGCACGAGCTCCTCGTCGAAGCGGCCGGCGGCCAGCGCGTCGCGCGTCTTCCGCTGCGAGGCGACGGCGAACTCCTCCTGGCGGCGGCGCGGCAGGTCGAACTTGCGCGCCAGGTTCTCCGCCGTCTCGCCCATCGAGGCGAACGCCTGCGGGTAGCGGGCGAACAGGTCCGGGTTGGGCAGCGGGTTGAAGCCGCCCATCGGAACGCGGGTCATCGACTCGACGCCGGCGCAGACGAACAGCTCGCCGGCGCCCATCTGGATCGCCCCGGCGGCCATGTGGATGGCCTGCATGGAGGAGCCGCAGAAGCGGTTGACGGTGGCGCCGGAGACGGCGATCGGCAGGTCGGCGAGGAAGCCGATCAGGCGGGCGACGTTGAATCCCTGTTCGCCTTCGGGAAAGGCGCAGCCGAGGATCAGGTCCTCGATCTCGGCCGGGTCGACGCCGGTGCGCTCGACCAGGGCGCGGACCACCTGCGCGGCGAGGTCGTCCGGGCGGACGCGGGCGAGTTCGCCCTTCTTCGCGGGAGTGAACGGGGACCGGGCGTAGCCGGCGAGGACGACGTCTTTCATGGCGACTCCCACCTCCGTGGCGGCGCGGCCGGGCCGCGGCGCCGGTTCAGATCCGACTGGCGGCCGGTCGGCGCGGCGGCGGGGTGACCCCCGCCCGCTTCATGGCGGCCAGTACCTGTTCTTCGATTTCGTGCAGCTCCTCGAGGGTGAGTTCGAGGTCGCGGCGCTGGCCTTCGAGCTCGTCGATCCGCTGGCGCGCGCCGGTGAGCAGATGGACGAGCTGCTGGCGATGTGTCGGGTCGGCGTCGTAGAGGTCGAGGTACTGCTGGATCTCGGCGAGCGAGAAGCCGAGGCGCTTGCCGCGCAGGATGAGCAGCAGCCGGGCGCGGTCGCGGTAGTCGTAGACCCGGTTGGCCCCCACCCGCTGCGGCCGCAGCATCCCCTTGGCCTCGTAGAAGCGGATCGCCCGCGCCGTCACCCCCAGCTCGTCGGCCAGGTCGGTGATCGACAGGAGGCGTTCGCGGTCGTCGGTCGAGGGGGTCGGGCTCACGTCCGGC
>CAYYIK010000125.1:0-5836 GCA_964471955.1 uncultured Thermoanaerobaculia bacterium | reverse complement strand
CGCGGGGGGGATCAGGGCACCAGGCGCGGGTTCCAGAACGACGAGGTCGCGTTCTCGAATCCATCGACGAAGAGCACGTCGTCGACCTGGCGCTTGACCAGGCGCACGAAGCGGACCTCGAGGTCGGCCGGACCGGCGGCGACCAGGCGCAGGTCGGCACCGTGGGCGAGCGTTCCGTTCCAGCGCGCGGCGTCGAGCCGGAAGGTGGCCGTCTTCCAGGCGCCGTCACCGGTGAGTGTCACGGAATCGGAGAGCACCGTCCCTGAGTCCACCGGATAGGCGAGGCGCCACGAGCCCGTGCCGCTGTCCTTGAAGGTCACCTTGAGGTCGACCTGGAAGCTCCGTCCCGGGGGCAGGAACCGGTCGTCGGCAAACAGCGCGAGGCCCTCCTGACCGGCGCCACGATTCGTTCGCCGCCCCTCCCACGCCGTCCCGTTCGAGGGATCGAGCACCCCGGTGGAGCTTTCGCTTCCCCGCCGCGACAGGCTCCCCGGCACGTCGCGCTGGACGAGCCAGCGTTCGAGGTTGCGGATCCACGGCTTGCCCGCCCACTCCTTGCTGTCGTCGTCGAGCCAGTAGGTGTCCTCGGCCTCGCGCAGCGCGGCCCAGGCGTCGGCCGAGGTGTAGACGCTCTGTCCCAGCGAGCGACGCACCCAGTTCCAGTGCCCCGGATAGGTGTCGAGGAAACTCGGGCCCGGCACGACGTAGAGCCAGTTCAGGCGCATCTGCAGCGCCTTGAGGTTCGACATCTTGATCGCGTAGTAGCGCTGCGCGGCCGGCACCGAGAAGCCGCAGTCGGCGTAGCACTCGTTCTCCGACGCGCGGACGCGGCCCCGGAAGAAGGCGTCCCAGCTCTCGTCGGTGACCAGGTAGCCGCTCGGGTCGATCGTCGTGCCGTAAGCGGGTATCTCCGCAAGGTGGAAGTTGAAGACCTCGGTGATGCCGGTGCGGATCCCCGTGCCGCCGGCGACCGCGTCGCGCGCCAGCAGATCGTCCGCCATCCCCCACGAGGAGAACGGGTAGTCCTCGCCGGTGAAGACCAGCTTCCAGGAAAAGTCGTCGGTCGGATCGGAGTTCTCGCCGTCGGCGATCGCGACCAGATCGGACATCGCCGCGTGGAACCAGCCGGAGAACTGCGGGAAGGACAGATCCCCGTTCTGCGCCGCGATCTCCGGGATGTCGAAGTCGAACTCGCACCAGGTGAAGGCGCCGGGAACGTACATCAGCCGCAGCCGCGGGTTCGTGCGCAGGCCGCGGGCGATCAGCACCTCGCGCAGCATCGCCGTCGCCTTCTGCCAGAGGCAGGCGTTCCAGATCGGCAGGTGGGGATCGTTCTCGTAGCCGGTACCGACCGTCGAAACCCCGCAGGCCGAGCGCGCCCAGGCGGGGGCCCAGTCCGTCCCCGAGATCCAGATCCGCAGCCAGAAGGGGTCATCGCCCGCGAGCTGCGCGTCCCACGACGAAAAGGTCATTCCGTAGACCGAATCGGTGGTGGCGGTCGAGAAGGTCGACTCGGTGGGCTTGAGCTGCCGCCAGGTCAGATCGACGACCCGCAGGTTCACATGATGCGCCGGGCTCGCCTCCTCGGAGAAGAAGCCCGAGTCCGCCGCCGGCGACACCCAGCCCGGCAGCGACCAGTCGTCCCCCGCAACGACCGAGACCAGCTCCCCCTCCCCCCGTGCCGCGGGGACACACAAAAGGGACACACAAAGGGGGCACACAAATCGACGGATGAACCGCCCTCGCCAGTTTTGTGTGTCCCCTTTGTGTGTCCCTTTTGTGTGTCCCATTTGTGTGTCCCCCGGGGTCAGGGGGTCAGAGGTGGTCGCGGAGGTAGCGGGCGCGGCGGCTGGCCGGGTCGGCGGCGAGTTTGCGCTCGAGTTCGGCGCGCAGGCCGGCGCGGAAGGCCGGATCGGCGGCGGCGCGGGCGAGGGTGGTCACCGGGTCTTCCGGCTGGACGAAGCGGTACGGCTCGGCGCCCCAGTCCGCGAGGCCGTTGGCGCGACGCAGAAAGAGCATCGCCTCGTCGTCCCACTCGACGAGCGCCCAGCGCTCCGGCGGGAAGAGCAGCGCGTTCGCGGTCGACTCCCCGACCTGCCGGTATCCCCCGGAGCCGTCCGGCTCGAGGACGGGAAGCCGCCGGTCCTCGTAGCGGACCAGGGCGCCGGCCGCACCGCGCGCGGCGAGGAGCGCCTCCCAGCTCGCCGGGTCGCGGCGGGCGGCGGCAAGCGCTGTGAGCAGACCCGGCTCGAGCTCCATGCGGCCGTCGATGAAGACCTGGCGGGGCGGGAAGAGGCGCCAGAGCAGGTAGCCGCCATGCACGAACTCGTTGTAGAGCGGACCGACGTCAGGATGCGTGGAGAGGACCGACGCCATGCGCTCGGGGAACCGGCCCGGAGCGATCCCCGTCCCCCAGGCCAGGCCGCCGTGGCGCGGGCGCAGCGGCCCCGACGCCGGCGGCACCGCGGCCCAGAGCGCGACCAGGATCGCCCCGAGGCTTGCGGCCACCGCCAGCCCGCGCTCGCGGCGCGGCGATCCCGGCCGGGCGTCGGGGATCGCCGCCAGACAGCGCGCCGCGAACGGCGTCGCCAGCGCGAAGAAGAGCGCCTGGTGGCGAACCCCGGAGAGCGCCAGGAGCGCCATCGCCGCCGCGGGCAGGCCCCAGGCCGGAGCCGGCCAGTGTCCGGAGGCGAGCCGCCCGGCCAGCGCCAGCGCCGCGACAACCGCGAATCCGCCGTACAGGTACGGCTGCGGTGCCGCGAACGACGACATCCACTCCGGATTGTGCGCCGAGAGCCCGCCGAGCGCGCGTGCGATGCCGAGCGGCACCTCGATCAACCTCCAGCCGTAGGGGTTCGCGAGCAGCGCCGCCGCCAGCAGTGCCGGCACCCCCACGAGCAGCGCCGCCGGCACCCTTCCCGCGGAGGCCTCACGCCTCGCTTCGAGCGCGCTGCCCGCGAGAAAGAGGAGCGCCACCCCCGGCGCCAGCAACGCCTGACCGTGGAAGTTCACCCAGAGCCCCACCAGCAGCACCAGACCGACGAGCTCGACCCGTAACCCGCGGCGGCGGCGAGCCGCCCCGTCCTGCCACTCCCAGGAAGCCACATCCTCCACCGCCGCTCCGACTTCGAGACTCCCCTCCGGAGGGCTGCCCTTCACCAGCCCGTCTTTCGTCTCTCGTTTCGAGCGTTCCTGCTTCGTCTCTCCTCGCAGGCGACGGACGAGTCTCTCGAGCGACAGCAGGAGCACGAGCAGCGCGAACAGGGTGACGATCTCCGGGCGCACCAGGAAGCGCGGCCGCGCGCCGAGCATGCCGGCGAGCGCCAGGATTCCAGCGAGACCGGCGCCGAGCCCGGCGCGCCGGGCATGGTGGAACAGCAGCAGCGTGAAGCCGCCGAGGGCGCCGGCGCGCAGCGCGATCAGGCCGTCGAGCCCGGCGACCGCCTCGACGCCGCGCACGATCACCTGGAAGAGCCACTCGTGGTCGACCCACGGCGCGCCGCCGGAGGTGAAGCGAAACGGGTCCGTACGCGGAATCTCGCCGTGCTCGAGCATCCAGCGCCCGGTCGCGAGGTGCCAGAAGAGGTCGCTCTCGAAGATCGGGAAGACGCCGGCGACGACCCCGCACAGGGCGGTCGCCGCGCCGACCAGCGCGGCGGTCGCCCCGCCGAGCCGGAGGTCAGTCGTCGCCGAGGGCGCGGCGGACGTGGGAGAGGTCGAGGAGGAAGACACTCTGGGCGGCGTGCTTCTCGGGTTCGTACTCGACGTCGCGCACGACGCGCCGGAAGACCTCCTTGAGCGCCCGCGCGCCGAGCCGCGGCTGACGCGCCGCGGCGCGGGCGATGGCGCGCACCGCGTCGGGCGAGATCGCGAACTGGATGCCGCGGCTGGCGAACCAGGCGCGCGTCTGCTGAAAGCCCGAATCCGGATTGTCGAGGAAGATCTTCACCAGCTCGTCGACGCCCAGATCCTCGAGCAGCACGACGGCGTCGAAGCGGGCGAGAAACTGCGGCGTCATGCCGTACTCGAACAGGTCGTCGTTGCGCAGCCAGTCGGCGAGCCGGAAGACGAGCCGCTCGACCACCTTGCCGTCCTCGACCACGGTGACCGGCTGCAGCGATCCCTTGTCCGCGCCGATCGTCACCCGGTCGAACACCGCGTCGTAGAGCCCCTCGAAGGCGCCGCCGCAGACGAACAGCAGCCCGCGGGCGTCGAGCGAGGCGGAGCCGCCGCCCAGCCAGGCCGGCAGGTCGACCGGCACGACCTCGTTCTCCATCAGGGTGAGCAGCGCCTCCTGGGCGCGGATGCCGCGCGTGTTCGGCTGGCCGCCGACGTGGGCGCGGATCTTGTCGACCTCGTCGACGAAGACCAGCCCCTGTCCGGCGCGCTCGAGCACCTGCTCGCGCGTCGCCCCGTCGCCGAGCTGCTCGCGGGCCCGCTCGAGCAGGCGACGGAAGACGGCGGCGCCGGGCCTTCCGGCCTCGGCCTCCTCGCCGAGCACGTTGGCGTGCAGCCGCACCACCGCCGAGCGGCCCGCCAGGCGCGCGTCGGAGGCGAGCATCTCCTCGACGGCGCGCATCAGCGTCGTCTTTCCGGTTCCCGAGGAGCCGATCAGCAGAATGTGCCCGACCGCGAGACCGGCCGCCTTCTTGGCGATCGCCACCGACATCTCGCGCACGGCGGCCTCCTGGCCGATGACGCGGCGGGTGAGCGCCACGGCGATCTCCTGCGCCGAGAGGGTTGCGGGGGTCACGCCCGGCATCCTATCCGTCCCCGCCGCTCACCAGCGTCCGGCATCGCCGCTCTCGAAACAGTCGGCGAAGAGGAGGTCGAGCTGCGGATCGACCTCGAGCAGGTCGGAGAGCACCCGCGAGTCGAGCGGCAGATCGGCCGCGGTAATCGCGCCGTCGGCGTCGACGTCGAGCCAGAGGGCGAGCGCCACGTCCCAGAGGCCGGCGGCTGCGCCGCCGGGCAGGTCGAATTCGCGCGTCGCGAGATTCGCGCCGGGCGCGAGAGCGACCGGCGAGTCGTGGGCCGGATCGCTCTGCCAGGCGCCGCCGGGCGCGCGCACGCTGGCGCCGAAGAGCACGCCGGGCAGCGCCGCGGCGGCGTGCAGGAGCGGCGCGAGGTGCAGCGCGATGCGGTCCCCCGGGCCGGCGGCGGGCGGGCAGAGGCGCCCCGCGCCCGCCTCCGCCGGCGAGGCGAGCCAGGCCGAGCGCAGGCCGCCCGGGTTGCCGGAGGCGTTGTAGTAGTGGTCGAGTATCCACCGCCAGGTGGCGCCGTCGAGACTCCAGCGCTGCGAGCCCCACTGCGACAGGCCGCGTCCGTGCCCGAAGCACCCCTCGCCGAGCGCCACGCTGTCGGCCAGGCAGGGCCACGCGAGCGCCGGCGAACCGACCGCGCCGTCGCCGCAGGAGAGGTCGGCGTTCGAACAGGTGCGGCCGTCGTCGGGGTCGTCCCAGGAGTTGTTCTCGGCCGAGTACTCCGCCTGGAAGGCGGCGCCGTTGCGCTCGAGCAGCAGCCCGGAGGTGGCCGCGACGGCGGCGCTGGTGGCCGACGAGGTATCCGGGTCGTTGACCTGGCAGCAGGCGCTGCTGCAGAGGTCAAAAGATGGCCGGATCGGGTGATCGACGCGGTAGGCCGCGTAGCTGCGGTAGGCGATCGCGCCGGAGGCGAGTGAGTCGAATCCCCAGGAGGAGATCCACTCGTCGTTGAGCCCGCGGGCGACGTAGGTTTCGAGCGGCAGGACGCAGACCGCCGTGCACGCGGCCGTGCAGCAGGGAACCGAGCAGCCGGCATCGGCGAAGCCGACCCGCACGCTCGGCGGTGGCGGCAG
>CAYYIK010000124.1:0-5837 GCA_964471955.1 uncultured Thermoanaerobaculia bacterium | reverse complement strand
GATCTCGAACGGCGAGATGCCGTAGGCGGCGATGCCGCGCTGGCGGAAGTAGCGCCCGTCGGTGATGCCGCCGATGAAGACCGGCACCACCGGCACGTACTCCCCGCCGAGCGCCGCGGCGATCGCCTCCCAGACCGTCCCGTGGTCGGGCGAGGCAGGAGACGGGGGCGCCGCGAGCCGGACCGCGATGTCGAAGCCGCCGCCGAGGCGCTGGCGCAGAGCGGCCAGATATGCCTCCTGGTCGCTGTCGGGCAGCAGCCGGATGTCGATCGACGCCCGGGCCTCGCCGGCGACCACGTTGACGCGGTCCGCGGCGGCGAGCTGCGTCACCTGCAGCGTGTCGAGGAAGAGCCCCCCCATGCCGGGGACGATCGCCGCGGTCGGCGCGCCGGTGGCGGCGATCCGGTCGAGGTCGGCGGCCACCTTCGCCGCCTGCGGGTCGTGCGGCGCCAGCTGCTCGAAGAAGCGGCGGGCGACCGGCGTCACCCGCCAGACGGCGGGTGCTTCGAGCAGGCGGGCCAGACCGGCGATCAGCCGGTGGGCGGCGCTCTCCGGGTTGACGCTCGAGGCGTGCCCCGGGCGCCCGCGCGCCGTCACCTCGAGCCAGAGCGGCCGCTTCTGCGCCACCTCGACGCCGAAGTGGAAGGTCCGCCCGAGGACGACCCGGTTGCTCCCCCCCTCGCCGAGTACCGCCTCGACGCCGGCGAAAAGCTCCGGGTGGCGCTCCCAGAGGAACGCCGTGCCCGCGAGTCCGCCAGTCTCCTCGTCGGCCACCGCGAGGTAGAGCAGGTCGCGGCGCCGCTCGGGCAGCCGGGCGGCGGCCAGGAAGGCTTCGAGAAAGGCGACGCCGAGCCCCTTGGTGTCGATGGCCCCGCGGCCGTAGAGGACGCCCTCCTTCACCTCGCCGCCGAACGGCGGCATCGTCCACCCCTCGCCCGCCGGGACCACGTCGAGGTGATGGAGCAGAACGATCCCGCCGCCGCGCGCGCCGGGCGGCACGGTGGCGGGCAGGCGCGCGGCGAGGCTGGTCCGACCGTCGGCGGTGACGTAACGCTGGCTGGCGATCCCCGCCGTGGCGAGGCGGTCGGCGAGCAGGGCCGCCGCTGCCGCCTCGCGACCGGGCGGGTTGGTGGTGTCGAGACGCAGATACTCGGCCAGCGCCTCGGCCCCCGGGGAGAGCGGCTGGCCGGCGGCCGGCGAGGCCGCCAGCGGCAGCGCGACGAGAAGGGTGGAGAGCAGACGCATCCGAGCGTCGCAGTCTATCGGGCCGCGGAGGATGCGGCCCAATAAAGAAGAGCGCCGCGGTTGCCCGCGGCGCTCTTCGGAGATCCCGATCCGGGACGGATCAGGCGGGCTGGTTGGTGCCCGGCCAGCGGACGAAGAAGCCGTCCGCCCAGATGATGTCCTGGTCGTAGTTGGTCGGCGTGAAGCCGCCCACCGTGACGGTCACCGGGAAGCCCGGGGTGAACGTGCCGTCGCGCGCCGGCGAGCCGATCGCGATGACCTGCGCCGCCAGCGGGTTGCCGCCGTAGGCGAACTGGAGGCTGTACTTCCAGCCGTCGAGCGCCGGCACGTTCTGCATGTAGAAGAACGTCTGGGTCGGGTGCAGGGTGGCGTTGAGCCAGCCGTATGACCTGGTCGTCAGGCTGCCTCCTGACCACTGGGTCGCGCCGGCGCCGGCAGCGGCGGCCGAAGCTTGGTCGGTGACCCACGACATGAACGCGGTGCCGGTGTTGCGGACGTCGGCAACGGTCCGCTTCTGCTTCGCCTTCTGCAGGGCGTCGATCAGGTTCGGGATCAGCATGGCGGCGATGATGCCGATGATCGCCACGACGATCAGGAGCTCGATCAGCGTGAAGCCCTTCTGGCGGTTACGGAGTCTCGAAATCATCCGAACTCCTTCTCCCATCCCTGGGAGTTCCTTCCCTCGGCCAATTCCGTGGAAGAGTCGCGGTGAAGTAGAGCACGAGTGGTGCCAGGAGACTAGTCCATAAGAATCAATGATTTGGCGGGCGCATACCGTGATCTCGTCGAAAATTTGTCAGCACGCCACGCCCCCGCGTGTCACCTGGTGACGAGGACGGCCACTATCTCCCGGTAGAGCTCGACCCCGGCGAGGTAGGCCGGCAGCTGCATCCGCTCGTCCGGCTTGCCGATACCGGTCGTCTCCGCCGGCATGAGGACGAAAGGGGAGACCCCGTAAGCGACCCGGCCGGCGGCGCGGAAGTGCCGGGCATCGGTGGCGGTCACCGGCAGGAAGTAAGGGCCGACGGTCGCCTCCGGGTGACGCCGCGCGATCGCCGCCCGAATCGTCTCGAAGTCCGGGTGGTCGACCGGCGAGCCGCGCTCGGCGCCGGCCAGCTCCGGCGTGCCCGCGGTAACGCCGTGCCGCAGCCACTCGGGGAAGCGATCGGCGAGGACCTCGTCGAGGGTCGAGCCGGCGAGCAGGTGAGCGACGGTCTTCATCTCCCAGCCGCCGCCTTCGGCCAGCTGCGGTTCGAAAGCGTAGACGGCTTCGTTGAAGAGGGATTGCAGGAACGGGGTGAGCTGGCGGTAGAGATCGTCCTCGAGAACCAGCCGCTCCGGGTTGCGCAGCAGCTCCCGGTAGTCGCCGCGCGAACGGGTCGGGCCGTACACGGCGAGGAACTCGAGGATCTCGGGAGCGATCGTCGGACGGGGGTCCGAGGGGCCGTGGGCAAGCAAGAGCCGGCGCAAGCTCGCGAGGCTCTCCCGGTCTGCGGCGCAGAGGGTGAAGAAGGCGAAGCGCTTCTGCGCGAACTCGATGCCGAAGTACTTGACGTCGCGCGGTCCGATCGCTTCTACCACCCCCCCCTCGGTGAGCACCGTCTGCATGCGCGCCACCAGCTCCGGGTGCTCGGCGAGGATCCAGCGCGTGCCGGTGTCGCTGCCGCTCTCCTCGCTCGAAGTAAAGAGCAACATCAACGAGCGTGCCGGTCGCCGCCCGTCGCGTGCCTCGGAGGCGACCGCCTCGAAGGCGAGCAGCTGCGCCGCCAGCAGGCTCTTCATGTCGTACATGCCGCGGCCGTAGATCCACGGCCCCTCGATCGCGCCGGAGAGCGGCGGATACTTCCACTCCCCGGCCTCGAGCGGCGGCTCGACGTCGAGGTGTCCGTGCAGGACGACGGCGCGCGGATCGTCCCCCTCGACGATGGCCCAGAGGTTTGCCCGGCCGTCGGCGAAACGTTCGACTGTCGCCGGGACGCCGGCGCGCTCGAGACGCGCGGCGATCCGGTCGGCGAGCTCGGCCTCGCCCGACGACTGCCCGCGCGGTGGAGCGCTGGTGTCGACCGCGACCAGCTCACGCAGAAGCGAGACCTCCGGTCGCGGCTCGAAATCGACGCCGATCCAGAGCGCCTGATCGCGCTCGGCTTCGCCCCAGGCGGCGTCGGCGATCGGCAGGGCGAAGCGGTAGAGCAGCAGGGCGGCGAGCGCGGTGACCACGAGGCTCGCCCAGAGTGCCAGGCGGGCGCTGCGCCGGGCGGCGCGGTCGAACGGCGTGGGCTTGCGGGCGGTCATCCGGGGGTGGCAATCTAGCATCGCGCCCCGCACCGGGGCAGCGTCGCTGCGCTAGGCTCCGCGCCGGATGCCGACCCGATGACCCCGCCGCCGACCCCGCCAGAGACGGCCGCCGGCGAGCGCGCCCGCGACCGCCGCTGGCTGAGCGCCCTCGTCCTGCTCGGCGCCCTGCCGCCGCTCGTCCTGCTGGCCGCCGAGGCTTACCTGTTCGGGGATCTGCGCGGCTTTCCGCTCGACGACTCCTGGATCCACCTGCAGTTCGCGCGCAACCTCGCCGCCGGCGAGGGGCTCGCCTACGACGGCGGCCGCCTCGTCGCCGGTTCGACGGCGCCGCTCTGGACCCTGCTGCTGGCGCCCCTCTTCCTGCTCCCCGGTCCGGTCGAGGTCTGGACGAAGCTGCTCGGCCTGGCGGCACAGGCGGCCGCGGTGGGCGCCACCTTCGTCCTCGGGCGCCGGCTCGGCCTCGGCCGGCCGCTCGCCGCCCTCGCGGCGACCCTGGTCGCCGGCACCGACTATCTCCTCTGGGCGTCGATTTCGGGGATGGAGGTGCCGCTCTTCAACTTCCTCGCGCTGGCGGGGATGGCCGCGCACGTCGGTGAGCGACGTGCCGATCTCGCCGGGGCGCGGCGCCCCCCCGTCTCCTTCCTGCTGCTCGGCCTCGCCGCGCTCGCCCGTCCCGAAGGGATCCTGCTGCCGATCCTCGCGGCGATCGACCGCGTCGTCGTCGCCACGTCGAACGGCTTGAGAGTGTCGCGCGGCGGAGCGCGCCGGGCCCTCGCCGGTCTCGCTCTGGCGGCGATGCTCGTCGCGCCGATGGCGCTCGCCAACGAGGTGATCTCCGGGTCGCCGGCGCCGACCACGCTCGCCGCCAAGAGCGAAGGGCCGCGCGGCTGGCTGCCCGAAGGGCGCCACGTCAACAAGATCCTCGGTTTCCTGCTCGGCAGCCAGCCACTGCCGGTGCTGCTCGCCGCCGGAGGGGCGCTGCTGCTGGCCGCCCGACTCGGCACGCCGCGCGACGGCGGCCTGCTGCTGCCCGCCTGGGCCGCCGCGATGCCGCTCGCCCTGGCGACGCTGTCGTCCGGGCGCGAGCTGCTCGTGGGCAATTTCGGGCGCTACTTCTATCCGCTCCTGCCCGCCTGGGTGCTGCTCGGTGTGCTGGCCCTCGATCTGCCCGGAACCGAGCGCCTGCGCAGCCTCTCGGTCGGTCGTCTGCGCCTGCCACTGGCGGTGCCGCTCGCGCTGCTGCTCTTCCTGGTGCCGCTCGTGCCGCGCGCTCGAAGCGCCGCGGCGATCTTCCTGCAGGCACGGCAGAACGTCGAGGACTCCGACGTCCTCGCGGCGCGCTGGCTGGCGGCCAACGTGCCGCCCGACGCGCTGCTCGGCCTGTGCGACATCGGGGTGATCAAGTACCGGCTGCCCAACCCGATCGTCGACCTGGCGGGGATCGCCTCGCCGGAGCGGCGGGTCTTTCTCGCGCGGATGGCGCGCGAGCACGGCCTGCCGTGGCCGCAGGCGCTGCGCCTCTGGCTCGAGCAGGTGCGGCCCGAGTACATCGTCCTCTACCCGCGCTGGTTCCCCCTGCTCGAAGGGGATCCGGCGCGTTTCCCGGTGCTCGAGCGCTTCCCGATCCCCGACAACGTCGCGATGGGGGGCGACGAGCTCGTCGTCTACGCCACCCCCTGGACCCGCACTCCGCAACGGATGACTGCCAACCCATGAACGCCATTCCGTACCTCGACCTCTCGCGCGCCCGCCGGCGCATCGCCGAGCGCCTGACATCCCGCTGGCAGGCGATCCTCGACGCCAACGCCTTCGTCCTCGGCCCCGAGGTGGAGCAGTTCGAGCGCGCCTTCGCGGCTTTCCTGGAGGCGCCCGGGGTGATCGGCGTGGCCAACGGCACCGACGCGCTGGTCGTCGCGCTGCGCGCCCTCGGGCTGGCGCCCGGCGACGAGGTGATCGTGCCCGCCTTCAGCTTCTTCGCCACCGCCGAGGCGGTGGTCCTGGCGGGCGGCACGCCGGTGTTCGCCGACGTCCTGCCCGAGACGCTCAACCTCGACCCCGCGGACGCGGCGCAGCGGGTGAGCGCGCGCACCGTCGGCGTGATCGGCGTCCACCTCTACGGCCGGCCGTTCGATGCCGGCGCGCTCGGCGACCTCTGCCGGGCGCGCGGCCTCTGGCTGCTGGAGGACGCGGCGCAGGCGCACGGCGCGCGTTCCCGCGGCCGCCGGGTGGGGACGCTCGGCGAGCTCGCCGCCTGGAGCTTCTACCCGACCAAGAACCTCGGCGCCTTCGGCGACGCC
>CAYYIK010000123.1:0-5882 GCA_964471955.1 uncultured Thermoanaerobaculia bacterium | reverse complement strand
CTCGAAGAGCAGCTCGGCGGTCTGGCGCTCCTCGGCGATCCGGTGCGGCGGGCGCTCTATCGCTGCGTGGCGGCGTCCGGCCGGGAGCTGAGCCGGGACGAAGCGGCGCGCGCCGCGGGCGTGGCGAGGAGTGTGGCGAGCTTCCACCTCGATCGCCTGGCCGAAGAGGGCCTGCTCGAAACCGCTTTCCGCCGCCTCTCCGGGCGAACCGGGCCGGGCGCCGGCCGGCCCTCGAAGCTCTACCGCCGGTCGGGCCGGCAGCTCGAACTCTCCGTGCCGCCGCGCCGCTACGAGCTGGCGGCGAGGCTGCTCGCCGAAGCGGTGGACCACAGCCCGGCCTCGCGGGCGCGCGAAGCGCTCGCCGAAAGCGCCCGGGCGCGCGGGTATCGCCTCGGCGCCGAGGCGCGGGCACGCGCCGGCGCGCGCCCCGGTCGTCGCCGCCTCCTGGCGGAGCTCGCGGCGGCGCTGGTGGCCCAGGGCTACGAGCCGGAGCTCGTCGGCACCGAGTTGCGGCTGCGCAACTGCCCCTTCCACGCGCTCGTCGACGGCCACACGCAGCTCGTCTGCGGCATGAATCTCGACCTCATCGAGGGAGTGGTCGCCGGCCTGGCGATCCCCGGGGCGAAGCCGGTGCTCGCTCCCCGCCCAGGGCTCTGCTGCGTCTGCGTGCTGATCGAACCGGACCGACGGTCCGGCAGGCCGGACGCCACCACCGAGGGAAGAGCCGGCCCGCCGTCGCGCTCGGCGTGACACGGATCGGAGTCGGCGCCGGCTCGATTCCGGCCGCCGCGTGGGGCATATGATCCGCCGGCCCGACCGGGCAGGTGCGGCGAGTCGTCGCGGCAGGCCCGGGCGGAGCGAGGAGGAGACTGAGGTGGCCGAGAGCGGAGGGCGCGGAGCGAACCGGGCGGAGACGCGGTGGGCGCTGCTGTTCGCGGCCTGGCTGATCGCCGCGGTGGCGACGGCCGGGAGCCTCTTCTTCAGCCAGGTGATGGAGTTCGCCCCGTGCGAGCTCTGCTGGTACCAGCGGATCTGCCTGTTTCCCCTCGTCGTCCTGCTGGCGCGCGGGCTCTTCCCGCTCGACCCCGGCGTGGTGCGCTACGCGCTGCCGCTGGCGGGCCTTGGCGGGCTCATCGCCGCCTACCACGTCCTCGTCTACGAAGGGGTGATCCCGGAGAGCCTCCGGCCGTGCGCTCGCGGCGTCTCCTGCCGCGAGGAGTACATCGAGCTCGCCGGCTTCATCTCCATTCCGCTCATGGCCCTGCTCGCCTTCGCTGCGATCACCGGGCTCCTCGTTGCCGTCTCCCGGAGTGCTCGCGCATGAAGAAGACCGTCTTCGCCGTCGCCGCCGTCGCCCTCGTCGCCGGATTCGTGCTCGCCTCCGCCTGGTACCGGCAGGCGCGATCCTCGGGTCTCGAGGCCGTGGCGCGGGAGCGCGCGGCGCTCTTCGTCCGGCCGCACTCGCCGGTACGCGGTGCCGTAACCGCCCGGGTCGACCTCGTCGAGTTCACCGACCCGGCCTGCGAGACCTGCGCCGCCTTCGCGCCGATCCTCGAGCAGCTGCTCGCGCGGCACCCCGGCCGGGTCCGCCTCGTCGTCCGATTCGCGCCGCTGCACGAGGGCGCCGATGAAGTGGCCCGCGTGCTCGAAGCCGCGCGGCTGCAGGGGAAGTTCTGGGAGGCGCTGCACCTGCTCTACCGGACCCAGCATCTGTGGACGGCTCACCACCAGGTCTACATGGACGGTGTTTGGCAGTTGCTTCCCCAGACCGGCCTCGACATGGAGCGGCTGCGCGCCGACTTCGCCGACCCCGCGGTCGCCGCCGTGGTGGCACAGGATCTCGCCGACGCGCGGGAGCTCGGCGTCCAGAGGACGCCGGGGATCTTCGTCGACGGCCGGCCGCTCGAGCCGTTCGGCGTCGACCCGCTGGTGAGGCTCGTCGACGAGGCGGTCCGGGAGCGCTACCCCGGCTGACCGGCAGGCCACGGCGCAGCTCGGCCGAGGGCGAGCCTTCCGCCTTCAGGGAGCGGCCGAGGACCAGGCGGAGACGTCGCCCGACTCGAAGCCGTCGGCGAACAGCAGCGCCAGCCGGTTGTAGAAGACCATCACCGACGGGTCGCCCGAGTTGCCGACGACCAGGTCGGGCCAGCCGTCGCCGTCGACGTCCCCGAAGGCGAGAGCGGTGCCGGCGCCGGCCGAGTCGTAGCTCCACGACGGCACCGTCTCGAGCGCGCCGCCGGTGTCGAGATGGTTGATGTAGAGATTGACCTTGCCGTTGGAGAAGTGGATCTCGGCGAGGTCGGGGTCGCCGTCGAGGTCGACGTCGGCCCAGCGCAGATCCTGATGGCCGAAGAAGGTGCCATCGGCCGCCCAGGTGGCCGTCAACGTGCCGTCGACGTTGGTGTAGATGCGGGTGGGATCGGCGCCGAGCGCCAGGTCGGGGTCGCCGTTGCCGTCGACGTCGGCCCAGCCGACGCCGCGGTCGGTGTCGGTGTCGCCGGTGGTCCAGACCGGAACGGTGGCGAGGTCCCCCTCGAGGTTGGCGTAGATCGCGGTCTCGAAGTTGGCCCACTTCGACACCGCCAGGTCCTCCCAGCCGTCGCCGTCGTGATCGGCGAAGTCGAGGAAGTTCTGGATCGAAGTCTCGGCCGACTGCCAGGCCGGGGCGGTCGGCAGGGTGCCCCCGTCGTTGAGAAACAGATACATCGGCCGGTAGGGATCCTGCGAGGAGTTGCCCTGGTTGGCGGTGATCAGATCGACGTCGCCGTCGTGGTCGACGTCGAAGGGGAGCGCGAAGTTGGTCCAGGCGTTGTCGCTCGACAGCCACGCCGGGGTGGTCGCCGGGCCGACGGAGGAGCCGAAGTAGATCGCCGACGGCGCCATCGAGAAGCCGCCGTTGCCGGCGATCACGTCGGGCCAGATATCGCCGTCGATCAGCGCCACGTGAATGTCGCCGGTCGACCGCGCGTCGGTCGAGGCCCAGGACGGTGAAGCCTCGAGCTCGACGCCGGTGTTGAAGTAGATGAAGTTGCGCCAGTCGTCGTAGGGCGGGAAGCTCTGCGACTGATAGCAGCCCACCGCCAGGTCGAGATCGCCGTCGAGGTCGATGTCGGCGAGCGCCAGCCCCCCCACCTGCACCCGGAAGCCGGTGTTGTCCCAGTCCGGCGCGGTGCCGAAGGGCTGCACCCCGGCGCCGGAGGCCGGTGCGATCCGCGACGGGGCGGCGGGCACCTCCAGCGGCATCTCGGCACGCTCGAGACCGTCGTCGGAGATCTCGATCCGCCGATCGGCGGCCCCGGCGGCGCCGGCGCCGATCGGTGAGAGGAGCGCGGCGAGAGCCAGCGCCTCCCGGACGTGGTTACTGGCGCGAAGCTTCATGGTGAGCACCTCCAACGCCTATCGTATTGCAGGTCCCGGGTGGACCGGCAGGCGCGAGCGGATGCCCGGATCGCAGGTGATGCACGGGCTCCCGGCAGGAAAGGAGTCTCCGGAGGGGAACACGGCGCGCCTGGCGCCGCGGCGGCGGTCGCCGGACTCTTCTCGCGAGAGGAGTGATCCCGGGTCGCTTACCAGCGCGAGCGATTTCCGCTTTCGAAGCCGTCGGCGAAGATGTAGCGGTTCTCGAGGCGGGCGACGGCGCCGATGCGCAGGCCGCCGGAGACCTGGAAGTCGGTGAAGACCACGGGACGGCCCGAGGCGTCGAATCGCATCGAACAGTGCGTGGCATTGACGGGGATGCCGAGATCGATCGCGGTGAAGGGGTCGGCGGGTGTCGTGTCGCCGAACCCGGGATCGAAGTCGAGAGCGGGAACGGTGAGCGCGGTGACGAACAGATCGTGGCCCGGCTCGCTCGACGTCCCGGCGACCACCAGACGCCCGTCGCCCTGGAGCGCCACGCCGCAGGTGTTGCGGAAATAGGTGCTCGCCCGCACGACGGTTTCGAGCAGCTGGCCCTCAGGCCCGAGCCGGGTCACGCCGAAGCGATGGGCGGGCGACCCCGAGGTGTCGGCGAGGCCGGCGCAGTAGTGATCGCCTTCGGCCGAGATGGCGAGCGCGAGGCAGGTCGAGGAACCCCCCGCGACGTAGTCCCAGTGCCGGGGGATCAGGCCGGCGATCATGAAGCTCGTGTCGTCCTCGCCGCTGGGCAGGAGGCGGTGGAGGTAGGCGTCCCACTCGCACGGCAGGCAGACACCGACGTGGCCGGCGACGAGGATCCGCCCCTCGGCGTCGACCGCCAGGTCGCGCAGGTGGATCTTCTGCCCGGGCTCCCAGCCCGTCAGCTCCCGGTTGCCGTTGACGCCGAAGCTCGTGTCGTCGTCGCCGTCTTCGCGGTAGCGGTAGACCCAGCCGCGCCCGTCACTGTCGTAGGCCGCGACGACGATCCGCTCGAAGCGGAAAGGATACTGGCCCACCCACATCGTCGCGATTCGCACCGGCGTCGTGTCGGTCGCGGTCCCCTCGAAGGTGAATCCGTCGTTCATGAAGTCGGGATCGGGCAGGCAGGCGGGGTAGAGAAAGCGGGCGACGAAGGGCTGGTAGACGGTGACGAAGGTGTTCCACATCTTGCCGACCACGAGCAGTCGGCCCTCGCTGTCGAACGTCGAGTCGTAGACGAAGACCGCGTGACCGTCCGGGTGGGTGACCGTGCAGCTCGAGTCGACGCCGCCCGGCGTCACCCGCACCCAGTGCAGGTTGTGGTCCTCGGTGTGGCCGGCGAAGACCAGGGCGTCGTCCGGGGCGAGCGTCCCCTGTCCGGCCCAGACGTCGGTCGCGGGCAGGTCGATCGCCGCCCAGCCGTCCGGCGGGTGGAATCCGGCGGTGTCGAGATGCCCGTCGGTGGCGGGCGCGGCCGCGCTGCCGGCCAGGGCCGAAGCAAGCGCGAGGCGGAGTGCGAGACTCGTGGTCGATGGGTGGCGGGGCATCGGGTCCTCCCGGTCCTTGGAGCTTCCTCGTCAGGAGTTCGCCAATGCTCGGCGCGGGGGGACACGCGGGCGCCGGCTCGAGCCCGGCGGGGCCGGCGTCGAGCTCCCGGGCGGTGTGCGGGCGATCCCGATGGATCGGACGTCCACGGGGTCGTACTCTGCCGAGGCGTCTTTTTTCGACCGAGGCTTCGTCGCCACCTTCTCCTGGAATCTGCAGCCCCTCTCGCCGAAGAGGATGTCCGGCGTGATGACCATCATGACCAGGCCCGGCAACGTGGCACTCGAACTCCTTGGCACGGGGCCCCACAAGCCGGTGATGGATTGCGAGTGCGACGCCATCCGGCGCAAGCGCGACGAGTATGTCCAGCTGCGTGAGCTCTATCGCGGCGCCGGCGGAGTTCCGTCGGGCGGAGGCGGCGGGCAGGACGTCGACGACACGGTCGATCAGGAGCTCGGCAATCAGGGGGGCGTCGCGGAGACCGAGTGGGCCACCCACCCGGGCACCTGCGTCATTCGCCAGGGGAGCCTCGAGACGGACTATCCGTCCCAGCCCGCGCTCGAAGTCGCCGCGCGTTCGGGGTACGAGCACGAACTCGTCCATCGCACCCGCTGCTGCGCGATGTACCAGGCACGGACACAGTGGGACGCCGACCACCCCGAGCTCGCGCAACTCGAATCGAAAGGATGCGGCTCGTGACCCCGCTGAGCGAGGCCCAGGAGGCGACTTGCCAGCAACTCCTGGCGGAGCGTCCCGCGACTTAACTCGAGTGGTCGCAGGATCCCGCCAACGACGCCCGCGACGAGATCGAGGGGTACGACGCCGGCATCGCCAGCCTGGATCGCTGGCTGAGCGAGCACTGCCGCTGGCGCCGACCGCCTCGCAAGGAAGCACTTCCCGGTCGACGCTCTTGTGGAAGCCCGGCGGCGTCGATCGCGTCGACGACGGCCTGGGTGGCGCCG
>CAYYIK010000122.1:3497-5948 GCA_964471955.1 uncultured Thermoanaerobaculia bacterium | reverse complement strand
GCCGTGCTGGCGGCGCCGCATCTCGCGCGCGAGCAGCTCGCGGTCGACGCGCAGGCCCGCCGGCAGGCCGGCCAGCACGACGGTCAGCCCGGGTCCGTGGCTCTCGCCGGCCGTTTCGAGGTGCAGGCGCCGCAGCATGCCGGAAGCTTACCGGAGGCGGAGCCGGCGCAGTGGAGGCCGGAGCGGGGCGGCTCGGTGGCGTAAAATCCACGTTGAATCCGATATTTCAGTTTGGGCGCTTCACGGCTTCGTATGGATTCCGGGGGGGAAACTCCAGAGACAAGGACAAAGTCTCATGAAAGGGAAAAGCGGCAGGGCCCGGTAACCCCGGCCAGGCAGGTGGGCCCGATTCGAGGGCTGCAACGCCCGCCGGGCCGCCGAAGGCCGGGCAGCCGGACCCGGCTCCGTCCGCCGTTTCTCCCTTCTCTGCAAGTCTTTCGACTTCGTCTTCGGCTCGACTTCGGCTGGGCCTGCTCACCCGGCGAGACCTGCTCCGCGAAGCCGGACTCGTCACCTGCTCGAAGCAGTGAGGACCCTCAGTTTGAACGCCGGGAGACCGGGAAGGGGAGAGCATGTCGAACGTACGTTCCTTGAGTGATTCGCGAGATGTTCGAGCTGCGCGACGTCGGTCGGGGCTGCTGCTGCTGCTGGCGGCGGCGCTGCTGGCCGGCGGCCTCGAAGCGCAGGTCTGGGAGGTGGGCGAGCAGGGGCTCGTCCTCGCCAGCGGACCGCAGGCGGTGGCGCAGTACGGGCAGGCGGTGGCGAGCGGCGACTTCAACGACGACGGCTTCCGCGACCTGGCGGTCGGGGCGCCGCTCTGGGACAACGGACCGGAGGCCAGCGTCGGGCGGGTGGAGATCTTCCTCGGTTCGAGCAGCGGCCTGACGTCGCCGCCGGTGGTCTTCGGCGGGTCGTTCCCCGGCATGTGGTTCGGCCAGGCACTCGTCGCGGGCAATTTCGACAGCGACGCCGCCGATGAACTGGCCATCGGCGCCCCCGGCTTCGACGTCGGCGCCGTCAACGAAGCCGGCCGGGTCTTCATTCTGAACTACAGCGCCGGCAGCTGGAGCTTCACGTTCTGGGATCAGGAGGTCGCCGGAGTGCCCGGCGTCGCCGAACCGGGAGACCGGTTCGGCTACACGCTGGCCGCCGGTGACTTTGACAACGACGGCTTCGAGGACCTCGTCGTCGGTCTGCCCTACGAAGATGCCACTCTGGTCGACTCCGGCGCGCTGATCGCCCTCTACGGCTCCGCCGGCGGACTCACCAGCACGGGGGCTCTGCTGGTGCTGCAGGCCGACGTTCTGGCACCCGAGCAGACCGGCGCGCAGTTCGCGGCGGCGCTGGCGGCCGGAGACTTCACCGACGACGACCTGTTCCTCGACCTGGCGGTCGGCTACCCGGGCTATCCGGTCGACGGCCTGAACGATTCGGGCGGCGTGGCGGTCCTCTTCGGCGGCGCCTCGGGCCTGTCGACCGCCGGCCGGCAGGTCTTCGACCACGGCGACTTCGGCGGCACGGTGCAGACCGGCGACGAGTTCGGCTACGCGCTCGCCGCGGGTGACTTCAACCGGACGAACGCCTGCTGGAGCGGCTTCACCTGCCGGACCGACCTGGCGATCGGCGTTCCGGGCCAGCCGATCTCGGGCGCCGTCGACGCCGGTCAGGTGGTGATCGGCTACGGCGGCGCCGGCGGCATCCAGATCGCCGGTTCCCAGCTGCTCGACCAGGGGGACCTCTCGCCGCTCGCCAGCATCCCGGAGGCGGGGGACCGCTTCGGGTCGGCGCTGCAGGCCGAGTGGTTCTTCGGCCGGAACCTCGACGGCCCCGCGACGGGCATCTCCGCCGACGATCTGGTGATCGGCGTGCCGGCCGAGCAGTGGGCCGGGGTCGACTTCCAGGGGATCGTCCACCTCGTGTTCGGTGACCCGGCCGGCCTCAACAGCGGGCCGGGGCAGTACCGCCTGGCGGACCCCGGCCTCAGCTCGGGACCGCCGGCGGCGTTCGACAACTTCGGGCGCACGCTGGCGATCGGCGACTTCGACGGCGACGACTGGGCCGATCTGGCGATCGGCGTGATCGGCCGCGACGCGGGGGCGAGCAATTCCGGCATCGTCCAGGTCCTCTTCGGCGCGCTCTTCGCCGACGGCTTCGAGAGCGCGGCGACCGGCAACTGGAGCAGCGACGTTGCGACGCTCGGCGCACCGTGGGCGCCGCTTGTGGACGACGCAACAAGCGCCGAGGAGCGGGCGCAGTAAACTGCGGCGAACTACCTGAGATTCCCGGGAGGGCCCCTTGAACGGCGACTCCGAGAGCGACAAGGCCGTCACGCGCAGTTCCCCGCCCGCGGTCGGCCACTTCGCGGCGACGGCCCGGCCGGGGCTGCTCGAGGATCCGCGGGCGCGCGCCGGGGCGGTCGTCGTGGTGGCGCTGCTTGCCGCCGCGGCGATC
>CAYYIK010000122.1:0-3397 GCA_964471955.1 uncultured Thermoanaerobaculia bacterium | reverse complement strand
GCGGGCGCGCGCCGGGGCGGTCGTCGTGGTGGCGCTGCTTGCCGCCGCGGCGATCACCGCGCTGGCGGCGCTCGGCGCGGCGCGTACCGAGCGGGCGGAGGCGCGACGGCTGGGCGGCGAGATCGAACGGCTCACCGCGGCGGGCAGCGAGCTGACCGAGCTGCGCATGCGCGCCGACGTCGCCGAAGCGCGCGCCGAGGAGCTTGATCTGCAGGTGCGGCGCCTGCTGGCGCCGGCGGCCGGGGTGCCGGTGGTCGACGTGGCGCCGGTGGCCGACGGCGGCGACCCGGCCGAACTCGTGCTGTCGCAGCGCCGCGATCTCTACGCGGTGCTGCGGCTCGACCTCGGCAGCGCCGCGGCGCGCGACGGCGTGCGGGTGCGCCTGCGCGACCGCGACGGGGCCGAGATCTGGTCGGCGGAAGGGGTGGCGAGCGACGCCACCGGGCGGCTCAACGTGCTCGTGCCGGCGCTCCACCTGCCCGCCGGGCTGGTCGGCGCCGAGGTGGACGGCCCGGTCTCGGCCCGCTATCGCCTGCTCGTCCGTCCGGCTCCCTGAGCCGGCGGAGCGCCGCGGCTCAGCCGCTGCCGTCGGGCAGGAAGCGGGCGAAGGGGGCCTTGAGCTCTTCGGGGAAGCGCACCGGGCGGCGGCTGGCCGCGTCCACCCAGACGTGCTCGGTCGAGCCGGTAGCGACGAGTTCGCCGCCGCGCTCGATGCGGTACTCGAAGGTCACCCCGCGGCTGCCGAGGCGCGCCACCCAGCAGGCGGCGGTCACCACCTCCCCGTAGCGCGCCGCGGCGCGGTAGGAGAGCTCGGCGCCGGTGACCAGCAGCAGCAGCCCGCGCCGTTCGATTTCGGTGTAGTGGAAGCCGGCCTCGAGGCAGAGTCGCGTGCGCGCCAGCTCGAACCAGACCAGGTAGTTGGCGTGATGGACGACGCCCATCTGGTCGGTCTCGGCGTAGCGGACCTCGATCTCGACGTCGACGTGGTGCGGAGGCAGGCCGCGCATGGGCGGCGAGCTTAGCGCGGCGGCCGACGCGGTGCGATATCCTCGCCCGCTCAGGCGCTCGAGCGCCATCGGGAGCGCGCCGTGCCGATTCATCCGTACCAGGGAAAGCTGCCGCAGCTGGGGGAGCGCGTCTTCGTCGCCCCCTCCGCCCACCTCGCCGGCGACCTCGTCGCCGGCGACGACTGCTCGTTCTGGTTCCACGTCGCGGCGCGCGGCGACGTGAACTTCATCCGGATCGGGGCGCGCACCAGCGTGCAGGACGGCACGGTGCTGCACGTCACCCACGAGACCCACCCGCTCGCCATCGGCGACGACGTGGTGATCGCCCACTCGACGATGATCCACGGCTGCACCCTCGAGAGTGGCTGCCTGGTCGGCATCGGCGCCCGGGTGCTCGACGGGGCGGTGGTCGAGAGTGGCGCCCAGGTCGGTGCGGGAGCGGTGGTTACGCCCGGGACGCGCATCCCCGCCGGCATGCTGGCGGTCGGCATCCCGGCACGCGTTGTCCGGCCCCTCTCCGACGCCGAGCGCGACTCGATCGGCGAGATCGCCCGCCGCTACGTCGGCGTCAAGGACCGCTACCTGGCCGAGCTGGGACGCGGCTGGTGAGGGCGCGATGAGCCTGCGCTTCCAGGCCCCCAAGGGGACGCGCGACCTGCTCCCCCCCGACACGGCGATCTGGGCGGCCGTCGAGGCGGCGGCGCGGCGGGTCTTCTCCCGCTACGGCTACGGCGAAATCCGCACCCCGATCTTCGAGGAGACCGAGCTGTTCGCCCGCGGCGTCGGCGAATCCTCCGACATCGTCGGCAAGGAGATGTACAGCTTCACCGACCGCGGCGGACGCAATGTCACCCTGCGTCCGGAGAACACCGCCTCGGTCTGCCGCGCCTACCTGGAGCACGGGATGCAGAGCCTGCCCAAGCCGGTGCGGCTCTTCTACGTCGGCCCCCAGTTCCGCTACGAACGGCCGCAGAAGGGGCGCTACCGCCAGTTCCACCAGATCGGCGCCGAGTTGATCGGGGGCAAGGGCGCGGAGTCCGACGTCGAGATCCTGCTGATGCTGGTCGCCTTCCTCGGCGAGCTCGGCTTCGCCGATCTCAAGGTCCTGGTCAACACCGTCGGCGACGCCGAGTCGAGGAGCATTTACAGGGAGAAGCTCAAGGCGTACCTGCTGCCATTGAAGGAGAGTCTGTCCGAGGACAGTCGGCGCCGGCTGGAGACCAATCCGCTGAGGATTCTCGACAGCAAGAGCCCCGAGGAGCAGGAGATCGTCGCCGCCGCGCCGCGGCTGGCGGATTTCCTCACGGATGCCAGCCGAAGGCACTTCGCCGCCGTCCTTTCTTCACTGGAAGCTTTTGGCCTTTCGTTTGTCGTCGAACCGCGGCTCGTCCGCGGCCTCGACTACTACACCAACACCGTCTTCGAAATCGTTTCGGAGGGGCTCGGCGCGCAGAACGCGATCTGCGGCGGCGGCGCCTACGAGGGGTTGATCGAGGAGCTCGGCGGCGCGCCGACCTACGGCGTCGGCTTCGCCATCGGCGAGGACCGGCTGATCGAGGTGCTGCCCGCCGACTCGCCGGCGCGCGCCGCGGCGCAGGCGATCCGCCCCGTGGTCGTCGCCTGGGCCGGCGGACAGCCTCCCGAGGGCGCCTCGCCGACCTCGCCGACCTTCGACCTGGCGGAGGAGCTGCGTCGCCAGGGCATCGCCGCTGTCGATGCCGGTGGCCGAACCGGCAAGGCGCTCTACGCCTGGGTCGACCAGCTCGCCAGCCCCTGGCTCGCCTTCGTGGGCGAGGAAGAGCTCGCCGCCGGCACGGTCAGACTGCGCGACACCGCGACCCGCGAGGAGCGCACCCTCGAGCGCCCCGCCGCCATCGCCCGCCTGCGCACCGCGCCGACGGAGCCCCCCCGATGACCGCCCCCGGAGCCGAAAGGGGAGCGGGCACCGCAGCGCCCCGATACAGCGCACACCGAGCCCAAGACGAAGTCGAAAGACTTCCAGAGAAGGGAGAGACGGCGGACGGAGGTGGGTCCGGCTGCCCGGCCTCCGACGGCCCGGCGGGCGTTGCGGCTCTCGAATCGGGGCCACCTGTCTGGCCGGGGTTACCCGGAGCTGCCGCTTTTCCCTTCGATGAGTCGTTGTCCTTGTCTCCGGCGTTCCCGCCCGGAACCCATACGAGGCAGCGAGGCGCCTCCCTTCCAGGGACCTCTTTGCCTTTCGAAGTCCGCCCGAGAACCACCGAACCCCTTCCCCCGACCACCAGAATCAGTCTTTCCCTTCTATGAACGTCTTTGTCTTGAGCCTTTCGTCTCTGAACAGAAGGGTTCTGTCTTTGCCTCACAACGAAGACCGCGGAGAAGCCGGATGAAGCGCACGGGTGCAGGCACGT
>CAYYIK010000121.1:0-6072 GCA_964471955.1 uncultured Thermoanaerobaculia bacterium | reverse complement strand
GGGCGACGCTGCTGGTGATCGCCAACGCCTTGCGGCTGCTGGGCTCGGCCGAGCGGGAAGATGGGTCCTGAGAGAGGGCCCTTCGGCCAGACAATGAGCGCCCACGATCGTGGGCGCCGAGCGGGCCGGCTTCCCCGCTGCGGAACCGCAGACGTGATCCTCGGCGCAGGCAACCTGAGCTGATCGGTCGGGCGGCACCTCGCCCGCCTCCCGACGGCCGCCCGGCTCCGCGCGAGCCCCTCGTGCCCTCCGGGGCGTCGTGCTCGCCGGGCTGACGCGCCCAGAAGCACCGTAGTCCCACCTCACCTCCCGGCATCGCCGCCCCCGTCAGCGCGCAGCGTCGCACGGCCTGCGCGAGGCGCAAGGCAACCCTGCGGGCAGCGCGGGGCGCTGGCCTTGCCCCTCGCGCCTCACGGCCGCGCGTCTCGGCGCTCGACGGCGACAGCGACGCCGGGAGGCGCGATGCATTTTCCATCTCTCACGATCGGCAAGAAGGACGACCCGAAGGGGCGGACGTTCACCGTCCACTACGTGGCCTCGGTCCACGCGCCGGACATCTGCCCGCCGGCCGGGAACGGGACGCTCCGGCCGGTGCTCCTGGCCTACGCCGGGAGCTCGAGCGCGGTCCGCGCTTTCACCGCCAACCTGCGCTCCGGCCTGACCGCGGCGACGACCGACCGGCGCTACGAGCTGCTGCGGTCGCTCGGCTACCGGTACCAGCTCACCTCGCCCGCGCAGGGGCAGGCCCTGGTGATCGCCTACCTGCCCGAGCTCTTCCACCTCCAGCCCGGCGTCCAGGAGCACGACGCGCTCCGCTTCGTCTGTGCGCCGCCACGGTGGTGGCTCGACTGCCAGGCGGAGCTGCTGGCGCCCGAGTTCGGCGCGGAGGCCCGCGACCACGCGCTCGCGATGGCCTTCGTCGCCCGGCTCGACGCGCGGACGCCGCTGCCGATCGCGAACGATCCGGCGTTCCATCACGGGCTCTTTCAGCTCGCGCTCGAGGAGCCGTGGATCGAGACCGGTGAGGACCGCCAGATCCTGACGTTCGACGGGCTCGACGCTCTCGGGCTCGCCGACCCGGTGCTCTGCGACGTGCCGAAGCGCCTCTTCGCCGACTTCCTCGCCGGCGCGACCGCGCGGCTGCTGCCGCGCCACCTGTCCTCGACGGTTCGGCCTCCCATCCCGAGCCTTGCTTCCCAGCTCGCCCTCGACTTCCTCACCGCCTGAAAGGAGACCTGTCCATGGCACGCCCCGAGTCACAAGCCGTCGCCGGATATTTCCCGACCCCGGAGCACCTCGTGCCGGCGATCGCCTCGCTCGTCGCTCTCGAACGCGAGCGGTACGACCGACCGATCGTCTTCGACCCCTGCGCGGGGACCGGCGCCGCGCTCGTGACGCTCGCCGGCGCCGTCCTCGATCTCGCCCCGGCGGATGCCGCGCGCTACTGCCTGGGCATCGAGCTCGAGGCGACCCGCGCCGAAGCGCTCGCCCGGCGCCTGCCGCACGGCGGCGCGCGGAGCGGCGACGCTCTCACCTTCGGCCTCGGCGCCGCACCCGGCGCCTCGGTCCTCTTCCTCAACCCGCCCTACGACACCGACCGCGAGCACCGGCGGCTCGAGCAGCGCTTCCTCGCGCGCTTCACCGACGCCCTGGCGCCGGGCGGCGCACTCGTCTTCGTCGTGCCGCACGCCGCGCTCGCGGCGTCGGCCGAGCTTCTCGCCTCGCGCTACGCGCGGATCGGCGTCTGGCGCTTTCCGGATCCGGACTTCGCGGCGTTCAAGCAGGTCGTCGTCGTCGCCGAGCGCCGAGCCGAGCCGGTGCCGGCCGACCGGATGACCCTCCAGCGCCTCCGCTCCGCGGCGGAGTGCGCGGTCGGTCTCCCCGAGCTGCCGCCGGCCGCCGTCGAGTCGGCGATCACGGTGCGGGTGCCGCACGCGCACCTGACCCTCCACGCCCAGACGCTCGACGTCGAGGACCTCCTCGCGCGGGCGCGGCCGTTCGAGCCGAGCGCCGCGCTCATGGGGTTCGACCGGGATGCCCGGAGACTCCTCGGCTCGCCGCTTCCGGTCGCGCTGCCGCCGCGACCGGCGCACATCGCCCTGGCGCTCGCCGCCGGCCTCCTCAACGGCCGCCGCCTGGCGCCCAACGACGGGTCCTGGCTCCCGCATCTGCTCGCCAAGGGGACCTTCACGCGTACCCTCCAGACGGTCGACCACCGCCGCAACAGCAAGGGCGAGGTGACCGGCGAGGTCTGCGTGCAGCAGCCCCGGCTCGACCTCCACATCCTGCGGCTCGACACGCTGACCTTCCAGCAGCTCGCGCTCGGCACCGAGCCCTCGGGCGCGCCGGACCTCGACGGGTTCAACACCGCGGACCTGCTCGAGCAGTACAGCGACTCACTCGCTCGCCTCGTCCGCGAACAGCTGCCCGCCCTCCATGATCCCGACGACCCGGCGCAGCAGATCGCCCTGCCCGCGCTGGCCCGCCGACCGTACCGTCGTCAGGCCGCGCTGATCCAGGCGGGGCTCAAGCTCCTCGCTCTCGGCGAGAACCCACAGCTCCTGGCCGAGGTCGGCACCGGGAAGTCCACCGTGGCGCTCTCGATCGCCGGCGCGCTCGCGCCCGAGCGGATCGTCGCGACTGCTGCCGAGCTCGCGCGCCTCGGCTTCGACGCCCGCCGGCTCCGTCCAGTCTCGCGAACGTTGATCGTCTGCCCGCCGCATCTCCTCCAGAGCTGGACCGACCAGGCCCAGGCCGTTCTCCCCGAGGCAGCGGTGCAGATCGTCCGCGCGCCGTCGGATCTCGATCGACCCGCCGCGATCTACGTCCTGTCGCGGGAGACGGCGAAGCTCGGGTCGAGCATCGCCGGCGTCCGTGGCTCGCGCTGCCCCGACTGCGGTCATCCGCTCCCGGAGGGGAGCCCCGAGACCTTCGCCGCGCAGCGCCTCCGCTGCCAGGGCGAGGTCGTCGTTCCCTCGAACGCGTTCGCGCGCCTGGCGCGGGACCTCGGTCTCGCGCTCCAGCGCTCGCTGCCGCCGGCGGCGCGCGAGCGGATCCTGCCCTTCCTCGAAGCGCACCCCGCCGTTCACCGGCGCGCCGTCCAGCGGATCCACGCCGACGAGCCGGTCGCCGCGCTCTCGCCGGCCGGGGCCGCCGCGCTCCGGCAGACGCTCGATCAGCTCTTCGCGCTCGTCGAGCCGGCGTTCCTGCGCACCTCCCACTGGGAGCACCGCTTCTGGGAGCCGTTCCGGGCCGCTGCGCACGTTGCACTGGTGCTCGGCGCCTTCGAGCCGTTCGCCGCCCGCTGCCGCGCGCTCGCCGCGCGACGGATGGCCGAGATGGACCCCCGGCTCTACCTCCAGCCGATCGAGGAGCCTCTCGGGCGCCAGCTCGACGAGCTCGCCCAGGTGTCCGAGCAACCCGCCGAGCGGCTGCGAGACGCCGCGACGGCGGAGAAGGGCGAGTCGCTTCGCGCCGATCTCCTCGACCGGCTGCTCGATCTCCTCCTCGCCGGTGCCACCTGGACGGCCGTTCCCGGCTGCGGCGCCGCCCTCCATGCGACGACCCCCGAGCCACGGCGCTACCCGCTGGCGCGCTATGTCCTGAGCCGCAAGCGCCGGTTCTTCGACCTGGTGATCCTCGACGAGGCGCACGAGTTCTCGACCAGCGGCAGCGCGCAGCAGAAGGCCGCCCACCGCCTCGTGCAGCTCCCTGGCGTGCCGGTGATCGCTCTCACCGGAAGCCTCATGGGCGGCTACGCGAGCTCGCTCTTCGCCAACGCCTGGGCGCTGTCGCGTCGCTTCCGCGCCCAGTTCGAGCTCGACGAGAAGCCCGCCTTCGTCACTCGCTACGGCTACCGGAGGCTTCTCGTCACCCGGGCGGCGGCGAAGCCGCTGCCCGGCACGCGGAGCTACGGCCGCCAGAGCGACCGCACCGACGGCGACGGCTTCGAGATCCGCCAGCTCGGCGAGGCGCCCGGCGTCCTTCCTCTCTACATCCTCGAGCACGTCCTGCCCACCGGGCTCGTGATGCACAAGGGCGACCTCGACGAGGAGCTGCCGCCGTGCACCGAGGAGCCGACCCCGGTGCACACCTCGCCCGACGACTTCCTGGACGCGAAGCTCCTCGCCGAGTTCGATCGCTTGCGCTACGCCCTGATCGCGCAGATCCAGGCCGATCGCGGCAGCGAGCGCGCCGGGCTCCTCTGGGGCGCGATGTCGGAGCTGCCGTCCTACCTCGACCTCGCCAACGAAGAGTGTGGCGAGTTCGTCCTCGCCTATCCGGAGGAAGCCGGTGGAGAGGAGGTGGCGCGGGGGATCGCCTTCCCGTCCTCCTGGCGCTCACCCAAGGAGCGCTGGCTGCTGGCCGAGCTGGGTGGCGAGCTCGCTGCCGGCCGGCGCGCGATCGTCTTCCTCCGTCACACCGGCAACCGCGGCTTCGTTCGGCGTCTGCAGCGGCTGATCGGCGAGGAGCTCGGCGAGACCCCGAGCCTGCTCGACCCCGCGAAGGTGGCGACCGCGGTGCGCGAGCGCTGGCTCGACCACGTGATCGCCGACGGCTGCCGCGTCCTGCTCGTTCACCCGAAGGCGGTGCAGACGGGGCTCAACAACCTCACCGCCTTTCACACCGCCATCTGGTACGAGGGACCCGACTACGACGCGCGCGTCACGCGCCAGGCGAACGGCCGCCCGCACCGGATCGGGCAGACCGAGCCGGTGCGCCTGATCTACCCCTACTACGCCGGTACCCTCCAGAAGGCCGCGCTCGACCTCGTCGCCCGCAAGATCACCGCCTCGCTCCAGGTCGACGGCCTCTCGCTCGCCGGCGCGCTCGAGGCGGCCGGCGCCCTCTCCGAGGAGGACCGCCTGCACGCCACCGCGGCGCTCGCGATCGGCCAGGCGCTCTACCGCGCGGCCGTGGAGAGGGGGGGAGGGCGCTGACCGTGAGCGATCGGGAAGAGAACGCCATGAGCCAGCAACTGGGCCTCTTCACCACGACGTCGACCACGATCGTGCCCGCCGCCCCCGAGGCCGGGCGAGTCGACCGCGATCCGGGCTGGCCGCACGCCACGTGGCGTTTCGGACCGGGACGCGAGATCGAGTACCGCCATCCGGTGCCGACGTCGCCGGCGCCGCCGCCGGTGCTCGGCGGCGAGTGGCACTGGAACCCGCTGGTGCCGGGGTGGCGCCTCCACTATCCCGAGCCGCCGCTGCCGCTCGCGCCGCGCGGCGAGACGCGCGACCGATTCGGCCCGCGTCTGCTCCCTCCGCCGGCCTTCATCGCGTTCGACCGTCGCCGCCACGCGGGTCGATGCCCGCACTGCCGCAGCGCGAGCGGCGGGACGTGGGGCGGCGCGGGATGGCACGGGTGGAGCGATCCGCGTGTGGCCGCCGCGTTCGCCGCCGAGGAGGCGGCCGGCCGCCGCTGCTACGGGCTGACCGAAATCGAGGTGCCCGAGCTCGGCTTGGTCAACCCGATGACCCACTACACGCGTTGGGGCGCCGGCTACTGCGCGGTGTGCGGTGCGATCTCGTGGAACGACTTCCGGGAGCCTTCCAGTGCCTACTTCCGGCCGCCCACGCCGTTGGACAACCCCTGAGTCTGCGCCGGCACCCGCTCGTTCCCGGAGCGCTGTTGAGGAGCTCGACGAGCGAGCGGACGGATCTCGCCATCAACGATGCGCTCGGGGGCTCGACCTTCACCCGGTCACCCTTCCCGGAGGGAGAGGCACCTGAAGTCGTCGTCGCAGCGGGCGAGTGATTGCCCTCGGCAACTTCACGAACGGCGATCACCGGACTCGCTCCGGGCATGCGCTCGCCCCGATCGACGAAAGCGCAACGGACGTGCCCCGTGACCCGGGTGCCGGGGATGGCCTCACTGCCGAGCTCCAGGCAGGCGAGCGCCGCGCCAGCCAAAGGCCGCTGTCACGCCGCTCGCCCACGCTCCAGGGTGCCCCCACCCGGCCTGCGCGCGAGCCCCTCGTCTCCTCCGGGGCGTCGTGCTCGTCCGCCACCCGCCCTGGAGCGGCCTGGAGCTCTTCGTCCAACGGGTCGCCACCGCCGCCCGAAGGCG
>CAYYIK010000120.1:0-6242 GCA_964471955.1 uncultured Thermoanaerobaculia bacterium | reverse complement strand
TCATGAGCCTGAGCCCCGAATCCCGCGTCGGCGAGATCGCCGCCCGCCACCCGCTCGCCACCCGCGTCTTCGCCCGCCACGGCATCGACTTCTGTTGCGGCGGCGGCGTGGCGCTCGCCGAGGCTTGCGCGAAGCGAGAGATCGACCCTGCTGACGTCCTCGAGGAGATCGAGCGCGAGATCACCTCGCCCGGCGCCGACGTCGCCACCCGGCGCTGGCACGAAGCGCCGCTTGGCGAGCTGGTGGTCCACATCGTCGAGCGCTACCACGAGCCGTTGCGAGAGGAGCTGCCGCGGCTCGAGGCGATGGCACGCAGAGTCTTCCGCGTCCACGGCGACAAGGACCCGGAGCGCCTCGGCGCCCTGCTCGAGAGTTTCCTCCGGCTCAAGAGCGAGCTCGACCAGCATCTGCACGAGGAGGAGGAATCCCTCTTCCCCTCCCTCCTCCTCGCCGCCGCGGGCCAGCCTTCGCAGGTCGCGTCGTTCGTCGACGACCACACCCGTGTCGGTCAGGAGCTCCACCGGATTCGGGAGCTGACGGACGACTTCCGCGTCCCCGCGGAGGCGTGCAACACCTGGAACGCCCTCTGGCACGGCCTGGCGGCGCTCGAGACCGATCTGCACGAGCACATTCACCTCGAGAACAACGTCCTATTCCCCCGCGCCGCGGCGGCCTGACCGTCGGGTCCCGGGCAGCTGCGGGCGGCCGGAGCGTAGACCGGCTGCCCGCCGGCCCTTGCCGCCATGGAATTCCTGACTCGAGAACGGCCGGCGCTCGCCCGCCGCTGGATGCTGCTGGCGGCGTCGGCGCTCGCGGTGAGCGGGCTGCTCGCGTTCGGCGTGGTCGCCGCGCGCGTGCCCGCGCTCGCCCGGCACCTGACCGACACCGAGCTCGCCCGGCGCGTGCTCGTCGTCCACGTCGACCTCGGCGTCGTGGTCTGGTTCGCGGCGCTGCCGGTGGCGCTGTTCCATCTCGCCGCGTCCGGCGGTCGGCGCGCCGGCAGGCACGCTGCGGTCGCGCCCTGGCTCGCCGCCGCCGGAGCCGTCGCGCTCGGCAGCGGGCTGATCCCGGGGTGGGGGCGGCCGCACACCGTCAACTACGTCCCGCTCGTTGACCAGCCACTCTTCGTCGCCGGGCTTCTGCTGTTCGCCGCCGGCGTCGTCGCGAGCTACCTCGACCGGGCACTGCTGCCGTTCGGCGACAGCTCGCGAGCACCCGGCGGCGACGACGCCGGCCCGGTCGCGGCGACGCTGCGCGCGCAGCGCGGCTTCCTGCGGCTCGGCGCGGCGTCGACCCTGCTCGCGCTCGCCGTCCTCGCCGTCGCGTACGCCCGGCTGAGCGTCGCCGGCGACGTGACCGCCGCCTACGAGCAGCTGCTCTGGGGGAGCGGCCACGTCCTCCAGCTTGCGACCTCCGCCTTCGTTCTCGTCGCCTGGGCGCTGCTCGCCGCCGCCGGCACGGGGCGGCCGGTCGCCGCCGGAGCGGCCGCGCGCGTCGCGCTCGGGCTGCTCGGCGTCGCGGCGCTGTCGGTGCTCCCGCTTCTCGCCGCGCACCCGGCGGGCTGGCGCTACCACGCGGGTTACGCGCAGCTGATGCGCTGGGGGCTCTTCCCGGGTCTGGTGGTCTTCCTCGGGTTCGTGATCGTGCCGCACCTGCGCGCGCGCCGCGACCCGTCGTCTCCCGCCGTCGCCCGTGCGCTCCGGCCGCTCGCCGCGAGCTCGCTGCTGATGCTCGCCGGACTGGTCTACGGCGCCCTGATCCGCGGCTCCGACCTGCGCATCCCCGGCCACTACCACGCGACCATCGGCTCGGTCACTCTCGCCTACATGGCGCTCACGCTGCTGCTGCTGCCCCGTTCGACCGGAGCCGATCGGGTCCGCCCGGCCACCGCGCGCGCCGCCTTCCGCGACCGCGCGCTCGGCCGGGTGGCGGTCCTCTACGGCGCGGGGCAGCTCTTCTTCGCGACCGGCCTGATGGTGGCCGGCGCCTTCGGCCTGGGGCGGAAGACCTACGGCGTCGATCAGGTGCTCTCGGGCCCGGGTCAGCGCACGGGCGTCGTCCTGATGGCGATCGGCGGCATCCTGGCGTTGGCGGGCGGCGTCACCTGGGCCGCTTCGCTGCTCTCGCTGCTGCGCGCCGATCGATCGGACCGACCGGCGTGACCGCCGGAATCGACGAGCTGCTGTACCATCGCCATCGATCGCAGGAGGAGGTGGGATGGACCCCGTGACCACGACACCACGCTCCGCCCCGAGGTCCGCCGGACCGATCGCGTGGGGTGTCGTCGCGACCGCGGCGCTCGGCGCGCTGATCGTCGCCGGGTCGCGCAAGCTTGCGCACTTCGACGCGGCGCTGGTGGCCTACACCTTCTCGGTGCTGTTCGCGACCTTCGGGCTCACCTACCGCTACGCGATGTGGCTGAAACGACCGCCCACCGACTTCTACTGGCGGCGCGGCTGGCAGGTCTTCCTCCGGCGCGGCGGGCGCGGCGGCCGCCTCGGCCGGCTGGCCGGCCTCGCGCGCCACGCGGTCTCGGACCTCGCGCTCAACCGCTTCATCTTCGCGCGCGACCGGCTGCGCGGCCTGACCCACGTCCTGATCCTCTGGGGGTGCCTGCTCGCGGTCGCGATCACCTTCCCGCTGGTCTTCGGCTGGCTCGCCTTCGAGTCCGAGCCGGGCGATCCGGGGCTCTACCGGGTGATCGTCTTCGGCTTCCCGGCGTTCGCGTTTCCGAGCGATTCGGTGCTCGCCTTCTTCCTCTTCCACGGCCTGGTCTGGGCGTCGTTCCTGGTGATCGCCGGCGTCATGCTGGCGATGCGCCGGCGCATGCGCGAGGAGGGGGCGGCCGCGCTCCAGAGCTTCGTCGAGGACTTCCTCCCCCTGATCCTGCTGTTCGCGGTCAGCCTGACCGGCCTGATGCTGACCGCGAGCTACACCTGGATGCACGGCTACGCCTACGACTTCCTGGCGATCCTCCACGCCGTGACGGTGATCTTCACCTTCCTCTGGCTCCCCTTCGGCAAGTTCTTCCACGTCTTCCAGCGACCGGCGCAGATCGCGGTGCGCTTCTACAAGGAGGCCGGACGCGAGGCCGAGCCCGAGCGCTGCGCCCGCTGCGGCCACGGCTTCACCTCGAAGATGCACGCCGAGGACCTGATCGAAGTCGAGCGCCGGCTCGGCTTCGACTACCGGATCGATCCGGGGAAGGCGGGCCGCCCCGACCACTACCAGCGCGTCTGTCCGCCCTGCCGGCGCGCGCTCCTCGCCGCGGCGCAGGGCGCCGCCTGGAGCGGCGTGCGCGGCGGCACGCTGGTGGCGTCGGGCGCGGCGCCGGCGCACGTCAACCCGGGGCTCGGCGAGGGGCCGCTCGGCCGCGCCGACGCGGAGAACTTCCATGGCTGACCCGATTCCGGCCTCGCGACGCGAGCGCCGCACGCCGCTCGATCCACTCCCGGACGATCCGTTCGGTCCGCACCCCGCCTGGTCGGCGGGCGTGCGCCTCGACACCGGCGTCGAGCCCGACCGCATCGTCGACACCCACTGCTGCTTCTGCGGCCAGCAGTGCGGCATCCGCCTGAAGGTCAAGGACGAGCAGGTGGTCGGCTTCGAGCCGCGCTACGACTTCCCGTTCAACCGCGGCATGCTCTGCCCGAAAGGGATCAAGCGCTACCTGCAGGGGGCGCACCCCGACCGGCTGCTCTCCGCGCTCGAGCGCGACGAAGCGGCGCCCGGAGGTTTCCGGCCGATCGCCTACGACCGCGCGATCGAGCGCGCCGCCGCCGAGATCCGACGGATCCAGGAGGCGCACGGCCGCGATGCCATGGCGGTGCTCTCGGGGGCGAGCCTGACCACCGAGAAGGCCTACCTGATGGGCAAGTTCGCCCACATGGCGCTGGCGACCTCGAACATCGACTACAACGGGCGGCTCTGCATGGTCTCGGCCGGCGCCGGCAACACCAAGGCGTTCGGCATCGACCGCGCCGCCAACCCGTGGAGCGACATCCTCGGCGCCGAGCTGATCTGGATCTCCGGCGCCAACGTCGCCGAGTGCGCGCCGATCACCACCGACTACGTCTGGCAGGCGCGCGAGCACGGCGCCAAGGTGATCGTGGTCGACCCGCGCCTGACACCGATCGCCCGCACCTGCGACCTGTTCCTGCCGATCCGGCCGGGCACCGACGTCGCGCTGTTCAACGGCGTCCTCCACCTGATGATCGAGCACGGCTGGATCGATCGCGCCTTCGTCGAGCGCTCGACGGTCGGCTTCGACGAGGTGGCCCGCCACGTCGCCCAGTGGACGCCGGCGAAGACCGCGCGTACCACCGGCATCGCCGAGCCGGCGATCCGCCAGGCCGCCGAGTGGTGGGGGACGGCGAAGACCAGCTTCCTGATGCACGCCCGCGGCATCGAGCACTCGAGCCACGGCGTGGCGAACGTGCTCGGCGCGATCAACCTGGTGCTTGCTTCGGGCCGCATCGGGCGCGAATTCTGCGGCTACGCCACGATCACCGGCCAGGGCAACGGCCAGGGCGGTCGCGAGCACGGCCAGAAGTGCGACCAGCTCCCCGGCGGCCGCAAGCTCGCCGATCCGGAGGCGCGCAGCTACGTCGCCGGGGTCTGGGGGATCGCGCCCGAGGAGCTGCCGCAGCCGGGCGTCGACGCCTACGAGATCTTCCGGCGGATCGAGCGCGGCGAGATCAAGGGGCTGCTCTCGATCTGCTTCAACCCGCTGGTGTCGCTGCCCGACAGCGATTTCGTGCGCGCCATGCTCGGCCGCCTCGATTTCTACGTCGCGATCGACTTCTTCCTCAACGAGACCGCGCGCCACGCCGACCTCGTGCTCCCCGGCTCGCTCCACGAGGAGGACGAGGGGACGGTCACCACCGCCGAGGGGCGGGTGATCAAGATCAACAAGGCGATCGAGTGCCCCGGCGAGGCGCGCCAGGACTGGCGCATCGTCCAGGACCTGGCGCGAGCACTCGGTCGCGAACGCGGCTTCACCTTCTCCGGTCCACGCGCGATCTTCGAGGAGCTGCGAGTCGCCTCGAAGGGGGGCGTGGCCGACTATTCGGGCATCACCTGGGAGAAGGTCGAACGCCAGCAGGGCGTCTTCTGGCCCTGCCCGTCGGACGACCATCCCGGAACGCCGCGCCTGTTCGAGCCCGGCTCGTGGAACGTCGTGGCGCGGGGCGCCGGCCCCTTCTACTTCCCCGACGGCAAGGCGCGCTTCAACCTGGCGGTCTACACGCCGCCGACCGAGGTCCCCGACGCGGAGTATCCGCTGATCCTGACCAGCGGCCGCCTGATCAGCCAGTTCCTCTCTGGCACGCAGACGCGGCGAATCGGGCCGTTGCTCGACATGGACCCCGAGCCGTTCATCGAGCTCCATCCGCATCTCGCCGAGCACCTGGGCATCGGCGACGGCACCTGGGCGACCGCCGAGACGCGCCGCGGCCGGCTGACGCTGCGCGCCAGGGTCGTCGCGACCATCCGCCCCGACACCATCTTCGTCCCGTACCACTGGCCCGGGCAGCGCAGCGTCAACCGGCTGACGATCGCGGCCCAGGACCCGATCTCGAAGATCCCCGAGTTCAAGGCCTGCGCGGTCCGGCTGCGGCCGGCGACCGCGGAGGAATCGTGCGCGGCCGCCGAGGTCTCGACCCCCTCCCGACGCCCGTCGCTCCCGATGGCGGGCGGCTGACGAGGAGCCCGATGCCCGTCCCCGCCGACCGCCACTTCTACCTCGACCCGGCGCGCTGCATCGGCTGCAACGCCTGTGTCCAGGCCTGCTCGGAGTGCGACACCCACAAGGGGGTGTCGATGATCCAGCTCGACTTCGTCGATCGCGCCCGCTCGACCCAGACGGTGCCGGTGGTCTGCATGCACTGCGACCAGCCGACCTGCGCCGAGGTCTGCCCGGCCGACGCCATCAAGCGCACCGAGGACGGCGTCGTGCAGACCGCGCGCAAGGCGCGCTGCATCGCCTGCAACAACTGCGTGCTCGCCTGCCCGTTCGGCGTGCCGAAGATGCACGACGAAGCCAACCTGATGATGAAGTGCGACATGTGCTACGACCGGACGTCGCGGGGATTGAAGCCGATGTGCGCGTCGGTTTGCCCGAGCCAGGCGCTCTTCTTCGGCACCCGCGAGGAGATCGAGGCGCTGCGCCCGGCTTCGCGCCCGGTCGACGGCTTCCGCTTCGGCGCCCAGGTGATCACGACGCGGGTGCGGATGCTCGTGCC
>CAYYIK010000119.1:0-6536 GCA_964471955.1 uncultured Thermoanaerobaculia bacterium | reverse complement strand
CGTTCGACGGCCTGAACGGGCGAATGATCGCCGCGGCGGCCGGCGTCTTCGGCTCGGGATGGGCCTGGCTGGCAGCCGGCGCCGACGGGCGCCTCGAGTTGATCACGACCGCCAATCAGGATTCACCGCTCACCGCCGGGCTCACGCCGCTGCTCGGCGTCGACGTCTGGGAGCACGCCTACTACCTCAGGTACCAGAATCGCCGTGCCGAGTATCTCGCGGCGTGGTGGAACGTCGTCGACTGGCAGGCGGTGGAGCGGCGCCTCGCGGCGGCTCGCGGCTGAATCGCGGGCCGGGTGCTAGAGTCTGCGGCCGTGAAGATCCGGCGGGCCGCCAAGTACGGCTTCTGCGCCGGCGTGCGGATCGCCGACCAGAAGGTCAAGAAGTTCGCTGCCGGGGGCAACAGCGGCAACATCCTCGGCCAGGTCGTCCACAACGAGCGCGTGGTCGACGAGATGGAGCAGCTCGGCGTCCACACCGTCCAGGGCTTCGACGAGGTCGCGCAGGGGACGATCGTCTTCTCGGCCCACGGCGTGCCGCCGTCGTTTCATCAGCGGGCCAGGGCGCGCGGCCTGCGCATCCTCGACACCACCTGCCCCTTCGTCTACGACATCCACGACGAAGCCAGCGTGGCGCTCTCCGAGGGAGCTCACCTCGTCTTCATCGGCGATCCGAAGCATCGCGAGGTCATCGGCTACACCCACGACCTCGATCCGGCCGATTACCACATCCTGATGACCGAGGCGGAGGCACGCGCCGTCGACTGGTCGCGCTACGGGCGGGTCAAGATCTTCTACCAGACGACCCTCAACGCGGACGAGTTCGAACCGGTGGCCCGCTTCATCGAGTCGCAGGTGCCCGCGACTCGGCGTGCCGACACGATCTGCTACGCCACCAAGCAGAATCAGGAGGCGGCGCACGAGCTCGGGCGCGACCCGGAAGTCACCTGCATCGTGGTCATCGGCGGCAAGCGCTCGGCCAACACCCGCCATCTCTGGGAGATCTGCCAGCGCTACAAGCCGAGCTACCTGATCCAGGGTGCCGACGATCTGCGCCCCGAGTGGTTCGCCGGCGGCGAGGTCGTCGGCGTGACGGCGGGCGCGTCGACTCCCGACTACGTGGTCGAGGAGGTCGAGCGGGCGATCGTCGCACTGGCGCCGCCGAGCCCGGTGCCGGCACCCGCCTGAAGCCGGAATGGCCGACACCCTCGCTCGACTGCGCGCCCGCGCCACCGCCGCGCGGGCGCGTATCGTCCTGCCCGAGTTCGCCGACGAGCGGATCCTCGCGGGGGCCGTCGCGGCGGCGCGTGCGGGATGGGCGCGGCCCGTCCTGCCGGGGCCTCCCGGCGAGACGGTCGCCCGGCTCGCGCGGCTCGGACTCGACGCGGCCGCCGTCGAGCTGCTGGCGCCGGACGACGCCTCCCTGACCGCGGCTCGCGCGCATCTCGAGCGGCGGCTCGCCGGCCGCCGGATCTCCGATGCCGAGCGCGCTCGCCGCCACACCGATCCGCTCCACCTGGCGGCGGCGCTGGTCGGCTGCGGCGGCGCCGATGGCGCCGTGATGGGGGCCGTGGCGAGCACCGCCGAGACCGTCCGCGCCGCGCTCGCGGGCGTCGGGCCGGCTCCCGGACTGTCGCTGGTCTCCTCCTGCTTCCTGATGCTGCTCGCCGACGGCCGCGCCCTCGTCTATACCGACGCCGGGGTCGTGCCCGAGCCGACGCCGGACGAGCTGGCGGAGATCGCCTGGGCCGGTGCCGATTCCTGCCGGACCCTGCTCGCCGTCGAGCCAAGGGTCGCCCTGCTCTCCTTCTCCACCAAGGGGAGCGCCGAGCACCCGCGCGTGGAGCGGGTCCGTCGGGCGGTCGCCGCACTGGCCCGCCGCGCGCCGCCGTTCGCTTTCGACGGCGAGTTGCAGGCCGACGCCGCCCTGGTTCCGGAGGTCGCCGGCCGCAAGGCCCCCGACAGCCCGGTGGCGGGGGGGGCCAACGTGCTTGTCTTTCCCGACCTCGACGCAGGTAACATCGCCTACAAGCTGACCGAGCGGCTGGCCGGGGCGCGGGCGATCGGGCCCCTGTTGCAGGGTCTTGCCCGGCCGGTCCACGACCTGTCACGCGGCTGTTCGGCCGCGGATGTGGCCGACGTCGTCGCGGTGGCGTCGGCGCAGTGCGCGGCAGCGGAGAGGGGGGGCGCCACACCATGAAGGTCCTGGTCATCGGCAATGGAGGCCGCGAGCATGCGCTGTGCTGGAAGTTGCGCCAGAGCCCGCTGCTGACCGAGCTCTATTGCGCGCCGGGCAATCCGGGCATCGCCGGGGTGGCCGATTGCGTGCCGCATGGCGTCGAAGAGATCCACGAGCTCGCCGGCTTCGCCAAGGAGATCGGCATCGACCTGACGGTGGTCGGTCCGGAGCTGCCGCTCACCCTCGGGCTGGTCGACGAGTTCGAGGCCCGGGGTCTGCGGGTCTTCGGGCCGCGCAAGGCGGCCGCCGAGCTCGAGGGGAGCAAGGTCTTCGCCAAGGAGTTCATGGCCCGCCACGGCATTCCGACCGCCGAGTTCGTGGTCACCCGCGATCGGGCCGAGGCGCAACGGGCCGCGGCGCGCTTCGGCCTGCCGGTGGTGCTCAAGGCCGACGGCCTCGCGGCCGGCAAGGGGGTGGTGGTCGCCACCTCCGCCGCGGACGTCGAGGCGGCGCTCGAGCTCTTCTTCGACGAACGCCGCTTCGGCGTGGCGAGCGACCGGGTGGTGATCGAGCAGTTTCTTCCCGGCGAGGAGGTCTCCTTCATCGCCCTGGCCGACGGCGAGCGGCTCCTCCCCTTCGCCACGGCGCGGGACTACAAACGCCTGCTCGACGACGACCGTGGTCCCAATACCGGCGGCATGGGGGCCCACTCCCCTTCCGGCCTGCTGCCGTCGGCGCAGGCCGCCGAGGTGCTCGAGCGGATCCTCAAGCCGACCCTGGCGGGTCTCGCGGCCGAGAATCGTCGCTTCCGTGGCGTCCTCTACGCCGGTCTCATGCTGACCGCCGAGGGGCCGAAAGTCCTCGAGTTCAATGTGCGCTTCGGCGACCCCGAGGCGCAGGCACTGCTGCTGCGCCTCGAGGACGACCTCCTGCCGCTGCTCGCCGCCGGTGCCAGCGGCAGCTTTCCGGTGGGCCGGTTCCACTTCCGCAAGGAGGCATCGGCGGTCGTGGTGCTGGCGAGCGATGGTTATCCCGAGAGGCCGGTGCGCGGCGAGGCCATCGAAGGGCTCGAGCGCGCGGCCGCGGTCGCGGGGGCGCACGTCTTCCATGCCGGCACGGCGCGCCGGGACGGGGAGATCGTCGCCATCGGCGGCCGGGTGATCAACGTCGGCGCGACCGGTCCGGACCTCGCGTCGGCGCTGCGCACCGCGTACACGGCCGCCGCCCACATCAGCTGGCCGGCCAAGATCCTCCGTCACGACATCGGGCGGGACTTCGTCGAGCGCGCGGCTGCGACCCAGGAGACCGGCAGCTTCAATCTCCGGGAGCTGCGCTCTCATCTCGACAGAGAGCCCCGCGACGGCTGAGCGGGTAGGACTGTCCGGATTCCCTTGACCGCCGCGGCCGGCGCAGAGGAGACTCGCGCTCCCATGGTGAACGAAGCACTCGAGCTGCTCGACGGGTTGGCCGCCGCGATCGAAGCGGCCCGGAGCCGGCGCGACCCCGGCCACGCCGACTCCCTGCGGGCGCTCACGGCGATCGCGGCCGCCGTCGCGACGACGCGCGGCTACGTCGAGCGCTCGGCGCGCATGCACGACGGGTCGCTCGAGATGGCGCGCTGGTCGACGGTGGCCGAGCGCTGGCTCGCCGCCGCCCGGCTGGTGCTCGACCTCTCGCTGGCGGGCGAGGAGAGAAAGCTCGCCCGGGCCGAGGGCTGGCTCGCCGCGCGGCCCTGGAAGCGCATCGCGAAAGAGGACGGGGGCTGGCGGCTGCAGACCGTCCTCGACCACTGCGCGGCGCTGCGAGCCGGCTTTCCCGCCGCCTGATTCTCCGGCTGGAAGGAGCGCATTCCGGTTGACCCCCGACGGGGGCCCGGCCATAATGGCAGCGACTTCGGCGGGCAGGGAAGGCGCGGCGGGGAGGGCTCGGGCAGGCGCCCGGCGTCCACGCTTCGTGTCGGCTGGTACCGATCCTGCACCACCGGGGCGGCGAGACGCCCATGGGTTGCGGAGGCTGTTCCTTCAAGGGGATGTCGACGGCGGTCGAGACCGCGTTCGTCGGAGTGCGTTTCGGCGACGAGACGAATCTGACCCTCTGCTCGACCGACGGGACGATCTTCGCCTGCGGCGACCGGGTGATCGTCGAAGTCGAGGGCGAGCCCGCCTTCGGGCACGTCGAGAAGTCGCCGATGCCGGTGTTCAAGCCGTGCCAGAAGTCGGGCGCCCGCCGCATCCTGCGTGCCGCCAACGACGACGACACCGCCGCTTTCGACCGCAAGATCCAGCGCGAGCAGGCCGCCAAGCTCTTCGTCCAGGAGCGTGTGCGGGCCCTCAAGCTCGAGATGAAAGTCTCGCGCGTCGATTTCCCGCTGTCGGGCCGCAAGGCCAACGTCTTCTTCACCGCCGAGCATCGCATCGACTTCCGCCAGCTGGTGCGCGAGATCGCCCAGCGCTTCGGCGTCCGCGTCCAGATGACGCAGCTCGGAGCGCGCGACGAGGCGCGCCTGCTCGGCGGCATCGGCGTCTGTGGCAAGACCCTCTGCTGTTCGACCTGGCTCAAGGACTTCCGGCCGATCTCCATCCAGATGGCCAAGCGGCAGAACCTCTCGCTCAACCCGTCGAAGATCTCCGGCCAGTGCGGGCGCCTGCTCTGCTGCCTGGCTTACGAGGATGACCAGTACCCGTCCGGGCGCAAGGGCGCCCCGGCGGCGGCGCCGGTTCCGGAGGCCTGATGAGCAATCGCAAGTTGATCCGCCCCGACCTCGGGGATCAGCGCAAGAGTGACGCCCCGCGCGCCGTGCGGCGCAAGTCCTCGCCGCCCGAGCAGACCAACGCCGAGGAGTTCTACTACCTCAAGCAGATGCAGGCGCGCACTCCGATGGTGCTGCGCCTGGTCAACGGCGAGGAGCTGCGGGGCTGGGTCGAGTGGTACGACAAGGCGGCGATCAAGTTCCACCGCCACGACGCGCCCAACCTGCTGATTCCGAAGTCCAGCATCCTCTACCTGTTCAAGGAGGAGGAGCTGCGTCGCCCGGTGCGCCGCAAGGCGGCGGCGGGGGTGCCCGGCCAGGCCGGTCCACGGCCGGTCGACGCCGACGAGGAAGCAGGCGACGCCGGCGACTCCGGCGACGCCGAGACGACCGACTGAGGCGGCGCGTGCCGCCGTCCGCGCCCCGCGTTCTCGCCGTCACCCTCGGGGATCCCGCCGGCATCGGTCCGGAGATCGTCCTGCGCGCGCTCGCCGCCGGCCCGCCGGCCGGCAACGCGGCGACGCTGCTGATCGGCGAGCGCGCGGCGCTCGAGGCCGTGCGGCCGCTCGTCCCCGCCTTCCCCTGGGAGCGGCTGCGTGAGGTGACGGCGCCCACGCGAGCCGGGCTCGTCGAGCCGGGAGGGTTGGCCCTGCTCGATCCCGTCGGCGAGCGCCGGACCCTCCACCTCGGGGAGTCGGGGGCGGCCGACGCACGTGCCGCGGTGGCGGCGCTCGACGCGGCGATCGATCTCGCCCGCCGCGGCGAGGTCGACGCCATCGTCACCGCGCCGGTGGCGAAAGGTTCGATCGCGCGGCATGCGGTGCCCGGCTTCGTCGGTCACACCGACTATCTCGCCGCGGCGTGCGGGCTCGAGCGGTACGGTCGCGACTACCTGATGGCCTTCCTGGCGCCGGAGCTCCAGGTCGCCCTGCTCTCGGTCCACCTGCCGCTCGCCCGAGCGATCGAGGGCATCACCACCGAGGGCGTGGTCGAGGCGCTCGCCTGCCTGGGCCGCCATGCCGGCGGACGGATCGCGCTGGCCGGCCTCAACCCGCACGCCGGCGAGGAGGGCCTGCTCGGGGACGAGGAGGCGCGCATCCTGGCCCCGGCGGTGGCGGCGGCGCGAGCGCTGGGTCTCGACGTTCACGGTCCGGAGAGCGCCGACTCGCTCTTCGCGCGCAGCCGGCGCGGCGAGTTCGACTGGGTGCTGGCGCTCTACCACGACCAGGGGCTGATTCCGGTCAAGACGGCGAGTCTCGGCAGCGCGACGAACTGGACGCTCGGCCTGCCCTTCCTGCGCACTTCGGTCGACCACGGCACGGCCTTTCCGCTCGCCGGCACCGGTCGCGCCGACGCGGCCCCGATGGAGTCGGTGCTGGTGACCACGGGCGAGCTGCTCGCGGGCCGCCTGCCCCGCCGCACCGCCGGCGCCGCCTGAGTCAGCCGCGGCCGGTCGAGCCGAAGCCGCCGCCGCCGCGCCCGGTCGCCGCCAGGTCGGCGACCTCGTCGAAGCCGGCGCGTCCGACCGGGGCGAAGACCAGCTGAGCGATCCGCTCGCCGCGCCGCAGGCGCACCGGGCGGTCGCCGAAGTTGGCGAGCAGCACGCCGA
>CAYYIK010000118.1:0-6536 GCA_964471955.1 uncultured Thermoanaerobaculia bacterium | reverse complement strand
CGTTCGACGGCCTGAACGGGCGAATGATCGCCGCGGCGGCCGGCGTCTTCGGCTCCGGATGGGCCTGGCTGGCGGCCGGCGCCGACGGAAGCCTGGAGCTGGTCACCACGGCCAATCAGGACTCGCCGCTCAGCGCCGGCCTCACGCCGCTGCTCGGCGTCGACGTCTGGGAACACGCGTACTACCTCAAGTACCAGAACCGCCGCGCCGAGTATCTCGCCGCGTGGTGGAACGTCGTCGACTGGCAGGCGGTGGAGCGGCGCCTCGCGGCGGCGCGCGGCTGAGCCGCGGGCCGGGTGCTAGAGTCTGCGGCCGTGAGGATCCGGCGGGCCGCCAAGTACGGCTTCTGCGCCGGCGTGCGGATCGCCGACCAGAAGGTCAAGAAGTTCGCTGCCGGGGGCAACAGCGGCAACATCCTCGGCCAGGTCGTCCACAACGAGCGGGTGGTCGACGAGATGGAACAGCTCGGCGTCCACACCGTCCAGGGTTTCGACGAAGTCGCCCAGGGGACGATCGTCTTCTCGGCCCACGGCGTGCCGCCGTCGTTTCACCAGCGGGCCAGGGCGCGCGGACTGCGCATCCTCGACACCACCTGCCCCTTCGTCTACGACATCCACGACGAAGCGAGCGTGGCGCTCTCCGAGGGAGCCCACCTCGTCTTCATCGGCGATCCGAAGCACCGTGAGGTCATCGGCTACACCCACGACCTCGACCCGGCCGACTACCACATCCTGATGACCGAGGCGGAGGCGCGCGCCGTCGACTGGTCGCGCTACGGGCGGGTGAAGATCTTCTACCAGACGACCCTCAACGCGGACGAGTTCGAACCGGTGGCCCGCTTCATCGAGTCGCAGGTGCCCGCGACTCGGCGTGCCGACACGATCTGCTACGCCACCAAGCAGAATCAGGAGGCGGCGCACGAGCTCGGCCGCGACCCGGAGGTCACCTGCATCGTGGTCATCGGCGGCAAGCGCTCGGCCAACACCCGCCACCTGTGGGAGATCTGCCAGCGCTACAAGCCGAGCTATCTGATCCAGGGCGCCGAGGATCTGCGCCCCGAGTGGTTCACCGGCGGCGGGGTGGTCGGCGTCACGGCGGGCGCTTCGACCCCCGACTACGTGGTCGAGGAGGTCGAGCGGGCGATCGTCGCCCTGGCGCCGCCGAGCACGGTGCCGGCACCCGCCTGAAGCTGCGATGGCCGAAACCCTCGCCCGACTGCGCGCCCGCGCCGCCGCCGCGCGGGCGCGCATCGTCCTGCCCGAGTCGGCCGACGAGCGGATCCTCGCCGGCGCCGTCGAGGCGGCGCGCGCGGGATGGGCACGGCCCGTTCTGCCGGGCCCGCCGGACGAGACGGTCGCGCGGCTCGAGCGACTCGGGCTCGACGCGGCGGCCATCGAGTTGCTGGCGCCGGACGATGCCTCCCTGGCGCGGGCCCGGGAGCACCTCGAGCGGCGCCTGGCCCGGCGCCGGATCTCCGCTGCCGAGCGCTCCCGCCGCCTCGCCGATCCCCTCCATCTGGCCTCAGCGCTGGTCGGCTGCGGCGGCGCCGACGGCGCCGTGATGGGGGCCGTGGCGAGCACCGCCGAGACGGTCCGCGCCGCGCTCGCGGGGGTGGGCCCGGCCCCCGGACTGTCGCTGGTCTCCTCCTGCTTCCTGATGCTGCTGGCCGACGGCCGCGCCCTCGTCTATACCGACGCCGGGGTGGTTCCCGAGCCGACGCCCGGCGAGCTGGCGGAGATCGCCTGGGCCGGCGCCACCTCCTGCCGCACCCTGCTCGGCGTCGAGCCGCGGGTTGCCCTGCTCTCGTTCTCGACCAAGGGCAGCGCCGAGCACCCGCGGGTGGACCGGGTCCGTCAGGCGGTCGCCGAGCTGGCCCGCCGCGCGCCGCCGTTCGCCTTCGACGGCGAGTTGCAGGCCGACGCGGCTCTGGTCCCGGAGGTGGCCGGCCGCAAGGCCCCCGCCAGCCCGGTGGGGGGGCGGGCCAACGTACTTGTCTTTCCCGACCTCGACGCAGGTAACATCGCCTACAAGCTGACCGAACGGCTGGCCGGGGCGCGGGCGATCGGGCCTCTCCTGCAGGGTCTTGCCCGGCCGGTCCATGATCTGTCGCGTGGCTGTTCGGCCGCGGATGTCGCCGACGTCGTCACGGTGGCCTCGGCGCAATGCGCGGTACCGGAGAGGGAGGGCGCCACACCATGAAGGTCCTGGTCATCGGCAACGGAGGCCGCGAGCATGCGCTCTGCTGGAAGTTGCGCCAGAGCCCGCTGCTGACCGAGCTCTATTGCGCGCCGGGCAATCCGGGCATCGCCGGGGTGGCCGATTGCGTGCCGCATGGCGTCGAAGAGATCCACGAGCTCGCCGGCTTCGCCAAGGAGATCGGCATCGACCTGACGGTGGTCGGTCCGGAGCTGCCCCTCACCCTCGGGCTGGTCGACGAGTTCGAGGCGCGCGGCCTGCGGGTCTTCGGGCCGCGCAAGGCGGCCGCCGAACTCGAGGGGAGCAAGGTCTTCGCCAAGGAGTTCATGGCCCGCCACGGCATCCCGACCGCCGAGTTCGTGGTGACCCGCGACCGGGCCGAGGCGGCGCGGGCCGCGGCGCGCTTCGGCCTGCCGGTGGTGCTCAAGGCCGACGGTCTGGCCGCCGGCAAGGGAGTGGTGGTCGCCACGTCCGGCGCCGACGTCGAGGCGGCGCTCGAGCTCTTCTTCGACGAGCGGCGGTTCGGCGTGGCGAGCGACCGGGTCGTGATCGAGCAGTTTCTGCCCGGCGAGGAGGTCTCCTTCATCGCCCTGGCCGATGGCGAACGGCTCCTCCCCTTCGCCACGGCGCGGGACTACAAGCGCCTGCTCGACGACGATCGCGGTCCGAACACCGGCGGCATGGGCGCCCACTCCCCGTCCGGCCTGCTGCCGTCGGCACAGGCCGCCGAGGTGCTCGAGCGGATCCTCAAGCCGACCCTGGCGGGGCTGGCCGCCGAGAATCGCCGCTTCCGCGGCGTTCTCTACGCCGGGCTCATGCTGACGGCCGAGGGACCGCAGGTCCTGGAGTTCAACGTCCGCTTCGGCGACCCCGAGGCGCAGGCGCTGTTGCTGCGTCTCGAGGACGACCTGCTGCCGCTGCTCGCCGCCGGCGCCACCGGCAGCTTCCCGGTCGGCCGTCTCCACTTCCGCAAGGAGGCCTCGGCGGTGGTGGTGCTGGCGAGTGACGGCTATCCCGAGCGTCCGGTGCGCGGCGAGGCCATCGAGGGGCTCGAGCGCGCCGCCGCGGTCCCCGGTGCGCACGTCTTCCATGCCGGCACGGCGCGCCGGGACGGGGAGATCGTCGCCATCGGCGGCCGGGTGATCAACGTCGGCGCGACCGGACCGGACCTCGCCTCGGCGCTGCGCACCGCCTACACGGCCGCCGCCCACATCAGCTGGCCGGCCAAGGTCCTGCGTCACGACATCGGGAGGGATTTCGTCGAGCGCGCGGCCGCGACCCAGGAGACCGGCAGCTTCAATCTCCGGGAGCTGCGCTCCCATCTCGAGGCAGAGCCCCGCGACAGCTGAACGGCGCGGACTGTTCGGACTTCATTGACCGCCGCCGCCGGCGCGCAGGAGACTCGCAGTTCCATGGTGAACGAAGCTCTCGAGCTGCTCGACGGACTGGCCGCCGCGATCGACCGGGCGCGGGGCCGGCGCGACCCCGGCCACGCCGACTCTCTGCGGGCCCTCGAAGCGATCGCTTCGGCCGTCGCGACGACGCGTGGCTATGTCGAGCGCTCGGCGCGCATGCACGACGGCTCGCTCGAAATGGCGCGCTGGTCGACGGTCGCCGAGCGCTGGCTCGCCGCGGCCCGCCTGGTGCTCGACCTCTCGCTGGCAGGCGAGGAGAAGAAGCTCGCCCGGGCCGAGGGCTGGCTCGCGGCCCGCCCGTGGAAGCGGATCGCGAAGGAGGACGGGGGCTGGCGGCTGCAGACGGTGCTCGACCACTGCGCGGCGCTGCGCGCCGGGTTCCCCGCCGCCTGATCCTCCGGTCGCGCCGGGCGCCTTTCGGTTGACCCCCGACGGGGGCCCGGCCATAATGGCAGCGACTTCGGCGGGCAGGGAAGGCGCGGCGGGGAGGGCTCGGGCAGGCGCCCGGCGTCCACGCTTCGTGTCGGCTGGTACCGATCCTGCACCACCGGGGCGGCGAGACGCCCATGGGTTGCGGAGGCTGTTCCTTCAAGGGGATGTCGACGGCGGTCGAGACCGCGTTCGTCGGAGTGCGTTTCGGCGACGAGACGAATCTGACCCTCTGCTCGACCGACGGGACGATCTTCGCCTGCGGCGACCGGGTGATCGTCGAAGTCGAGGGCGAGCCCGCCTTCGGGCACGTCGAGAAGTCGCCGATGCCGGTGTTCAAGCCGTGCCAGAAGTCGGGCGCCCGCCGCATCCTGCGTGCCGCCAACGACGACGACACCGCCGCTTTCGACCGCAAGATCCAGCGCGAGCAGGCCGCCAAGCTCTTCGTCCAGGAGCGTGTGCGGGCCCTCAAGCTCGAGATGAAAGTCTCGCGCGTCGATTTCCCGCTGTCGGGCCGCAAGGCCAACGTCTTCTTCACCGCCGAGCATCGCATCGACTTCCGCCAGCTGGTGCGCGAGATCGCCCAGCGCTTCGGCGTCCGCGTCCAGATGACGCAGCTCGGAGCGCGCGACGAGGCGCGCCTGCTCGGCGGCATCGGCGTCTGTGGCAAGACCCTCTGCTGTTCGACCTGGCTCAAGGACTTCCGGCCGATCTCCATCCAGATGGCCAAGCGGCAGAACCTCTCGCTCAACCCGTCGAAGATCTCCGGCCAGTGCGGGCGCCTGCTCTGCTGCCTGGCTTACGAGGATGACCAGTACCCGTCCGGGCGCAAGGGCGCCCCGGCGGCGGCGCCGGTTCCGGAGGCCTGATGAGCAATCGCAAGTTGATCCGCCCCGACCTCGGGGATCAGCGCAAGAGTGACGCCCCGCGCGCCGTGCGGCGCAAGTCCTCGCCGCCCGAGCAGACCAACGCCGAGGAGTTCTACTACCTCAAGCAGATGCAGGCGCGCACTCCGATGGTGCTGCGCCTGGTCAACGGCGAGGAGCTGCGGGGCTGGGTCGAGTGGTACGACAAGGCGGCGATCAAGTTCCACCGCCACGACGCGCCCAACCTGCTGATTCCGAAGTCCAGCATCCTCTACCTGTTCAAGGAGGAGGAGCTGCGTCGCCCGGTGCGCCGCAAGGCGGCGGCGGGGGTGCCCGGCCAGGCCGGTCCACGGCCGGTCGACGCCGACGAGGAAGCAGGCGACGCCGGCGACTCCGGCGACGCCGAGACGACCGACTGAGGCGGCGCGTGCCGCCGTCCGCGCCCCGCGTTCTCGCCGTCACCCTCGGGGATCCCGCCGGCATCGGTCCGGAGATCGTCCTGCGCGCGCTCGCCGCCGGCCCGCCGGCCGGCAGCGCGGCGACGCTGTTGATCGGCGAGCGCGCGGCGCTCGAAGCCGCGCGGCCGCTCGTCCCCGCCTTCCCCTGGGAGCGACTGCGGGAGGTGACCTCGCCCGAGCGCGCCCGGCTCGTCGCGCACGGAGGGCTGGCGCTGCTCGACCCGGTCGGCGAGCGCCGGGCGATCCGTTTCGGAGAGTCGGGAGCGGCCGACGCGCGCTCCGCGATGGCGGCGCTCGACGCCGCGATCGAGCTGGCCCGCCGCGGCGTCGTCGACGCCGTGGTCACCGCGCCGGTGGCGAAGGGGTCGATCGCTCGCCATGCGGTGCCCGGCTTCGTCGGTCACACCGACTACCTCGCCGCGGCGTGCGGGCTCGAGCGCTACGGTCGCGACTACCTCATGGCCTTCCTGGCGCCGGAGCTCCAGGTCGCCCTGCTCTCGGTCCACCTGCCGCTCGCCCGAGCGATCGAGGGCATCACCACCGAGGGCGTGGTCGAGGCGCTCGCCTGCCTGGGCCGCCATGCCGGCGGACGGATCGCGCTGGCCGGCCTCAACCCGCACGCCGGCGAGGAGGGCCTGCTCGGGGACGAGGAGGCGCGCATCCTGGCCCCGGCGGTGGCGGCGGCGCGAGCGCTGGGTCTCGACGTTCACGGTCCGGAGAGCGCCGACTCGCTCTTCGCGCGCAGCCGGCGCGGCGAGTTCGACTGGGTGCTGGCGCTCTACCACGACCAGGGGCTGATTCCGGTCAAGACCGCGAGCTTCGGCAGCGCCACGAACTGGACGCTCGGGCTGCCCTTCCTGCGCACCTCGGTCGACCACGGCACGGCGTTTCCCCTCGCCGGCACCGGCCGCGCCGACGCGGCGCCGATGGAGGCGGTGCTGGCGACCACGGGCGAGCTGCTCGCCGGCCGCCTGCCGCGCCGCGCCGCCGGCGCCGCCTGAGTCAGCCGCGGCCGGTCGAGCCGAAGCCGCCGTCCCCGCGCCCGGTCGCGGCCAGGTCGGCGACCTCGTCGAAGCTCGCGCGGCCGACCGGGGCGAAGATCAGCTGGGCGATCCGTTCGCCGCGCCGCAGGCGCACCGGGCGGTCGCCGAAGTTGGCGAGCAGCACGCCGA
>CAYYIK010000117.1:0-6537 GCA_964471955.1 uncultured Thermoanaerobaculia bacterium | reverse complement strand
GGATCTGGAGCACACGGCGAAAGAGCGCGCGGCGCAGCCAGGCCTCCGGGTTCCGGAGGCACGGCCAGCGGAGCAGAAGCGTGACAAAGTTGTCCTGGGCAGAGTCTTCGGCGTCGGCCGCCGACGCGCCGGGTCCGACGGAGAGACGGATCAGCCAGTGGACTTGCAGCCGAAAGAGTGCTGCCGCTATACCCTCGGGGGACCAGTCAACCGCTCGATTTCCCCCTCGGTCCGGCGGGCCGGTTGCCGCTGCCCCCGCTCCCAGGTTCGGGAGGTTGCCTTGCAGACCCCACCTCCCGGACAGCCTCGGACTGCGGCTGCCCCCTCTCCGCCCTCCGGCGCCTCAGCGCCCCCCTGGCGCCGTCGGGAGCGTTCGCCAGGGGGATCGGTCGGATCTGAGGGTTCGGAGTTTCCGCCGGCAATTGGGCAATGCGGCCCTCGACCCGCGCGGCCTGCGCCGCCACGCGCCGATCGACGACACCGGCCGCCGGCGGCGCAAATGCGCCGTAAAACAAATCAGGCCAACACGTTGACAGGCCCGTGGCGGGGTCGTTACAATGCGCGGGTTCCGACCCACCGGTGGAACGCCCAGCGAGAATCCGGCAGCACCCTGAAACGACCGAGACCGCTCGACGACCCGCCACCGAATGCCCCCGACCCGCAGGACGCTCGTCCTGATCCGCCGCGGTGACCAGGAGGTCACGCGTATCCGCGTCTCCCGGCGGCGGCTGGTCACTCTCGGTACCGGGCTCGTGGTCGCGCTGGCCAGCGTCTCGCTGGCCGGCTGGTTCGCCGCCGAGAGCCGCAGCGGGCGCGCCGAGATCGAGCGCCTGCGCAACGAGAACGAAACGCTCCGCCTAGCTTCGTCGGGCTTCGAGACCCGGCTGCTCGAACTGCAGGGACGCATCGCCGAGACCGAGGACCGCACCCGCAAGCTGACGATCGTCGCCGGCCTCGCCGATCCGGGATCGAGCGGTGAGTCGGGCGTCGGCGGCACGCTGCACGGCGCCGCCGCGACGGCGGCCATCGCCGCTCTCGAGACGCGCAGCGAGCAGCTCGCCGAGACGCTCGACCAGGTGGAGAGCCGGCTCGACGAGAATCTCAAGCGCCTCTCCGCCACCCCGTCGATCTGGCCGGTGGCGGGCATCCTCACCAGCGGCTTCGGCAACCGCCGGGATCCGCTCACCGGCCAGCGCGCGCTGCACTCCGGCATCGATATCTCCGCCCCGCCGGGGCGTCCGGTCGCCGCGGCGGCCTCGGGCGTGGTGGTCAAGACCGAGCAGTACGGCGGCCTCGGGCGCGCCGTCTTCATCTCGCACGGCTTCGGCCGCACGACCGTCTACGGTCATCTCTCGCGCCTGCTGGTCACCCCCGGCCAGAAGGTGGAGCGCGGCACGCCGATCGGCCTGGTCGGCAACACCGGGCGCTCGACCGGCTACCATCTGCACTACGAAGTGCGGATCGACGGCAGGTCGGTCAACCCGCTGCCGTTCCTCCTCTCCGGTCCGCGCTCCGGCTCCTGACAGGTCCGTTCGCGGACCCCCCGTTTGCTAGACTGCGCGCGCCCCGTGGCGGCTGCCGCCGCGGGCTCCCGTTCACATTCTCTTCAGGGCCCGCATGATCAATCAGCTTCTGACCAAGGTCTTCGGCACCCAGCACGCCCGCGACGTCAAGCGCCTGCAGCCGCGGGTCGCCGCGATCAACGCTCTCGAGCCGGAGATCCAGGCTCTCTCGGACGAGCAGCTGCGCGAGCGCACCGCCGCCTTCCGCGCCGAGCTCGCCGCCGGAAAGACCCTCGACGACATCCTCGAGCCGGCCTTCGCCGTCTGCCGCGAGGGCGCCCGCCGGGCGCTCGGCATGCGGCACTACGACGTCCAGCTGATCGGCGGCATGGTGCTCCACCAGGGCAAGATCGCCGAGATGCGGACCGGCGAGGGCAAGACCCTCGTCGCCACCCTGCCCGTCTACCTCAACGCCCTCGCCGGCAAGGGCGTCCACGTCGTCACCGTCAACGACTACCTGGCGCGGCGCGACGCCGACTGGATGGGGCGGGTCTACCGCTTCCTCGGCCTGTCGGTGGGCGTCGTGCAGCACGGCATCTCCGACGCCGAGCGGCGCGAGGCCTACGCCTGCGACGTCACCTACGCGACCAACAACGAGCTCGGCTTCGACTACCTGCGCGACAACATGAAGTTCGACCTCGCGGCGATGGTCCAGCGGGGGCACTTCTACGCCATCGTCGACGAGGTCGACTCGATCCTCGTCGACGAGGCCCGCACGCCGCTCATCATCTCGGGCCCTTCCGAGGAGTCGGTCGACAAGTACTACGTCATCGACAAGATCATCCCGAAGCTGGCGCGCGGCGAGGAGATCGAGGAGAAGGACGGCTCGAAGCACACCACCGGCGACTTCCTGGTCGACGAGAAGGCGCAGTCGGTGACCCTGACCGAGGAGGGCGTCGGCACGGTCGAGAAGCTGCTCGGCATCCAGAACCTTTACGACCTCGAGAACATGGACCTGCTGCACGGCGTCCACCAGGGTCTGCGCGCGCACCACCTCTACCACCGCGACGTCGAGTACCTCGTCAAGGACGGCCAGGTCGTCATCGTCGACGAGTTCACCGGCCGCATGATGCCGGGACGCCGCTGGTCCGACGGGCTTCACCAGGCGGTCGAGGCGAAGGAAGGGGTGAAGATCGAGCGCGAGAACCAGACCCTCGCCACGATCACCTTCCAGAACTTCTTCCGCATGTACGAGAAGCTCGGCGGCATGACCGGCACGGCGGCCACCGAGGCGGCGGAGTTCGATCACATCTACAAGCTGGAGGTCGTGGTCGTCCCCACCCACCGGCCGATGGTCCGCATCGACAATCCGGACGTCGTCTACCGGACGGCGCGGGAGAAGTGGGACGCCGTGGTCGCCGAGATCGAGGACTGCCGCGAGCGCGGCCAGCCGACCCTCGTCGGCACCCTGTCGATCGAGCGCAGCGAGATGCTCTCCGGCCTGCTCAAGCGGCGCGGCGTGCCGCACGTGGTGCTCAACGCCAAGTACCACGAGCGCGAGGCGTCGATCGTCGCCCAGGCGGGCCGCAAGGGCTCGGTGACCATCGCCACCAACATGGCCGGCCGCGGCACCGACATCCTGCTCGGCGGCAACCCGGAGGGGCTGGCGCGCGCCGAGGCCGACCCGGAGCAGGAGCCGGAGGCCTGGCAGAAGGCGCTCGCCCACTACACCGAGATCTGCGCGAGCGAGCGCGAGGAGGTCCTGGCGGCCGGCGGCCTGCACATCATCGGCACCGAGCGCCACGAGTCGCGGCGCATCGACAATCAGCTGCGCGGCCGCGCCGGGCGCCAGGGCGACCCCGGCTCGTCGCGCTTCTTCCTCTCGCTCGAGGACGACCTGATGCGGATCTTCGGCTCCGACCGCATCCAGGGGCTGATGGGCCGCCTCGGCATGGAGGAGGGCGAGGCGATCGAGCACGGCATGGTCTCGCGCGCCATCGAGCGGGCGCAGAAGCAGGTCGAAGGGCGCAACTTCGAGATGCGCAAGCACCTGCTCGAGTACGACGACGTGATGAACAAGCAGCGCGAGGCGATCTACTCGATGCGGCGCGACATCTTCGACGGCCGCGAGGGGCGCGACTACCTGATCGGCCTGGCGGGTGAGATCGTCGAGTCGCTGGTCGCCACCCACTGCCCGGAGAAGATCGACCGCTCCGAGTGGGCGCTCAGCGAGCTGGCCAACGACATGCTCGGCTACTTCGACATCGATCTCCACAAGACCGACGTCGAGCCGGCGCAGCTCGAACCCGGGCCGCTGGCCGGGCGCCTGCGCGAGCTGGCCGAGGCGAAGTACGCCGAGAAGGAGCAGCGCCTCGGCGCCGAGCTGATGCGCACGATGGAGCGCGACGTGATGCTGCGTTTCGTCGACCTCGCCTGGAAGGATCACCTGCTGGCGCTCGACCACCTCAAGGAGGGCATCGGCCTGCGCGGCTACGGCCAGCGCGACCCGCTGCAGGAGTACAAGCGGGAGTCCTACGAGCTGTTCGGGGCGCTCAAGGAGCGGGTCGAGGACTCGGTGGTCAAGACGCTGTTCCGCATCGAGCCGGTCTCCGAGGAGCAGATGGAGCGCGAGCGCAGCCGCCGCGAGCGCCTCGCCGCGCAGGGCGCGCGGATGAGCTTCTCGGCGCCCCAGGTCGCCGCCCCGTCCGCGGCCGCCGGCGGCGTGCCGGACTCCCCCTTCGGCGCCGCCGCCCAGGCCACCGCCGTCGCCCAGCCGGTGCGCGCCGAGAAGGTCCCCGGCCGCAACGACCCCTGCTGGTGCGGCTCGGGCAAGAAGTACAAGAAGTGCCACGGCGCCGCGGCGAGCTGAATCCGGTTCGCCCCGCGGCCCGGCCCCGGCGCCCCTTCCGGGAGAGGGAAGCGGCGCCGGGCCGGCCGACCGCCCGACCTACCGCTTCGTGTAGGTGAGCTCCATCATCTTCATCTCCTTGCCGTCCGGCCCCGGCCCGTACATCTCGAACTGCTCGACCGTCGGGCTGACCTTGCGCAGGACCATGCGCGCCTGGACCGGGCCCTTGGCGACCGGGTCGTTCCACGAGCCGGTGAACTCGCAGTTGCCCGCCTCGTCGCAGCTCCCCTCGCTGACCATCAGGCCGGTCGACATGCTGTCCGACCAGGTCGACCAGTACTTGCCGGAGACGTTGTCGTAGCCGTGCAGGCCGTAGCCGGTGAAGGGCTGGCCCATCATCGCCCCCTGGAACTCCTCGACCAGGACGCGGCCGCCCAGGATCATCGAGCGGGTCGCCGTGCCCGCCTCCTCGACCGGCGGCCCGCCGGGCTCCATCCAGCTCCTCGCCACGACGTCCCAGGTGCCGGCCCCGGCGGCCATCGCCTCGTGCTGCGGCCCGGGGGTACCGGCCTTCTGGTACGCCTCCATCATCGCCATCTGCTCGGGGGTCATCCGGGGCTCCGCCCCCTCCTGGGCGCCGGCGGCGGCGGCCAGGGCGAGTCCGGCGACGGCGGCGAGGCACCACGACGCGCGCTTCCCGTGCGATCTCATCATCTCCATCTCCTCCGTTGAGGGGGGTTTACCCGGCGGATTGTAGCTCTGATAACCTCGTCGGGAGCTCCGGAGCCCCCCGGCGCTCCCGCACCCCCCCTCGGAACCGATGACGACGAGCGACGGATCTCCCCGGCTGGCCCTCACCTTCGACGACGTCCTGATCGCCCCCGGCTACTCCGAGGTGCATCCCAACGACGTCGATCTCTCGACCCGCCTCTGCCGCGACATCCGGCTCAACATCCCGATCCTCTCGGCGGCGATGGACACGGTCACCGAGTCCCGGCTGGCGATCGCCCTCGCCCAGGAGGGGGGGCTCGGGGTGATCCACAAGAATCTGCCGATCGCCCTGCAGGCCGAGGAGGTCGACAAGGTGAAGCGCTCGGAGGCCGGGATGATCGTCGACCCGGTGACCATGCGCCCGAATCAGCTGATCTCCGAGGCGCTCGACATGATGGCCCGCTACAAGATCTCGGGGGTCCCGGTGACCGACGACGCCGGCCGCCTGGTGGGCATCCTGACCAACCGCGATCTGCGTTTCGAGTCGGACACCAGCAAGCGGATCGCCGATCTGATGACCAAGGACGACCTGGTCACCGTCCCCGAGGGGACGACGCTGGAGGAGGCCAAGGCGCTCCTCCACCGCCACAAGATCGAGAAGCTGCTGGTGGTCGACCGCGACGGCAATCTCAAGGGGCTGATCACGGTCAAGGACATCCAGAAGATGATCGAGTACCCGAGCGCCTGCAAGGACGCCCTCGGCCGCCTGCGGGTCGGCGCCGCGGTCGGCGCCGCCGGGGACTTTCTCGAGCGCGCCCGCGCCCTGGTCGACGCCAAGGTGGACGTGCTGGTGCTCGACTCCTCGCACGGCCACAGCCAGGGGGTGCTGGAGGCCGCCGAGCGGCTGCGCACGGAGTTCCCGGACGTGGCGATGATGGTCGGCAACGTGGCCACGGCGGAGGGCACGCGCGACGCGATCGACCGCGGCGCCGACGTGGTGAAGGTGGGCATCGGTCCGGGCTCGATCTGCACGACGCGCATCGTCACCGGCGCCGGGGTGCCGCAGATCACCGCGATCGGCGACTGCGCCCGGGTGGCCGGCGAGCGCGGCGTGCCGATCGTCGCCGACGGCGGCATCAAGTTTTCCGGTGATCTCGCCAAGGCGATCGTCGCCGGCGCGGGCAGCGTGATGATCGGCTCGCTGTTCGCCGGCACGGAGGAGAGCCCGGGCGAGACGATCCTCTACCAGGGGCGCACGTACAAGGCGTACCGCGGCATGGGGTCGCTCTCGGCGATGGCGCGCGGCAGCGCCGACCGCTATTTCCAGGAGTCGGGCACGTCGCTGTCGAAGCTGGTCCCCGAGGGGATCGAGGGGATGGTGCCGCACAAGGGGAGCGTCCACACGATGCTCCCCCAGCTCACCGGCGGCCTGCGCGCCGGCATGGGCCTCTCCGGCTCCGCCAGCATCGACGACCT
>CAYYIK010000116.1:2724-6622 GCA_964471955.1 uncultured Thermoanaerobaculia bacterium | reverse complement strand
GAGTGCCGGAAATCGGAGTCGTGGTCGCAGCTACGCTGGTGCTGCGAGGAACGGTCCCGGTGGAGGGAAGCAGCCCGAGGGGAAGAGCGCGAAGCGTTCGAACCGGTCTCGCGAACATCGAAAGACGGTCGAGGCGTGGCGAAAGGCGCTCGCGAACTGCCGATACGCCTCGCGGAAGACCCTGCGGCGCTCGGAGCTCGCGGCATGGACGAGGGGAGCGGGACCCCGCTTGCCGCGGCTCAGCGCATCGTGCGGATTCCGACGCGCGACGCGATCCGCACCGAGCGGCTCGCGCTTGGTGGCTCGGATTCGATCCGCGGTCTCCCGCTCGACCTCTGCCACGAGGTCTGCCACGCGGTTCCGGTAGTCCGCGGGCACGAGGTCTCTCCAGCAGGGGAGCGGAACGAGATCGAGGGTCTCGGTGGAGACGAACGATCGGGGTCGGCGGGCTGGTCCTTCCTGTGGCTCTGGTACGCGGAGGTCCGATCGATCCAGGCGCCGCGGATCGGTTCTCCGAAGAGCAGCGCCCGAGTCGATGTGGCGCCGGGCCACTCGGTCGGCGTGCGGACCAGACCCTCCTTGCACCCCTGGCGGAGAACGTAGAGCAGGCGCTCGACCTGGGATGCCTCCTCGTCGGTGACCGGAATGGCCTGGTAGCGGCGCCCCCAGAACCGTTCATGCCAGCGAACGACCCTGCCGACCTCGCGGGCGAGGTTCGAGTTCAGGTAGTTCATGAACTGCGCGAGCCGCTGCGCGTCCGGGACGGTGAGGAGCAGGTGATAGTGGTTGCCGAGGAAGGCAAAGGCGTGCACGTCCACCGGATAGAGCCGGGCTGCCCGGGCGAGGACGCCGCGGCAGAGGTCGGCAATGCGCTCGTTCGGCTGGAGGAGCAGCCGTCCGTGGATCGTGCGGGAGGTGACCTCCACCAGCCCGCCGGGCGCGAGGAAACGGAGTTTGCGGCCCATGCTCACCAGAGGACGCAGTCGTGACGGATGAACTCGCGTGTCGACGACTCGGCTGGCACCTTGGGGCGGCTCTGCTAATCGGCTGGCACCTTGGAGCGGCGGGCGAGGAGGGTGCCGAGGGCGAGGCCGGCGAGGGGGGCGACGGGCAGGGCGCGGGCGGCCGGGTGGCTCCCGGGCAGTTCGTAGGCGAGCCAGTAGGCGGCCAGCAGGGGCGCCGCGGCGAGGGCGGTCCAGGCCAGCCGGTGGCGGCGTTCGGCCTCGCGGTGGGCCTCGCGCACCTCGTCCCGGGTCGCCAGGGGGTCGTTGGCGTACTCGAAGCGCTCGCGGTCGATCTCGGCGCCGCGCCGGGCGGCGAGCGTCGCCGCGGCGGCGCCGGCAAGGCCGAACAGCACGTGCAGCGGCCAGACGAGGCCGGCTGGCAGCGGCGGCAGAACCCCCGAGCCGAGGCTGGCGGCGAAGCCGAGCCCGGCGCAGATACCGGCGATCCCGCCGCAGGTGGTGACGACACGGGCGAGGGGCATCGGCGAGAATCTAGCAGCGCCGGAGCGCCGCCGCGGCGGTCGCTCTCCGGCGACGACGAAAGGGGCGGCGATGCGGCGCTGGACAGCGAAGATCCTCCTCGCGCTGGTGGTTGCCGTCGCCGCCCTGGCCGGCTGGGAGCTCGCCACCTGGCCGGACGTGGCGGCGCTGGCCACGGAGAACCCCGAGTCGACCGCCTTCCTCGCGCGCTGGAACGCCCGCCAGCGCCAGGCCGGGGGGAAAGGGGAGGTGCGCCTGCGCGTCGTCCCCTACCGCGCCATCTCGGCCGAGCTCAAGATCGCCGTGGTGGTGGCCGAGGACATCGACTTCTTCTCCCACCGCGGCTTCGCCACCGCCGAGATCCGCGCCGCGGCGAAGCGGGCGTGGGAGGAGAAGGAGCTGCCGCGCGGCGCCTCGACGATCACCCAGCAGCTGGCCAAGAATCTCTGGCTCTCGCCGTCGCGCAACCCCTGGCGCAAGGTCAAGGAGGCGCTGCTCACCCGCCAGCTCGAGCGGCACCTGGGCAAGCGCCGGATCCTCGAGCTCTACCTCAACGTGGTCGAGTTCGGACCCGGTGTCTGGGGGTGCGAGAACGCCTCCCGGCGCTACTTCGGCAAGCCGGCCGCCGCGCTGACGGCGGGCGAGGCGGCGCAGCTCGCCGCCGGCCTGCCACGCCCCGCCAGCTGGCACCCCGGCGTCGCCTCGCGCGGCTACCTCGCGCGGGTCGAGCGGATCGCCACTCGCGCGCGGCGCGCCACCTGGGTGCGCGGCGAGCTCTGACCGGCCGCGCCCCGCGGACGGGGGGATCCCCCTCGCGGACGGCCCGTGCTAGCTTCTCCTCGCTTCCCAAGTTGCCGGTTTCTGCCCCCACACGGCCGGCCCCCGCCGGGGCGTGGGGTGACGCAGTCTGGCGGACGGGCCGCCCTTTCGGTGCCTGTTCGGAAGGAAGCGCCGTCGGCGTAACGATTCGCACGGGGAGGAGCAGACGATGAGACAGAGAGCGATCGCATGGATCGGACTCGGCCTGGCCGCCGCGGCGGCCGGCGCGAGCCCGCAGGGCCCGGAGCCGGCGGCGGCGCCCGTCGGCGGCGGCGGACTGGTCGCCGTGCTGCCGGGCGAGGAGGCGCGCGCCGACGAGCTGCTCGCCGAGCTGCACGCCGACCCGGCGCTGCGCGAGGGCTTCCGCACCGATTCGGCGGGCCTGGTGGAGGAGCGCTCGCCGGACGGCGGGGTGAGCGTCCATCTGCAGGGCCGCTTCCAGCACGTGCTGGTGGCGCGCCTCGGGGCCGACGGACGGCTGGTCACGGGCCACGCCCCGGCACCGGATCCGGCACCGAAGGCAGAGGCGGAGGCCGCCGGTCCGGTCTGCGCCGCGGCGACGCCGGGCGCCCCGGGAGGCCGGCCGTGAGGGGCGCCGGCAAGCTCCTCGCGACGCTGGCGCTCGCCCACGCCCTGGCGGCGGCGGCCCCGGCGGCGACCATCACCATCCTCAACAACGACGCGCCCGGCGAGGGGTTCAACGACCCGACGGTGGTCGCCGCGGTGCCGGGCAACCCGGCGACGACGCTCGGCGGCCAGCGGCTCAACGTCTTCCAGGCCGCGGCGGCGACCTGGGGCGCGGCGCTGCGCAGCAGCGTCACGATCCAGGTCGTCGCGCAGTTCAATCCGCTCACCTGCACGCCGTCGAGCGCGGTGCTCGGCTCGGCGGGGCCGCTGACCGCGCACCGCGACTTCGCCAACGCGCCGGTGGCGGCGACCTGGTACGTGCAGGCCACCGCCAACAGCCGCGCCAACACCGACCTGGATGGGGCTACTCCGGACATCTCGGCGCAGTTCAACAGCACCCTCGACCTCGGCGGCGCCGGCTGCCTCGGCGGCCTCGTCTGGTGGTACGGCATCGACGCGCCACCGGTCGCCGGCACGATCGACCTCTACACGACGGTGCTGCACGAGATCGCCCACGGCCTCGGCGTGCTGTCGCTGCACAACCTGAACACCGGCGCGAAGTTCATGGGCTTCGACGATGCCTACCTCCGGCGGCTGCGCGACGAGACGCTCGCCCTCGCCTGGCCGGCGCTCTCCGACGCCCAGCGGTTGACCTCGCAGGTCAACACCGGCAACCTCACCTGGACCGGCCCGAACGCCAGCAGCCGCATCCCCGGCTTCAACGCCGGCACGACCAACGGAAGACTGCGCATGTACGCCCCCAACCCGGTGCAGCCCGGCTCCTCGGTGTCGCACTGGGACACCGCGCTGTCGCCCAACGAGCTGATGGAGCCGATCCTCACCGCCACCTCGCGCGACTATGCGACCTACATGATGCTCGCCGACGTCGGCTGGCGGATGCACCTGATCTTCAAGGACGGCTTCCAGAGCAGCGACGACGACTTCTGGTCCACCGCCGTGCCCTGACC
>CAYYIK010000116.1:0-2624 GCA_964471955.1 uncultured Thermoanaerobaculia bacterium | reverse complement strand
TTCGCGTGAGTCGGCCGGGCCGCTGCTGGTGGCGCCGGGCGCACATCCACGCGGGCTGAGGCCGGGCGGCGTCCCGACCCCGGCCGACCCGGGGCGAGACCGAACGGCGCGCGGAGCGCCCGAGCGACCTCCTTCCGGGACGACCGGAAGGAGGTTTTCGCGTCTTGGGGAGAATCGCGGTGGTCCGCAGGCGGCGGCGATGAGCGGCGTGACGAGCCGGGCGACGATCGTGGCCACGGTGACCGCGCCGGAGGAGCTGGCGCCGGCCGCGCTCGAGCGCCTGGCCGGCCGCGCCGACTGGATCGAGGTGCGCGCCGACCGGGTCGGCGACGTCGACCCGGCGCCGCTGCGCGCCCACTTCCCCGGCACCTGGCTCTACACCCTGCGCAGTCGCGCCGAGGGCGGGGCGATGAGCGCCTCGCGCGACGCACGCCGGCGGCGCCTCGTCGCCATGGCGCCGCTCTACGACCGGGTCGACCTCGAGGCCGACCGCGACCTGGGGCCCGATCTGCTCGCCGCCGTCGAGCCCGAGCGCCGGGTCGTCACCTGGCACGGCCCGGCCGCCGACCTCGCCAGCCTGCGCGCCCGCTTCGAGCACATGGCGCGCACACCGGCCGGGCTCTACAAACTCGTGCCGCGCGCCGACGTTGCGGGCGAGGAGCTGGCGCCGCTGGTGCTGCTCTACGCCCTCGACCGGCGTGACGTCGTCGCCTTCGCCGGCGGAACGGCCGGCGCGTGGACGCGGCTGGTGGCGCCGCGCCTCGGAGCGCCCGTCGTCTACGCCTCGGTCGGCGAACCGGCGGCGCCGGGCCAGCCGGCGCTCGCGCGGCTGGAGGCCGACTTCGGCCTGCCCGAGCTGCCGCCGATCGAGCGGCTGTTCGGCGTGGTCGGCCACCCGGTCGCCGGCTCGCTCTCGCCACGCCTGCACAACGCCGCCTACCGCGCCCTCGGCATCCCGGCCCTCTACCTGCCGTTCGAGGTCGAGCACTTCGGCGACTTCTGGCTCGAGGTGGTCGAGCCCGAGACCCTCGGCCGGATCGGCTTCCCGCTCGCCGGCCTGTCGGTGACCACGCCGCACAAGGACGTCGCCTTCGCCGTGGCCGGTGCGACCAGCCCGCTGGCGACCCGCCTCCAGGCGGTCAACACCCTCACCGTGCGCGACGGCGTCTGGGAGGGGGAGTCGACCGACGTCGAGGGGGTGGTCGGCGCCCTCGCCGGGCGCGGCGTCGAGCCGCGCGGCCGCCGCGCCGCGGTGCTCGGCTGTGGCGGCGCCGGGCGCGCCGCGGCGCTCGGCCTCGCCCTCGCCGGGGCCGACGTGGTCATCGTCAATCGCGGCGCCGAGCGCGGCCTGGCCGCGGCGCGCGCGCTCGGGCTGCCGTTCCTGCCGTGGGCCGAGTTCGACCCCGGCGCGTGCGACCTCGTCGTCCACGCCACGCCGCTCGGCCGCGCCAGCAGCGACGAGCTGCCGGTCGACCTCGCCCGCCTGCCGGAAGGCGCGGTGGTCGTCGATCTGGTCTACGGCGAGGCGCCGACCCGGCTGATCGCCGCGGCGCGCCGGCGCGGCCTGGTGGCCGTCGACGGGCGCGAGGTCCTGCTCGCCCAGGCGCTGCCGCAACTGCGCGCCATGACCGGGCGCGAGCTGCCGCGCGCGGCGGGCCTGGCGGCGCTCGGTCTGGCGGAGACGCCATGACGCGGCTCGCGGTCGCGCACGTGCGCGAGCTGCTCGCCGACGCGCTGACGCCCCTCGCCGCCTGCCAGCGTCTGGCGGCGATCTCGCCGGTCCGCTTCCTCTTCGAGAGCGTCACCGGCGGCGAGCAGGTGGCGCGCTGGAGCTTTCTCGGAGCGGGGCCGCGCCACCTGCTGCGTCTCTGGCCCGATCGCCTGGAAGTCACGACGGCGGGGCACACCGAAGTGCGCATCGGCGACCCCCTCGCCTTGCTGCGTGCCGAGCTCGCCGCGGTGCGCGCTCCGGCCGGCGAGCTGCCGTTTTCCGGCGGCTTCGTCGGCACCTTCGGTTTCGACCTGGTGCGCGCGGTCGAGCGGCTGCCCGGCCGGCCGACCGACCCCTGGGGGCTGCCGATCGCCATCCTCGGCCGTTTCGACGAGGTCGTGGTGTTCGACCACGCCGAGCAGCGGATCCTGCTGGTCGCCCACGAGATCGCCGGGGAGCGCGACGCCGCCGGGGCCGAGGCGGCGCTCGATCGGCTCGAAGCGGCGCTCGCCGCCGGCGAGGCGGCGCGGCCGCTGCGCCTGCCGGCCGGGGCGCCGCCGCCGGCGCCGCTCGCGGTGACGCCGGACGGGCCGGCCTTCCGCGCCGCGGTGGAGCGGGCCCGCGCGCAGATCGCCGCCGGCGAGATCTTCCAGGTCGTGCTGGCGCGGCGCTTCCGCGTCCGCTCCGAAGTCGCGCCGCTCGCCCTCTACCGCGCCCTGCGGCGGATCAACCCGAGCCCATACATGGTGCTGCTCGAACTGCCCGAGGTCGCCCTGGTGGGCGCGTCGCCCGAGGCGCTGGTGACCAAGACGGGCCGGCGCGTGGTGACCCGGCCGATCGCCGGCACGCGGCGGCGCGGCGGCGACGCGGAGGCCGACGCCGTCCTCGCCGCCGAGCTGCTCGCCGATCCGAA
>CAYYIK010000115.1:0-6683 GCA_964471955.1 uncultured Thermoanaerobaculia bacterium | reverse complement strand
CGCTGCCGCACCTCGAGCGCCCGGCCGACCTGCACTGCGTCACCGGCTGGAGCCGATTCGACTGTCGCCTCACCGGCGTGCCGCTCGCGGAGCTGCTCGAGCGCGCCGGAGTCCGCGCCGCGGCGCGCTTCGTCCGCTTCGAGGCGTGGTCCGAGCGTCGCCACGACACCTCGCTGCCGCTCGACTTCGCCCGCGCCGACGTCTGGCTGGTGCACGCCATCGACGGGGCGCCGCTCGCCGTCGAGCACGGCTACCCGCTGCGCACGGTGGCGCCGGGGCGCTACTTCTACAAGAGCCTCAAGTGGCTGCGCCGCATCGAGCTGCTGGCCGAGGATCGGCTCGGCTACTGGGAGCGCGAGTCGGCGTACCACAACGTCGGCGACCCGTGGCCGGGGGACCAGCGCTTTACCACCGGTTCGGTCGACCCGGCGGAGCTCGCCCGATTCCGCGCCGCGACCGACTTCGCCCCCTGGCGCCTGCCGCGCCGCGTGCTGCTCGGCGTCGACCTGGCGGGGTGGCGACCGGCGGGGCGCGACCTCACCGGGCTGCGGATCAAGGCGAGCGACCTTTCCGGCGCCGACTTCACCGGCTGCGACCTGGCGGGGATCAACCTCTCGCTCAGCAATCTGCGCGACGCCCGGCTCGCCGGCGTCTCGCTCGCCGGGGCCGACCTCGAAGGGGCGGACCTGGCGGGCGCCGACCTCACCGCGGCCGACCTCTCGGGCGCCGCCCTCTCGGCGGCCCGCTTCTTCGCCGACCTGGCGGACGGCTCCCGCCTCGCCGCCCGCGTCGAGGGTCTGCGGCTCGCCGGCGCCAGCGGCCTGCTCGAAGACCAGGAAGCCTACCTCGCCGCAGCCGGCGCCCTCCCGGGCGCGCGCTAGCCCCCACACCCCACGCCCACGGTCGCGCCTCCGGCTGAACTCCCGGGAGACTGGCGACTGCTGGGAAAAGAAGCCTATTGGTTCAAGACGAAGACAGAGACAAAGACGCAAAGGCTCATAGAGGGAAAAAGCCGGAAACGAATGCGGGAGGCGGGCGGCGGGTAGGTCGGTTCCGCTGGCTGCCCCCCGGACCCGCCAAGCCTGGCCGGGTCCGTCGACTTGGCTTTTTCCCTTCTATGGAAGCTTTTCGTCTTCGGTCAAAGCTCTTCGTCTTCGCCTGTCCTGGTTTGGCCGAGGTGGGTGGCGCCGGCGGTCCGTTTCTTCGCGCCCAGGGAAGCTCTGAGGCCGCATCCCGAGCCGATCGGCCAGCACGCCCACCTCAGATCGCGGCCGAAGCGCAGGCGAGCGACCTCCGCCCGGGCCTCTGATTTCGCGAGCCGGTTCCCGGGGCGCGAAGAAGCGGACCGCCGGCGCCTGCGAATGCGCTGACGTCCTCGGAGCCTCTTCTGAATCGCGGACCGCCGGCGCCTGCAACCGGCCTGGACGCTTCAGCGCTTCTTCCGAGTCCGGTGCCCTTTCAGGGCACGGTGGTGGTCCAGCGTGCGGTGGTGCCGGTCTCGAGGTCGTCGCGGAAGAGCAGCTGGTCGCCGATCAGGCCGGGACGGTAGTGGAAGAGGGTGCAGCGCATGCGCAGCGCCTGTTCGGCGGTGAAGCCGGTCATACAGGGGTCGTCGGTCAGCTGCATGTAGTTGTCGATCGGCGAGGTGAAGCCGCCGCAGCTGGTCGCCCCGACCGGGCAGACGTCCTGCGCCGCCGCGTCCGGCGCCGTGTCGCAGAGGCGGTCACCGCTGGTGTAGCAGCCGGGCGCTCCGGCGGTGCCGCAGCCGTCGAAGTAGGTGTGGAAGAGGCCGAGGTAGTGGCCGATCTCGTGGGTCGCCGTGCGCCCGCCGGCGTGGTGCGGCACCGGCGGCGGCACCTGGCGGCCGAAGGCCAGCGTGTTGATCACCACCCGGTCCTCCGGCAGGCCATTGGGCGCCCCCGGGGTGGCCGGCAGGACCGGCACGTAGCCGCGGGCACCGTCGGCGGTGTTGGTGTAGAGGTTCAGGTAGCGCGCCGGATCCCAGGCGATCGACTCCCAGTAGGGGGCGTCGTCCTGGTACCAGAGCTCGTTGCAGTGCCGGTCGATGCCGGTCGTCGGCTCGCCGGCCGGATCGGCCGAGGCGAGGACGAAGCGGATTCCGGTCGGGGCGCCGGCCGCCCCGGGCGTCCCCGGCAGGGCGAGGTAGTCCTCCTGCAGCGCGGCGATCTGGTCGATCACCACGTCGTCGGAGAGGGCGCCCTGTGCGCAGTCGCCGCTCTGCAGGACGTGGACGACGACCTGGACGGTCAGCACGCCGTGCGCCGGGGCGTAGGCGGGATCCGGAACGGTCTGCGCCAGCGAGCAGTCGGCGGGGTCGGTGCCGAAGGGCGCCTCGCCCGCCGCCGCGGCGAGGCTCGCGAAGGCGGGAAGCGCGACGCAGAGGAACGCGAGAGTCGGAGCACGCATGGGGCCTCCAGGATCCGCCGGAAGTTCGGGTTGCGAGGGTCAGAGCCTAGACGAAACGGGATGGCGGACGCGCGCCGGAACGCCTCCCGGCCTGCCCGTGCGGGTGGCGGAATCGGGCGGGCGAAAGCCGAGAGTAGGATACGAGGCGGAACCTCGACGGAACCCGCCCGGGAGGCTGCGATGATCGAAGTGCGCAAGATCCTCTTCCCCACCGACTTCTCCCCCGCCAGCGTCGCGGCGCTCGATCACGCTCTGCTGTGGGCCGAGGTGACCGACGCCGAGTTGCTGCTGCTGCACGTCCTGTCGCTCACCACCGCCGATCCGTTCAACCCCGAACACCACTTCCCCGAGCCCGACGAGCTGTTCGACCGGCTGCAGACGCTCGCCGACTCCGAGATGGCCGAGCTGCTCCGGGCGCACCGCGAAAAGCCGCTGCGCTTGCGCGAGTTCGTCCGCCGCGCACCGGAGGTCGAGCGCGGCATCCTGGATTTCGCCGTCGCCGAGAAGGTGGATCTGATTCTGATGGGAACCCACGGACGCCGCGGTGCCTCGCACCTGGTGATGGGCAGCGTCGCGGCGGAGGTGCTGCGCCGCGCCCCCTGCCCGGTCATGGTCATCCCGGCGCGTGGCGAGCACCCGGCGGGCAGAGTCCAGCGCATCCTCGCGCCGGTCGACTTCTCGGCCGGCTCGAAGCAGTCCGCCGCCGTGGCCCGCGACCTCGCCGCCACCACCGGCGCCTCCGTCGAGCTCTTCCACGTCGTGCCCGATCTCGAGGTCCCGCTGCCGATGAACCCGGCCGGCCTCGGCGCGTCGATGTCGGTGGTACGCGACCTGGTGCCGGCCGCCCGCGAGGCGCTGGACGAGATGGCCGCCCAGCCGGGGCCGGAAGTCTCGATCACGACCGAGGTCTGGCACGGCCCGCCGGCGCCGACCATCCTCAACCGCGCCGTCGAGACGAAGGCCGACCTGATCGTCATCGGCACCGATGGGCACACCGGCCTCGACCGCCTGCTGCTCGGCAGCGTCGCTGAACGCGTCGCCCGGCTGGCCACGGTTCCGGTCCTGGTGGTGCCCTCCAGGTCGCGCGCCGAGTCCTGACCCGGGCGTGCCGCGCGCGCCCCGGCTCAGGCCGGCCGCGGCAGGACGTAGAAGAGCACCGCGAGGTAGTGGAAGGTGCTCCCGGCCAGCACGAACAGGTGCCAGATGAAGTGGCCCCAGCGCAGACGCGTCCAGGCGTAGAAGGCGATGCCGATCGTGTAGCAGAGACCTCCGGCGAGCAGCAGGGCGAGGCCGCCGGGAGCGAGCGCGCGCATCAGCGGCTCGAAAGCGACGATGACGCACCAGCCCATCGCGGCGTAGAGGGCGGTCGAGACGACCGGCGCCTTCTCGACCGCGATCGCCTTGAAGACGATCCCGCCGACCGCTCCGGCCCAGACGACGGCGAGGAGCGTCCACCCCCAGGGCCCGCGCAGCGGTCCGAGGGTGAACGGGGTGTAGGTGCCGGCGATGGCGAGGAAGATCGCCGAGTGGTCCAGCACCCGGGCCACCCGCTTGGCGCGCCGCAGGCGCACCCAGGCGGGGATCGAATGGTAGACGGTGGAGGCGGCGTAGAGCAGGACCAGGGTGGCGCCGAAGATTGCCGCCGAGGCGACGTGCCAGGCGTCCCCGCGCAGCGCCGCGAGGGCGACCAGGACGGCCATCCCGCCGACCGCCAGGGCGATCCCCACGCCGTGCGAGACGGCGTGGGCGACCTCTTCGGCGAGGCTCCAGCGCGGCAGCGCGCGAACGCTCACCGGCAGAGAGTATCGCGGCCGGCCGGGACTTGACGGACTCCCTTGCGGGGAGGGGAGATTTTCAATACGGTGTCGGACCTAACCACAGGAGAAGTCCGATGAGGAAGCTCGTACTGCCCGTCGTGCTCGGCCTCGCCCTGCTGACCCCGGCAGCGCGTGCCGCAGACCGCCCCTCGGCGACCTACCGGAGCGACGTCAAGGTCGTGAAGTTCGCCGTCTCGCAGCCGCTGCGCAGCATGAACATCATCGAGCCGAAGGATGCGCCCGGCGCCCTGCTGATGGCCGACCCGCCGTCCCACCTCGAAGGCGAACTCGGCCCGCAGGACGTCGACGGTGCGCTGCAGGACTGGGCCGGCCCCTCGATGCTGATTCCGGCGCCGCTGGTCAGCTTCAACGGTCCGCCCAACGTTTCAGGCGTCGCGCCGCCCGACCCGGTCGGCGACGTCGGCCCGGCGCATTACGTGGCGATGAGCAACCTCTCCTTCCAGATCTTCGACAAGACCGGCGCCTCGGTCTTCGGCCCGGCGGCCAACAACACGCTGTGGGCCGGCTTCGGCGGCGACTGCGAGACCGACAACGACGGTGACCCGATCGTCCTCCACGACCAGATCGCCGATCGCTGGCTGCTCACCCAGTTCACCGCCAGCGGCCCGACGTTCTTCAACTGCGTGGCGCTGTCGCAGACGAGCGATCCGCTCGGGTCCTACTACCTCTGGGCCGTCTCGACCGGCTCCAACTTCCCCGACTACCCGAAGTACGGCGTCTGGTCGGACACCTACTTCATCAGCACCCGCGAGTTCGCCGGTGCCTCCTTCGCCGGCGTCGGCGCCTACGCGATGAACCGCGCCGAGATGCTCGCCGGCAATCCGGCACCGACCATCGTCGCCTTCCTGATGACTCCGGGAGGCGCCGGTGCCGCCAACCTCGGCGACGGCCTGCTGCCGGCCGATCTCGACGGCTTCCAGCTGCCGCCCGCCGGGATGCCGGGCATCTTCGTCGGTTCGATGGACGACGGCGGCCCGTACGGCGCGCCGCAGGACGCCCTGACGATCTGGGAGTTCGACGTCGACTACGTGACGCCGGGCAATTCGTCGTTCACCCTCGCCAACACCGTGCCGATCGCCGCTTACGACACGATGTTCGGCGGCTGCTCCGGCCGCTCCTGCATTCCGCAGCCCGGCACCGCGGCCAAGGTCGACATCCTCTCCTACCGGCAGCGCCCGATGCACCGCGCCGCCTACCGCAACTTCGGCACCCACCAGTCGATCGTCACCAACCAGTCGGTCGAGGCGCCGGGCGTCATGGCGGGCGTCCGCTGGTGGGAGATCCGCGACCCGGCCGGTACGCCGGTCATCCACCAGGAGGGCACTTTCGCTCCGGCCGACGGGGTCCATCGCTGGATGGCGTCGATCGCCCAGGACTCGGCGGGCAACATGGGGCTCGGCTACAGCGCCTCGAACGCCACGACGGTCTTCCCGAGCTCCTGGTACACGGGGCGCCTCGCGGGGGACCCCCTCGGCACGATGCCGCAGGGAGAGGAGGCGATCATCGACGGCACCGGCTCGCAGACCGGCGGAGGCAACCGCTGGGGCGACTACACCTCGATGAACGTCGACCCGGTCGACGATTGCACCTTCTGGTACGTCAACGAGTGGGTGCCGACCACCAGCAGCTCCGGCTGGCAGCTGCGCATCGGGTCGTTCCGCTTCAACGAGTGCGGCACGCCCGACTTCTACCTCGGAGCGGCGCCGGCGACGCAGACGATCTGCGCCGGCACTGACGCCGACATCGCGGTGACCGTCGGTTCGGTCGCCGGCTTCTCGAACGAGGTCACTCTCGCGGCGGCCGGCAATCCGGCCGGCACCACCGCCGTCTTCGACGACAACACCATCACCCCGCCGGGCGCCGCGACGCTGACCATCGGCAACACCGGCGCGGTGACGGCCGGGACCTACCCGATCAACGTCATGGGCGCCGCCACCGGCAGTGGCGGCCACTCGACGAGCTCCGACCTGGTCGTCCTCACCACCGCGCCCACCGGAATCACGCTGACTTCGCCGGCCAACGGGGCGACCGGCGTCTCCACCGCGCCGACTCTCACCTGGTCGGCCGCCGCAGGGGCGTCCGACTATCTCGTCGAAGTCGACGACAATGCCGACTTCTCGAGCCCCGAGTTCGCGGCCACGGTCGCCGGCACCTCGACGGGTGCCACCGGACTCGCCGCCGACACCCTCTACAACTGGCGGGTGACGGCGCAGAACGCCTGCGGCGACACCGTGTCGACGGTCTTCACCTTCACCACCGCGCTCGAGTACTGCGCCACGCCGAACCTGTCGATCCCGGACAACGGCGCGGCGGTCACCACCTCGATCGTCGTCCCGGCCGGCGGCGGCAACGTCTCCGATCTCGACCTCTACATCCGCGGCAATCACACCTGGGTCGGCGACGTGACCTTCGGCCTCT
>CAYYIK010000114.1:0-6792 GCA_964471955.1 uncultured Thermoanaerobaculia bacterium | reverse complement strand
CTGGCGCTCACCGAGGGGGAGGACAAGCCGCTCAAGTACCCGGTGATGTTCCGCCGCGCCGACCTCGTCGTGCTGACCAAGGCCGACCTGCTGCCGCACCTCGGCGTCGACCTGGCGGCGATCGACGACGCGCTCGCGCGCACCATGCCGGAGCCGCGCCGGATCCTGCTGTCGGCGGCGAGCGGCGAAGGGGTCGACGAGTGGCTCGCCTGGCTCGACGGCCGGCTGGCCGGTCGGCGTCTGCGCGCCACCGCGGAGCCGATGCATGCCTGAAGCCGGCGCGGCGGCGCTGCTCCTGTCGGCGCTGTCGATCGGCGTGGTCCACACGCTGCTCGGCCCGGACCACTACGTGCCGTTCGTCGCCCTGGCGCGCTCGCGCTCCTGGTCGCTGCGCCGCACCCTGGGCGTGACCGCGCTGTGCGGCGTCGGCCACGTCGTCGGTTCGATCGCGCTCGGCGCGCTCGGCGTGGCGGCGGGCTGGGCGCTCGGCGGCCTGGTCGCGATCGAGACCCTGCGCGGCGACCTGGCCGGCGCCCTGCTGCTCGGCGTCGGCCTGGCGTGGACCGCCTGGGGGGTGCGCCGGGCGCTGCGCGCGCGGCCCCACGAGCACCTGCACGCCCACGCCGGCGGCGGCGTGCACGCCCACCCGCACGGCCACCAGGGCGAGCACGCTCACCCGCACGACGCGCGGCCGGGTGGCCGCTGGCTGGGTGCCTGGTCGATCTTCATCGTCTTCGTGCTCGGCCCGTGCGAGCCGCTGATCCCCCTGCTGATGTACCCGGCGGCGGGCAGCAGCTGGCTGCTGGTGGCCGGCGTGGCGGCGGTCTTCGCCACGGCGACGATCGCCACCATGCTGGCCGTGGTGGCGGCCGGCGCCCTCGGCCTCGCCCGCCTGCCGGCCGCCGGCCTCGAGCGCTGGGCGCACGCCGCCGCCGGCGCGGCGCTCGCGATGTGCGGCCTCGCCGTCACCGCCGGGCTCTGATCCGGCCGGCTCAGCAGATCCGCGGCAGCTGCTCGCCCGACAGCAGGTCGACCACCCGCAGGCCGCCGATCGAACTGCGCAGGGTGACCCGCGCTTCGTCGTCGGCGACCACCTCGCCGATGCGCGCCGCGCCGGCGCCGCGCGGGTCGGCGCGCAGCAGCTCGAGCGCCTCCTCGGCGGCGGCGCGCTCGACGATGGCGAGCAGGCGCCCCTCGTTGGCGACGTAGAGCGGGTCGAGGCCGAGCAGCTCGCAGGCGCCACGCACCGCCTCGCGCACCGGGATCGCCGTCTCCTCGAGGCGGATGCCGGCGCCGGCCTGGCCGGCGATCTCGTGCAGTGCCGAGGCGACGCCGCCGCGCGTGGGGTCGCGCAGCACGTGCACCGCCTCGCCGAGCCGCTCGATCAGGGCGCCGACCAGGCCGTCGAGCGGCGCCGAGTCGCTTTCGATCGGCGACTCGAACTCGAGCCCCTCGCGCACCGAGAGGATCGCCACGCCGTGCTCGGCGATCGGTCCGGAGAGCAGCACGACGTCGCCCGGCCGCGCCCGCCGCGGATCGATCCGCGCTCCGGGTCGCACCAGGCCGATGCCGGCGGTGTTGATGTAGACGCCGTCCCCCTTGCCGCGGTCGACCACCTTGGTGTCGCCGGTGGCCACCGGCACGCCGACCGCGCGCGCCGCCGCGCCGAGCGAGGCGACGACCCGCTCGAGCAGCGCCAGATCGAGCCCCTCCTCGAGGATCAGGCCGCAGGAGAGGGCGAGCGGGCGGGCGCCGCACATGGCGAGGTCGTTGACCGTGCCGTGGATGGCCAGCGAGCCGATGTCGCCGCCGGGGAAGAAGAGCGGCCGCACGACGTAGGAGTCGGTGGTGAAGGCGAGCTGCGCCCCGCCGGCCTCGAGCAGGGCGCCGTCGTGCAGGCGCGCCAGCTGCTCGTTGGCGAGCGCCGGCACCAGCACCCCCTCGATCAGCTGGCGCGAGAGCCGGCCGCCGCCGCCGTGCGCCATCTGGACCGTCGGATAGCTCGAGAGCGGCAGCGGGCACGATGCGGCGGCGGGGTCGGGACGCGGGGGCGCGGGCATCAGCTCCTCCCGTAGAGGTAGTAGGCGGCGCAGGCCCCCTCGGAGGAGACCATCGGCGCGCCGAGCGGCCGGTCGGGCGTGCAGTCGCGGCCGAAGGCGGCGCACTCGTCGGGGCGGCAGAGCCCCTGCAGGATGCGCCCGGCGATGCAGACCGGCGACTCCTCGGCGGCGATGCCGGCGACGTCGAAGCGCGTCTCGGCGTCGAGTTCGGCATACTCCGGGCGCAGGGCGAGGCCCGAGCCGGGGATGGTGCCGATGCCGCGCCACTTGCGGTCGCACGGCGCGAAGACGCTCGCCACGAGCTCCTGCGCCCGCCGGTTGCCGTCGCGGGTGACGGCGCGCGCGTAGGCGTTCTCGACCCCGTGCCGCCCCTGCTCGAGCGCCGTGACGGTGAACAGGATGCCGCGCAGCAGGTCGATCGGCTCGAAGCCGGTGATGGTGATCGGCAGGCGGTAGCGCTCGGCCAGCGGCTCGTACTCGCGGTAGCCCATCACCGCGCAGACGTGCCCGGCGGCGAGGAACCCCTCCACCCGGCAGTGCGGCGAGCCGAGGATCGCCTCCATCGCCGGCGGCACCAGGACGTGCGAGACGAGCAGCGAGAAGTTGTCGAGACCGAGCCGCGCCGCCTGCCAGGCCGCCATCGCGTTGGCCGGTGCCGTGGTCTCGAAGCCGATGGCGAAGAAGACCACCTGGCGGTCCGGGTGGCGCTCGGCCAGCTTCACCGCGTCGAGCGGGGAGTAGACGATGCGCACGTCGCCGCCGGCCGCCTTGACCGCCAGCAGATCGGTGGTCGAGCCGGGCACCCGGAGCATGTCGCCGAACGAGGTGAAGATCACCTCGGGCCGGCGGGCGATGGCGAGCGCGCGGTCGATCTGCTCGAGCGGCGTGACGCAGACCGGACAGCCGGGGCCGTGCACCAGCTCGACCGTCTCGCCGACCAGCCGGTCGATGCCCGAGCGCAGCAGGTTGTGGGTCTGGCCGCCGCAGATCTCCATCAGCGTCCAGCGCCGGTGGGTGGCGCGGGAGATGGCGGCGAGCAGGGTCCGCGCCGCCTCTCCATCGCGATACTCGTCGACGTGGCGCACGGCGTCAGGGCTCCACGCGCGCCGGCGAGCCGGGGGGCGGCAGGTCGGACGGCTCGAGCTCGCGCAGCTCGCCGGTGGCGCGCAGCTCCTCGAAGACGCGCCGCGCCTCCACCTCGTCGATGGTCGAGATGGCGAAGCCGACGTGGACGACCACGTACTCGCCGACCTTCGCCTCGGGGGTGAAGGCGAGGCAGACCTCCTTGACGATGCCGCCGAACTCCACCCGCCCGGTGGCGACGCCGAGCGGATTGTCGATCACTTCGACGAGTCGGCCGGGGACACCGAGGCACATGGCGAAACCTCCCGGGGCCGCCCGGCGCGGGCGGCGCGCGCCACGGCCACCTGGCCGAGCGCGATGCCGCCGTCGCCGGGGGGCACCTGATGGGGGACGTAGACCTCGCGGCCGTCGGCGCGCAGTCCGAGGGCGAGCGAGGTGGTGAGACGTCGATTGAGGAAGCAGCCGCCGGCCAGCGCCACCCGCGGCGCCGCCACCCGGCGCGCCACCTCGACGGCGGCAGCGGCGAGAGCGGCGTGGAAGCCGGCGGCGAGGCGGCTGGCCGCGACGTGGCTGCGCGAGGCCACCAGCGCGGCGACGGTCGGCCGCCAGTCGAGCTCGAGCAGGTCGGGGCGTGGGCGCTGCCCCGGCGCAAGCTGCGGTGGCGCGGCTCCCGCCGCGAGTTCGAACGGCGGCAGCGGCCAGGGGTCGGCGTCGCCGGCCAGCGCCTCGAGCGCGACCGCCGCCTCGCCCTCCCACGACGCGCGCAGACAGAGCCCGAGCAGCGCCGCCACGCCGTCGAACAGGCGGCCGGCACTCGAGGTCTCGGGGGTGCGGGCGTGGCGATCGAGCAGCTGGAGGACGAAACGGCGTTCGGCCGGCGGCACCGCCGAGAGCGGATCGACCCCCGACTGGCCCGCCTCGAGGGCACCGTCGATCGGGTGGAGCAGGGCGAGGGCGACGCGCCAGGGCTGGCGCACCGCCGCCTCGCCGCCGGGCAGCCCGAAGGGGCGCAGCCGCGCCACCCGCTCGAAGCCGGCGGCGTCACCGAGCAGCAGTTCGCCCCCCCAGACGGTGCCGTCGGGTCCGTAGCCGGTGCCGTCGAAGGTGACCCCGAGGGCCGGACCGTCGAGGCCGTGCTCGGCGAGCACCGCCGCGAGGTGGGCGTGGTGGTGCTGCACCGCGCAGAGGGGAATTCCCGCCGCGGCGCCGGCGGCGCGGGCGAGCCGGCCGCCGGGCGCGGCCGCCGCGAGCGCCCAGCGGGTCGACGGGTAGTCGGGGTGCAGGTCGTGCGCCACCGCCGCGGGAGCGGCGTCGAAGAGGCGGACGAAGTCGAGCGCCACGCGCTGCATGGCGGCACGCGCCTGCGGCGTCTCGAGGTCGCCGATGTGCTGCGACAGGAAGACCTGGCGGCCGCGGGCGAGCGCCACGACGTCCTTCTGGTGGGCGCCGACGGCGAGCACCGTCGGCCCCTCGTCGCCCAGCAGCACCGGCAGCGGCGCGTAGCCGCGCGCCCGGCGCAGCACCTGGACGCCCCCCTCGAAGCGGCGCGCCACGCTGTCGTCGACGTGGCGGGTGATCGGCCGGTCGTGGCCGAGGAAGAGGTCGGCGATGCCGGCCAGCCGCTCGACGGCCTCCGCGTCGTCGATGGCGATCGGCTCCTCGGAGAGGTTGCCCGAGGTGGCGACCAGCGGCAGTCCGACGGCACGCAGCAGCAGGTGGTGCAGCGGCGTGGTCGGCAGCAGGACGCCGAGACAGGGCTGGCCGGGGGCGACCCCGGACGCGATCTCGCCGCCCGGCAGACGGTCGAGCAGGACGATCGGCGCCGCGCGGCCGGCGAGCAGCGCGGCCTCGCTCTCGGAGACGCGCGCGATGCGGCGCGCCGCCGCGAGGTCGGCGACCATCAGGGCGAGCGGCTTGCGCGGCCGGTGCTTGCGCGCGCGCAGACGGGCGACGGCGTCCTCGTCGCGCGCGTCGACCAGCAGCTGCCAGCCGCCGAGCCCCTTGAGCGCCACGATCGCCCCTTCGGCGAGCGCGCCGACGGCGGCCGCCAGGGCGGCGTCGCGCTCGGCGAGCGGCCGGCCGTCGGGGGCGAGCAGGCGCAGATGCGGGCCGCAGACCGGACAGGCGATCGGCTCGGCGTGGAAGCGGCGGTCGGTCGGGTCCTCGTACTCGGCGCGGCAGTCGGGGCAGAGCGGGAAGCGGCGCATCGTCGTGCGGGCGCGGTCCCACGGCACCTCTTCGAGGATGGTGAAGCGCGGCCCGCAGGCGGTGCAGTTGGTGAACGGATAGCCGAAGCGGCGCGAGGCCGGATCGAAGATCTCGGCCAGGCAGTCGGGGCAGGTGGCGAGGTCGGGCAGCACCGCGACGCGGTTCGCGCTCGCCGCGTCGCTCGCCTCGATGCGGAAGCCGGTCTCGCCGGTCGGCGCCAGCCAGCGTTCGTCGACCGCCTGCACCACCGCGGCGGCCGGCGGCTCGACGTCGATGGCGGCGCGGAAGCGCTCGACCGCGTCGCGCGGTCCCTCGACCTCGAGCCGCACGCCGCCGCCGTCGTTGATCACCCAGCCGGCGAGCCGCTCGCGCCGCGCCAGGCGGTGGACGAAGGGGCGGAAGCCGACCCCCTGCACGGCGCCGCGGATCTCGAGGTGGAGCCGCGCCAGGGCCGCTCCGGGCGCGCCATGGGCCGGGCGCCGCCGCTCGGGGCGACGAGCGCCGGCCAGCGGCGGGCTCGACGCGCTCTTCATGCTGCCGGCACGCTAGTCCCGCCGCCGCGGCGCCGCGCCGTCCTCGCGGGTGGGGCTCGGGTAGCATCGCCGGTGCCGCCCGTGCCCCGCCTCCGCGCCCTCGCCGCCGACCTCGCGGTCGACCTGCCGCTCGTCGTGCTCGCCCTCGCCGTGCGGGCGCGCTCGCTGCTCGAGCCGTGCGACGACGCCTTCATTCTCCTCGCCGTGGCGCGCAACGCCCTGGCCGGCTTCGGACCCCACCTCGACCCGGGCTCGGCGGACGCGGTGCTGTCGACCTTCCTCTGGCCCCTGCTGCTCGCCGGCGGGCTGGCCGCCGGAGTCCCGGCCGGTGCGCTGCTGGCCGGCCTCGGCGCCCTCGCCGACCTGGCGCTGGTGCTCGCCGTGCGCCGGCTGGTGGGCGAGGCGGTCGGCAGCGCGCTCGCCGGCGCCGTCGCCGCCGCCCTGCTGGCCACCCAGCCGGTGCTGCTGCTCGCCTCGCAGGCCGGCATGGAGACCGCCTTCGTCCTCGCCCTGCTCGCCGCGACGCTGGTCGCCCTCGGCCGCGGCAGCGCCGCGGGCGTGGCGCTCGGCGTCGCACTGCTCCCCTGGGCGCGGGTCGACGCCTCCCTCGCCGCGGGCGTGGTGCTCGTCGTCGCCGGGCGCGGTGCGGTCGGCGGGGCGGCGGGTGGCCGGAGATGGCTCGCCGCCGGGGCGCTCGGCGGCGCCCTCGCCTTCGTCGCCCACCGCCTGGTGTTCGGCCTCTGGCTGCCGGCCAGTGTCACCGCCAAGGCGGCGGCCGGCGGCGGCTTCTCGGCCGCCGGCGCGCTGGCGACGGCGGCCGAGTTCGGCAAGGCGGCGATCGGCCAGTCGGCCTACTGGCTGGTCGCCCCCTCGCCCCACCTGCTGGCGCTGCCGCTCGCCCTGTTCGG
>CAYYIK010000113.1:0-6839 GCA_964471955.1 uncultured Thermoanaerobaculia bacterium | reverse complement strand
CTTCCTGGCGGTCTTCATCCTCTACTACTTCACCAACTGGAAGGTGCTGTCGATGATCTGGAAGATGGGCTGAGGCGGGGGAGGCGGGGAGGCGACGATGACCCGGACCGCAGCAGCGCGCCCCGACGAGGCGGGCACCGGCTTCGCCGTCGGCGCCTTTCTCGCCTGGTTCGCCATCACCGCCGGCTGGTGGGCGCTCGCCTTCCTCCGCCTGCCGGCGCCGCCGGAGTGGCTGCTGCGCACGCGCGAGATCTGCTTCGGCGTCGCGCCGGACGGGTTGCCCGAGCCGTGGGGGTGGATGCTGCTGATCCTGGCGCCCCTGTCGATGCTCACCTTCCTGCTGCTCTTCTGGCGCGCCGAGCTGGCGGCCGGTCTCGCCCGGCTGGCGCGCCGGCCGGCGGGCTGGCTGCTGCTGGCGCCGCTCGCCGTCGTGGCGCTCACCGGCGCGGGCGGCGTGGCGGCGCGACTCGCGGCGTCCAGCGCGACGCCCGCCGCCCTCGCCGCCGACGAACCCCTGCCGGCGGGCTACCCGATCGGCACCCTGCCGGCGCCGCCGCTGCCACTCGTCGACCAGCACGGCGCGCCGTTCGATCTCGGCCAGCTGCGCGGACGTCCGGTCTTTCTCACCTTCGTGTTCGGTCACTGTCCGGTGGTCTGCCCGACCCTGACCTCGACGATCCGGCGGGCCAGCCTCGCCTATCCGGGTCCGCCGCCGCCGACCGTGGTGGTGACGCTCGATCCCTGGCGCGACACGCCCGGCGCGCTGCCGGGGCTGATGACCAAGTGGGGGATCGCCGATCTGCCGGGGGCGCGCGCCCTTTCGGGGCCGGTCGACGACGTGCTTGCGGCGATCGCGCCGTGGGAGGTCGGCTTCTCGCGGGACGAGAAGACGGGTGACATCGGCCACGCGGCGATGGTCGTCGTGCTCGACGGTGAAGGACGGATCGCCTACCGCTTTCTCTACCCGCCGGCGCGCTGGCTGGTCGAGGCGGCGCAGCGGCTCGAGCGGGCGCCGGCATGAGCGTCGCCGCCGACCGGCCGCGCGCGCGGCCGCAGCCGCCGCCGGGGGCGACGGCCGCGGGCCCGCCGCGCGCCGGCCGCGCCGTGGCGGCGCTGCTGCGGCCGCTCGAGCTCCTCTTCGACCGCCTCTACGGTTCGCGCTTCAATCCGCTGCACCAGAGCGGCAACCTGGCGGTGCTCTGCTTCCTGGTGACCCTGGTCACCGGCGTCTACCTGTTTCTCTTCTACCGCATCGGCGATCCGCACGGCTCGGTGGCGCGCATCGAAGAGTCGATCTTCCTCGGCGGCTGGGTTCGTTCGGTGCATCGTTACTCGGCCGACCTGGCGATGGTGGCGATCGGCGTCCACCTGCTGCGCAAGCTCGTGCAGGGGCACACCTGGGGGCCGCGCGCCTTCGCCTGGCTGAGCGGGGTGGTGCTGCTCGGCGTCGTGCTGGCCTGCGGCTGGACCGGGCTGGTACTCGTCTGGGACGTGCAGGGGGCGATGGTCGCCTCCCAGGGGGCGCGCCTGATCGACCTCCTGCCGGTGCTCGCCACGCCGCTCGGCCGCTCCTTCAACGGCGAAACGCCGGTACCCTCGTCGTTCTTCTTCATGAACCTCTTCCTGCACGTGGCCCTGCCGCTCGGCCTCGCCGCCGGTCTGTGGATCCACGTCTCCCGCGTCGCCCGGCCGGCGCTGCTGCCCCCGCGCCGGCTCCGCCTGGCGGTCCTCGCCCTGCTGGCCCTCTTCGCCGCGATCCAGCCGGTGGAGCTGCCGCCGGCGGCCGACCTGCTGGCGCTGCCCGGGCCGCTGCCGCTCGATCTGCTCTTCGCCTTCTGGCTGCCGGTGTCGCTGCGCGTGCCGCCGGTCGTCCACCTGGCGCTCTGGGTGGCGGCCTTTCTCCTGCTGGCCGCGCTGACCCGCCTCTGGCGGCCGCGTCCGGCGATCAACGTGTCGTGGGTCGACGAGAACTCCTGCACCGGCTGTACCGACTGTTACCAGGACTGCCCCTACGAGGCGATCGCCATGGTGCCGCGGGCCTTCGGCGCCCAGACCTCGGAGCTGGTGGCGCACGTCGATCCGGCGCGCTGCGTCGGCTGCGGTCTGTGCGCCGCCTCCTGCGCTCCGATGGGGGTCGGTCCCTTCGGCCGCACCGGGCGCGACCAGCTGGCGGCGACGCGCGAGAAGCTCGCCACGCGGCCTTCGGGGCCGCGCGAGGTGGTCGTCCTCGCCTGCCTGAACGGACTCGGCGGGCGGCCGGAGGAGCTCGCCGTCGCCGGAGCCCGGCTCGAACCGGTCGCCTGCGCCGGCTCGGTGCACAGCGCGGCGATCGAGTCGTGGCTGCGCGGCGGGGCCGGGGGGGTCGTGCTGCTCTCCTGCCCGACCCGCGACTGCCGCTTCCGCGAGGGCCCGAAATGGCTCGAGGCCCGGCTCTTCGCCGGCCGGGAGGCGGAGCTCAAGCCGCGCGTCGACCGCCGCCGCGTCGCCTTCGTTGCCGCTTCGCTCGGCGAGGGGGCGGCGGCGCGAGCGACGATCGCGGCGCTGCGCGACCGGGTCGCCGCCCTCGGCCCGGCGGCGGAGGAGTCGCTCGACCCGGAGCCGGAGTGCGCGGCCACCGGCGCGGTGACGGCGGAGTCCGGCCATGCCTGAGGCCGCCCGCCTGCTGCGCCTGGCGCTCCGCCTGGCGGTGCCACTCGCCCTGATGGCCGCCCTCTCGACCCTCGCTCACCTGCCGGTCGGCGCGCCGCCGGAGGGCGCGGCGCTGCGCCTGGCGCTGCGCACCGCGGCGGCGCGGGTGGAGATCTGTCGGGACCGCACCGCGGACGAGCTGGCGGCCCTGCCGGCCCACATGCGCCAGGCGCGGGTCTGCGAGGAGACGGCGATCGACTACCGGCTGCGCGTCGCCATCGACGGCGATGTCGTCCTCGACCGCCGGGTCACCCATCGCGGCGTGCGACGGACCCGCCCGCTGGTGGTCGACGTCGACCTGCCGGTGGCGCCGGGCGGGCGCCTCCTCGAGGTCGAGTTCCTCCCCGTCGATCCGCCCGCCGACGCCGCCGGAAGCCTGCCGGCGGCGACTTTCGCCGAGTCGGTCGATTTCGCGCCGGGGCGGATCCGCCTGCTGGCGCTCGAGGCCGACGGGCGTCTGCGACTGCGTGCCGGGGCCGCGTCCGAAGCGGTTCCGGCGGGGCAGGGGTGATAGAGTCCCGCCTTCGCAGGATCGAAGAGGCGCGACGCGAATCCAATCGTCTGACGGCCGCCCGCTCCCGTTCGATCGTGACCCGAAAGTGGGGGTGAGGATGGCCCGACAGAACTACGGCTTCAACAAGCGCCAGCGCGAGCTGGCGAAGAAACAGAAGAAGGAAGAGAAGGCCCAGCGCCGCCAGGAGCGCAAGGAGGCCGGGATCACCGAGGTGGTCGTCGGCGTCGACGAGTACGGCAATCCGATCTTCGCCGACGTCGGCCCGGACGGCGAGCCCATCGCCGCCGCCGAGACGGCGGACGCCACCTCCGAGTCCTGAGCCGGCCGCGACTCCTCCCGCCGGCGGCGCTTAGAATGTCCGCCGCGTGAGTCTCCGCCTCGACTACCTCTCGCCCCTGCCGCCGGTCCGGTCGGGGATCTCCGACTACTCGGTCGACCTGCTGCCGCATCTGGCGGCGAGCGCCGACGTGCGCGTCCTGCGCCTGCCCGGCCAGGAGGTCGATGCGGCCCTGATCGAACGCTGGAATCCGGCTCCCGCCGACGAGGCCGGCAGCGGGGGTCGCCTGCCGCTCTACCACATGGGCAACAACCGCTTCCACGAGGCGGTCTGGCGGCTCGCCCTCGAGCGGCCCGGCGTGATGGTGCTGCACGACCTGGTGCTGCACCACTTCCTGCTCGATCGCACGGTCGGGCGCGGCGACTACCCGGCCTACGCCGAGCAGCTCGCGCGCGACCACGGCTGGATCGGCGCGGCGGCGGCGCGCCCGGTCTACTGGGGTGCCTTCGGCAGCACGGCGCAGTTCCACCTGCCGGCCCACCGCACGCTGCTGCGCCGCCAGCGCGGCGTGATCGTGCACGGCGGCTGGGCCGCCGGCGTGCTCGCCGAGGACGATCCGCAGCTCGCGGTGCGCGTCGTGCCGATGGCGATTCCGCTGCCGGCCCCCGCTTCGTCCGAGCGCGGCGACGACTTCCGGCGCCGCCACGGCATTCCGGCGGCGGCGCCGCTGCTCGGCTCGTTCGGCTTCCAGACCCCGATCAAGCGCACCGACGTCGCCATCCGTGCCCTCGCGCACGCCGGGCTCGAGGACGTGCATCTGCTGATCGCCGGCGAGCTGTCCCCCTACGCAAGCTACGCGGAGCTCGCCGCCGAAGTCGGAGTCGCCGCGCGGGTCCACGTCACGGGCTTCCTGCCCTTCGACGAGATGGAGGCCGCCATCGCGGCCACCGACCTCTGCCTCAACCTGCGCTATCCGACCGCCGGCGAGACTTCGGCCTCGTTGTTGCGCATCCTCGCCGTCGGCCGGCCGGTGATCGTCTCGGACTACGCCGAGTTCGGCGCTCTGCCCGATGCGATCGCCCTCCATGTGCCGCTCGGCGACGACGAAGACGAACAGCTGGCGCGCCTGCTCGCCGAGCGGCTCCACCGCGACCGCGACGGCCTGCGGCGGATGGGCGAGGCCGCGCGCCGCCACGTCGCCCGCCAGCACGATCCGGCGGCCAGCGCCGCGGCGATGGCGACGGCGATCGCCGAACTGGCCCGCCGCGAGCCGCCCGGAGACCGGGTACCGGTGCCGCCGCCGATCACCACCACGCTCTATCCGCAGGGGCAGGGCGAGTTGCGCATCGAGGGGTTCCGGGGCTGGCGCCGCGGCGAGCGGCGGCGCCTCGAAGTCACCGTCCGCAACACCAGCGCGCATCGCTGGCTGCCGAGTCACGTCGCGCCGGGCGGAGTGATGTTCGAAGTCCAGCTCTGGGAGGGGGAGCGCGATCTGTGGAGCGGCCGCCCCTGGCTGGCCCTCCCCGCGCCGCTCGATCCCGGCGGCGAGCGCAGCTGGTCGATCGACGTCCGGCGGCCGCGCGCCGGCAGCCGCTTCCTGGTCAAGCCGACGATCCAGCTCGAGACGGCGCAGGTGCCGTTCGGGCGCTGGGAGGTCGAGATCGGGATGGCGGGCGCCGACCCGGGGGAGTGAGGAGGGGATGACCATGAGACCGGAGCTCGCTGCGCGGCTGCTGCTGGCGGCCCTCGTCGTGGCGCTGCTCGCCGCGGCACTCTTCGTCGCTCCGGCCAGGCGGCCGGACGACGGACGGCAGAGCGCGCTCTGGCTGGCCGTCGAGCAGCGCGCCGGCTCCGCCGACGCGGTCGCCGCGTTTGCCGCCCGCTACGGCAGTCCACCGCGCGGCGTTGCGCTCGACCGCGAGGGGAGCCTCGCGCCGGCGCGGCCGCACCGTCTCGGCGTGGCGGTCGCGGCGCTGGCGCGGCGGCTGGCCGGCTGGCCCGGGGTCTTCGCCCTGCAGGCGCTGCTCTTCGGCGCGATCCTGGCGCTGCTGGCGCGCGCCGGCCGCGGCGCGCTCGGGGGGAGCGTGGCGACCCGCTGGGTGCTGATCGCCCTCGTCGCCTCGGCGGCGCCACTGGCGGTCCTGTCACCCACCCCCGAGCTTCTCGGTGCGTTCGGCGTCGCGCTCGCCGCGGCGACGATCTGGGGGCGCCGCGCCGCGCCGACGATCGAGCCCGACGCGATCTACGCCGGCGAGCTCGCCGAGCGCTCCGGCGCCTGGCGCTGGCCGGCCGCCGGGCTCGCCTTCGGCCTCGCCGCCATCGGCGCCCCGTCCGTGCTGCCGCTGGCGGCCCCTTTCGTCGCCGCCGCGCCGCGCGGGCGCCGTCTCGTGCGCGGCCTCGGCTTCGCCGCCGGCGCGGCGATCAGCGGTCTCGCGGCGGCGGTGCTCGTCGGCTCGTTCTGGCAACCGGTCGAGTTCTGGTACGACCTCCGGCTCCTCGGCTGGAGCGGCCTCGCGCTGCTCGTCGGCCGCCACCTGGGCGTGGCGACGCTCTTCCTGCCGCTTCTCGCCGCTTTCGCCGAGCCGTCGCGCGAAGCGGGGCGGCGATGGATTCCGTGGGCGGTCCTCGCGGCGCTCGCCGCCCAGGTTGTGACCTCGCCGTTCGACCTGGCGGGGGACGCCGGCGCGGCGGGCAACGCCTGGTTCCTGCCGGCCGCGGCGCTGCTCGTCGCTCTGCCGCGCCGCCTGCCGGGCGGCGGCGCTCTGGCGGCCCTGGCGCTGGCGTCGGCCGCTCTGGTCTCGCCGCTCGCGCTCGACGCCCTCGGTCTGGCCGACCGGAGCTGGGCGCGCAGCGCGTCGGCTGCTCGCGGCTGGCTGCCGCTGGAATCGACCGAACGGGAGATCCCCGGCACCGCGGTGCTCGACCGGGGGAGCGGCATCGTCGTGCGCGGCTTCCCGCCGGCCGTCTTCGCCGCGGCCGACGGCACGTTGCGCGTCACGGCGGCCCGCGCTCCGCTGCTGCTCGAAAGCGGCGCCGAGCTGGCGTCGGTGCGACTCGAATTCGGCGCCTCGGCGCCCGCCTCGATCGGCGTGACCGGAGGGCGCACCGGGGATCTGCTGGCGCGGCCGAGCGGCGAGCTGGCGCTCGACGTCGACCTCGGCGAGCCGGACCGTCGGCACCCGACCTGGCGCAGCCCGCGCGGCGCGGCGCTCTACTTCGTGACCCTGACGATGGACGAGGCGCCGCCGGCGCCGGTGGCGTTCGACCTGTCGATCGCCCGGCCGCGCGGCGGCGCGGGAGAGGTGCAGTGAGCGAGTCCTGGCAGAGCTGGATCCAGGAGGTGCGCGCGCGGCTCGGCTC
>CAYYIK010000112.1:0-6893 GCA_964471955.1 uncultured Thermoanaerobaculia bacterium | reverse complement strand
GCCTAGGATGACGGCGTGCCCTTTCCCTTCTACGCCCGGTTGACGGCCCGGCAGCAGCGGATCTACCGGGCGAGCGACGCGATCACCGCGGTCGAGTTGCCGGGCGCCGAGGCGCTGCGCCCGCTCGCCCGAGAGCTCGAGCGCGCACTCGAAGCCGCCGAGCGGCCCGCCGTCCAGGCCGCCGCGCAGGGCCTGGCCGACGGCATCTGCGCCGCGCTCGCGGTGCCCCGGCTGCGACTGCGCGTGCTCGCCGCGCGGCCGACCGGGGGCTACGGCGAGCTGCACGGCCTCTACGAGCCCGAGCCCCCGCCGGCGCGGATCACCCTCTGGATGCGCACCGCGGCGAAGCGGCAGGTCGTCGCCTTCCGGACCTTCCTGCGCACGCTCGTCCACGAGCTGCTCCACCACCTCGACTACGAGCTCTACGGTCTCGCGGAGACCTTCCACACCGAGGGCTTCTTCGCGCGCGAGTCGAGCCTCGCCCGCCAGCTGCTGGGGGATCCGCCCGCCCCGAAGGGTGCGGCGGCGCGCTCGGCGAAGCGCGATCGCGCGAGCCGCTAGGAGGGGCGCCGGCGCGCGATCAGCGCGTCGTCGCCTCCCAGCCGGAGGAGACCCACGCCGGCGGGTCGGGCGACGGCGAGCGCTTGCGGCCGGCGGTCGTCTCCCAGTGGTGAAGCCAGGAGATCCCCCAGGCGCCGACGTAGTCGTCGGGCGAGTCGTAGGCGGGGTCGGCGAGCGCCGTCTCGAGCGGGACGAAGCGGTAGCCGCGCTTCGTCATCCGCGCCGCGAGGTCGGCGAAGCGGTCGGCGTTGAGCGCGTTGACGTGGATCAGCAGCACCTGCGCCGGCTCGCGGTCGAACAGGCGGCGCGAGGTCTCTTCGATGAAAGCGAAGACCTGCTCCATGTAGTCGAGGTAGGCGACGGCGACCTTCTCCGCCGCCGCCGCGTCGCCGCGACACAGCGCTCCGGCGTAGAGCGCGGCGAACATGTACTCGTCGTTGTCGATCGTCACCGGCGCGACCGTGTAGCCGCGCCCGGCGAGGTAGCGCTCGAAGGCACGGCGCTTCTCCAGGTCGAGCCCGACCTGAAGAAAGGGGTGGCGGAAATAGCGCAACGTCTTCCCCTTCGCAGCCAGCAGCTCGCGCACCACCGGTTCGCCCAGTTCGACGTCCGCCTGGAACTCCTCGAGCGGCAGGCGATTCAGACTGCGATGCGAGTAGGTGTGATTGCCGAGCTCGAAGCCGGCGTCCACCCACTCTCGCAGGGCGGCGACGCGGGCGGCGCGCGCCGTCGCGTCCTCCCCCTCCACGTCGAGCTTGCCCTGGTTGACGAAACCGGTGGCCGGAACGCCCGCTGCCGTCAGGGCCGCGACCAGCCGACGGTTCGTCTCCAGCACGGTCGCGGGGTCGTTCGCCACCAGAGCCGCGGCGGCGCCGGGAAGATCGTCGATCGTCACCGCGACGGTCCGCGTCGCCGCCGGGGCCGGGAGCCGCTCCTCTCCGCCGCCGGGTGCGATCCTCACCATCGCGGACAGAAGAATGGTGACGGCCACCGCTCTCGCTCGAGACTTCCACGCCATCTGGGGCCCGTCCTCTTCAAAAAGGGGACAGGCAGAAAAACCGGAGTTTCTCTGCCTGTCCCCGAATAACCGATTTACCCGCGACCCGGAGTTTTGGTGCCTGTCCCCGAAACTCCGGGTCAGGGGGGGGAGAGCGGCTCGAGGGTGAGCGGGTCGCGAAGGGGCAGTTCGGTCGACTTGCCGCCGCCGAACTGCGCCATCGTGGCCCTCCCCTCGGGGTCGCCGGGGGCGATCTCGGACCACTTGCCGACCACCAGGATCGCCAGCCGTCCGGGATCGAGGTGCCGGCGTGCCGCTGCGAGCACCTGCGCGGCATCGACCGCCTCGATGCGCGCCCGATAGCCGTACCAGTACTCGTGCGGCCGGCCGAGGATCTCGTCCTGGGCGAAGGTGGCGGCGATCTGCGCCGCCGACTCGAACGAGCGCGGGAAGGTGTCGATGAACGAGCCCTTCGAGACCCGCAGCTCCTCCTCCGACACCGGCTCGGTGCGGATGCGCTCGAACTCCTCGAGCAGAATCTCGAGCGCGTAGGCGACGGTCGGATTCTTCGAGGCGTAGCCCATGCTGAAGGTGGTCGGCCAGAAAGCGCCGAGCCCGAAGCGGGAATAGGCCCCGTAGGCGAGCCCCTCGTCGGAGCGGATCCGCTTGACCAGGCGCGAGGTGAAGCCGCCGCCGCCGAGGATGTCGTTCATCACCTCGATCGCCGCCAGCTGCGGATCGGTCCAGTCCTCGACCGCGAGGCTGCGGTGCCCGACCACGACTTTGCCCTGCGGAATGTCCTTCTCGACCCGGTAGAGACCCGGGGCCGGGGCGTACTCCGGCGTCGACGGCGGCCAGACGGCCGCCTCGGCCGCCTGCCAGCCGTCGAGGCGCCGGGCGATGCGCGCCAGCACGTCGGCCGCGTCGACGTCGCCCGAGACGGCGATCACCAAGCCCTCCGGGCCGTAGGTGCGCCGGTGGAAGTCGAGCAGCGCCTCGCGGTCGATCGCCGCCAGCTGCGCCGCGGTCGCCTGCCGGGCGCCGAAGTGGTCGCGGCCGTAAAAGAGCCAGCCCTGTTCGCGCGCCAGGATGTCGCTCGCGTCGTCGTTGCGCTGCTTCATCGCCTCGAGCGCCTTGCCGCGCTCGATCTCGAGTCGCGAGGCGTCGAAGCGTGGGTTGCGCAGCATGTCGAAGAGCAGGTCGAGCCCCTCGTCGAGCGAGTGCGTCAGGACGTTGAGCGAGGCGCGGGTTCCGGTCTCTCCCGAAGTGACGCCGATCTGCGCGGCCAGGAAATCGGCCCGCTCGTCGAACTCCTCGGGGGTCCGGCCGGTGGTACCGCCGACGCGCATCAGGCGCGCCGTCATGGAGGCCAGCCCCGGCAACTCGGCCGGTTCGCGGAAGGCGCCGGTGCGCAGATGGAGAACCACGTTGACCAGCGGCAGGGCGCGGTCGGGCACGACGTAGGCGACTGCGCCGCCGAGCCCCTCGGTGTGGCGCAGCGTTTCGGCGCGCGGCACCTCGAAGTCCAGGGCGGCGTAGCTCAGCTGCTCGGGGCGCGGCGGGATGGCGGAATCCGCCTTCGCCGCGAGCGGCGCGCAGACGACGAGGACGGCGGCGAGGCCGGCAAACGGCCGCCGGCGGCTGATCCCGAACGTGCTCACTGCGCCACCTCCTCTGCCTGCCCGGCGCGCAGCTCCGCGAGTCGCTCGCGCATCGTTCGCTCCATCAGCGCCACCGGCGCCGCATACTCGGGGGGCAGCGCCCCCTTCTGGGCCTCGAGCCCGGCGAGCGCCTGCTCGAGCTGCGCCGCATCCGCCGCGGCGCGGATCTGGCGCAACTGGCCGAGGAACATCCGCTGCTGCTCGGCCGGCAGGCCGGCGAGCTCTTCGGGGACCGCCTCGGCGACGCTTCCGGCCTTGCGCTGGTAGGTCGCCACGGTGCGGTTCTCGCGGGTGAAGTACTTCGCCGCCACCCGCTGGACGTCTTCCGGCGTCACCGCCAGCGTCTTCTCGGCCCACGTGTTGATGTGGCTCCAGTCCCCCCAGCCGTCATAGAAGAGCAGCTGCACGAGCAGGAAGAACGGATTCTGCAGGTTGCGGAAGGAGCCGGCGACGGTCTGGTTCTTGACCTTCTGCAGCTCCTCGGCAGGCACCGGCTCGGCGGCCAGACGGTCGAGCTCGGCGAGAAGCGCCGCCTCGACCTCGGCCGGCGTCGCCTCGCCCTGCGTTTCGGCCGCGAGAGTGAAGAATCCATTGTACTTCCAGGCCTGCTGCGCGCCGAACGCCGACGAGGCGATCTTCCGCTCCAGCACCAGCTGCTTGTTCAAGCGTCCCGTCTGGCCGTTGAGCAACCCCGAGATGACCTCGAGGACGTAGTCGTCCTTGTGCTGGAAGGGCGTGGTGTGGAACTGGATGGTGACCTGGGGCTGGCAGTCGCACTCGGCGTTCATCCGCTTTTCGGCGAGCTGCTTCTCCTCGAGCGTCACGACGTCGGGCACCGGCCGCTCGCCGCGCGGAATGCGCCCGAAATAGGCCTCGGCGAGTCGTCGGACTTCGGCGACCTCGAAGTTGCCGACCAGCGCCGCGGTGAGGTTGTTCGGCGCGTAGAAGGTGGAGAAGAACTCCTGCGCATCGGCCATCGACAGCGACTTCAGGTCGCTCATCCAGCCGATGGTGTCCCAGTTGTAGGGATGCGAGGTCCAGAACATCGCATTGAGCTGCTCCTCGAACGGCCCGGTCGGGGTCGACTCGACGCGCAGCCGGCGCTCCTCCTGCACGACGTCGCGCTCCGAATAGAACTCGCGGAAGACCGGCTGGAGCAGCCGCTCGGATTCCATCCAGAACCAGAGTTCGAGCTTGTTGGCCGGGACGGTGATCCAGTAGACCGTCGAGTCCCAGTTGGTCGTGGCGTTCATACCCGAGCCGCCGGCCTCGGTGTAGATCTTGTCGAACTCGTCCTTGACCATCAGCGCGCGCTGCTCTTCGACCAGTTTCGCGAACCGCGCCTCGAGATCGACGAGCGCCTGCGGCCGCGCCGCCGGGTCGAACGGATCGTCGATCTCCCCCTTGCGCCAGCGCGCCCGCTGGACGCGGTAGAGCTCGCGGATCTGCTCCTGCAGCGCCTCCTGCTCGGCGAGGATCTCGGCGTCGCGCACGGCGTCCTTCGTGCCGAGGATGCGGCTCCCCTTGAACATCATGTGCTCGAAGAAGTGCGCCACGCCGGTGATGCCCGGCCGTTCGTTGGCCGAGCCGACGTGGGCCACCCAGCCGCCCATGACGGTCGCCTGCTCGGGCCGCCGCACGAGCAGGAACTTCATGCCGTTGTCGAGGGTGAACTCTTCGACCGGCACCTCGGCCCGCACCGCCGCCGCATCGGCCGCCGGCTGCGCCGGCAAAGCCGTCGGCGCCAGGCCCATCAGCGCCACCAGCGGCAGCGTCGCCCCCGGTATCCATCGCCAGGCGGCTCTCCGGCCGCCACGCCCGCGTTCACTCATCCGATCTCTCCCGCTGTTCCGACGTCTGCTGGAAGGATTACCTGTCGCCGGGAGCCCGGAGCAGCCCGGCGTCGCCGCCGCGCTGCGCCCCGGGACCCGGGTCGGGCGAGCCTATCGCGCCCCGACGAGCTGTCAGTAGCGCGGCAGCGCGGGATCGACGCGCCGGCTCCAGGCGTCGATGCCGCCGGCGAGATTGAAGCAGCGCGGCCGGCCGTGGGCGCGCAGGTAGCCCGTGGCGTGGGCGGAGCGCCCGCCGTGGTGGCAGTAGAGGACCACCGCGGCGTCGGCCGGGACCTCCGCCAGCCGGGCGGCCAGGTCACGCAGGGGGATCCAGCGGTCGCCGGGCAGCGTCGCGATCTCGCGCTCCCAGGGCTCGCGCACGTCGAGCAGGACCAGGTGCTCGCCGGCGGCGCGGCGGCGCGCCACCTCCTCGGGCTCCAGTTCGAACGTTCCGGCCGGGATCTCGCAGCTCGCCTCCTCGCGGCGCAGCTCGCGGTGCGGGGCGTTCGGCGCGCAGACCGGGCAGGCGGGGTCGCGCGGAAAGCGCAGCTCGCGAAAGGCGCCGGCCAGCGAGTCGAAGATCAGCAGTCGGCCGACCAGCGGCTCGCCGACTTCGGCGAGCCACTGGATCGCCTGGGCGGCCTGTAGCGAACCGACCACGCCGGGAAGCGCGCCGAAGACCCCGGCCTCGGTGCACGATGGCACCGTGCCGACCGGCGGCGGCTGCGGGAAGAGGCAGCGGTAACAGGGACCGCCGGGCGCGGCGAAGACCGACAGCTGCCCTTCGAAACGGTAGACCGCGCCGTGCACGACCGGCCGGCCGGCGAGCACGCCGGCGTCGTTGACCAGGTAGCGGGTCGGAAAGTTGTCCGAGCCGTCGACCACCAGATCGTAGGCGGAGACCAGTTCGAGCGCGTTGTCGAGGTCGAGCTTCCCCTCGTGCGGCACGAGCCGCACGTGCGGATTGAGTCCGGCGAGCCGCTCGGCCGCCGCGGCGAGTTTCGGGCGGCCGAGGTCGGCGGTCGAGAAGAGGATCTGGCGGTGCAGATTGCTCTCGTCGACCCGGTCGAACTCGACCAGGCCGAGGGTACCTACTCCGGCGGCGGCGAGGTAGAGCGCCGCCGGCGAGCCGAGTCCGCCGGCCCCCACCACCAGCACCCGTCCGGCGCGCAACCGCTGCTGCCCGGCGAGGCCGATCTCCGGCATCACCATCTGGCGCCCGTAACGACGCAGTTCGGCGGGCGAGAGCGCCTCGCCCGGCGCCCCGTCACTCACCGGCCCGAGGCGGCTCCAGCCGCTGGACGATCTGCGCCACCTCGACCTCGGCCTTGCGGATCTTGCTCCGGCAGAGTTCGAGCAGCTCGGCGGCGCGGCCGAGCTCGGAGGCGAGCCGGTCGAGGTCGACCTCCTCCCCCTCGATGCGCGCCAGGATCGCCTCGAGCTCGCGCAGCGACTCGCTGAACGACACGGTGGTGGAATCTTCTCCCTGCTTGCGAGCCGTCATCTCTCCTCCACGCGGGAGCCGAAGGTGCCTCCCGCCGTTTCGATGGTGAGGCGCGATCCCGGCGGCGCGTCGGCGGGCGAGCGCACCACCTGCCCCGCCGCGCCGCGGGTGATCGAAAAGCCGCGCGCCAGAGTGCGCGCCGGCGACAGGCCGGCGATCAGACGCGCCCGGCCGTCGAGCTCGGCCGCGGCCCGGGCGAGCCCGCCGCGCGCCGCTCCGACCAGCCGCCAGGCGACGAGACGCCGCGCCTGCTCCGCCTGGTCGAGACGCCGCGGCACGGCGCGTCCGAGTCGGGCGACCAGCTCGGCCGGGCGCTGCCCGGCGCCGCGCAGCGCCCG